>JAKATJ010000015.1:0-8553 GCA_021828005.1 Actinomycetes bacterium | reverse complement strand
TCGCAGCCGCCGCGATGGTTCTCGTACTCGCTCTCTCGGCGACCCTTCTTCTCCGTCGGCTGCAGTGCGGACGCTGCCCGATCCGTGCGTTCTCGCCCCGGCGAACTTGACCGCCCCGGCCCTTGGGGTGAAGGTTGCCCCGAAGGGCAGGCTCTCCGAGACGACGGTAGACAGGGTCGCCCAGGACAAGTGCGCCTGGAGGCACGCCAACATGACGCTCTTCGTCGCGGTCACGCCCTACCAAGCGAGCGGCGGATCCGGCGGAGTAACGGGAATGGTCTTCGAGCGCAGGCCCGCGGGCCTCGGGCCGCAAGGGTGGTTCGTATACGGCAGGAATCCGAAGTGCCTCTTCTCGGACGCCTCGTTCGCCAAAGCCGGGCACTCGGTCACCCTGCACTCGCACGGCCCTGACAGCCCGGGCTCGGTGCTCGCCCCGCGCGAGCCGTCTGCTCGGCGCTGCCCTGACCCTGACCAGTGCGGCCCATTCGATGGCTGCGTCTGGGCATCCACGATGCCGGCCCAGGGGGCCAAGCGCAGGCCGCCAGGAAGGTGCGCAGCCGGCCAGCGGAAGAGTGTGCAGACCAGGCGCGACCGGGATTCTCGAGATGCCGAGACGCTTCACCAGGAGGATCTCCGCTTGACGTGAGCGCTCCAACTCGAGGCTGTGCCGCGGCCGTGGTGTGCGACGCACGTCGAAGTGGTGGGCACGAGCTTTCACGACGGCGGTGGCGTGGCCCGAGCGCTCCGGATCGCCGGACCGCGCCACTCGAGGGACCGGCGGGCAGACCTCACGACGAAGGGCCAGAGCCCGCCAGGCACGAACCGCACGATGACGAGGAGCAACCCTCCTTCGAAGAAGAGGCTCAGCGTCGGGAAATTGGCCAGCTCGGTGGTGATGCCGTAGTAGACGGCGACGGCACCGACGATCGGCCCGATCACCGTTCCCATCCCACCGATCACGACCATCACGAGCGCTTCGATCGTCCAGGACATGGCGAACATGCCGTCGGGCACGAAGCTCACCAGGCTGAGGGCGAACACGCCGCCGGCGAGCCCGATGAGCATCCCGCTCACGACCATGACGACGAGGCGGTAACCCGAGACGTTCACCCCCAGCAGCCGCGCAGCGAGGTCGTCTTCCCGGATCGCCAGCAGGCGCACCCCGAACGTGCTCCAGCGCATCACGATCGCGCTCCCCACGGCGAAGAGCGCGACCACGAGTCCGATCACGTACATCTCGGTCTGCCCGGGCACCGCCTGGATGGGGACCGAAACCCCCATGGACTTGTTCACGAAGCTCCAGTTGTCGAACCAGGCGTCGAGCGCCAAGGTCGCCGCCAACGTCCCGACCGCGAAGTAGTCGCCCTTCAGTCGGAGGAGCGGCAACGCGAGCAGGGCGCTCAGGGCACCGGCCACGACCATGCCGGCGACCATTCCCGGGAGCCACGACCAGCCGAGGCGGGTCATCGTGAGGGCCATCGCGTACGCGCTCGTCCCGACAAAGGCGCCCACCCCGAGGGACATCTGCCCGCTGAAGCCGCCGAGGATGTTCCAGGCTTGCGCCAGAGCGACGTACGCGAAGAGCGTCGTCCCGAGGCTCAGTACCCCGGCACCGCCGACCTCCCCCAGAGCGAGGCACGCGGCGCCCGCAAGGACGAGGGCACCCAACGCGGCAATGCCGCGTCGGCGGAGCGGCAACGCCGGAGCGACCGATCCCGGTGCACGAGAAAGCGCGGTCGTCGCCATGTCAGAGTGCACCCTGACCGAAGAGCCCCTTGGGTCGGGCGATCAACACCACGAAGAAGAGCACGTAGACCGTGAAGTCGGCATAGCCCCCTCCGAAGACGCTGACCGAGATCGCCTGCACGAGACCCATGGCGAGACCGGCCACGAGCGTGCCGGTGACGTTGCCCACTCCGCCGACCACCACCACTGCCACGGCGATCAGCAGCAACGACGTGTCGCTCGTCGGCTCGAACCCGGTCGACACCCCGTAGAGCACCCCGCCCACGGCGGCGAGCGCGGCGGCCAAGGCCACGGTGAGAGCGAACACCAACCGTACGTTGATGCCCATCAGCTCGGCAGTGGAAGGATCCTTGGCCGCCGCGCGCAGCACCGATCCGGCCCGCGTGCGCTTCAGGCCGAACTGCAGGCCACCGGCACAGGCGATGGCGATCGCGCAGGCGGTGACGAGCACCATCTCGAGGGTCACTCCCCCGATCTTGAAGCTCGACGTCGCGAGGGAGCTCTGGAGAGAGACGCCGTTCGACGTGAACGCGGCGGCGAAGGCCGCCTCTCCGAGCACCGCGAGACCGAAGGTGCCGACGATGCCCGCCTCGGGACCTTTCAGCAGCAGGTTCGTAAGCATCAGCCGCTGCAGCAGAAAGCCGAACATGGCAGCGACGACGATCACGATCGGAAGTGCGGCGAACGGACCGAGACGGAACAGCTCGAAGAGCTCCAGCGCCGCGTAGGCGGCGCCGATGACGAGCACGCCGTGCGCGAGGTTGATGAGCCGGAGCACCCCGAAGACGAGGGAGAGCCCCAACGCCACCAGAGCGTAGAGGCCCCCCTCCAGAACACCGTTGACCAGCGTCGTCGCGTTCATGACCGCGGCTCCCTCACGCCGGTGCTACCTGAGCCCTGCCATCGGGCACTCGGTCTTGACACCGGGGACCGGCGGATAGACCTGCACGACCCTGCCGTGCATCCACTGGCCGACGAGGTACCGGGTGACCGCCGTGTGGTTCTTCGAGAACTTCACGTGCCCGACGGCGAACATACCGTTGGTCTTGGCGATCGCTGCGTTCACCTTCGCGGCGTTCGTCGAGCGCGCCTTGGAGATGGCCTGTAGCAGGACCTGCGCCGCGCCGAAGTCGGGAACGGCTGAGGCGAGTGTGTCGACACTGAGCTTCTTTCCCCACGTCTTCAAGATCTGGGGCGTGCCGGGATAGTGCGCCGCCGGCGACCAGGTGAGCTCCATCCCGCTTCCTGTGGCGAGCGAGCCGAGCCCCTTCCACCAGTTCTCCGCGTTCGCAGCCTTGGCCAGGATCACCACGTCGGGTTGGAAGCCGAGGGACTTCATCTGCTTCACGAGCGCGATCCCTGCTGTGGGAAGCATCTGGCCGATGACGATCTGAGCGCCCGCAGCCTTGGCACTGGTGATGAACGAGGAGAATGTGGTCGTCGGAGGCGGAAAGGTGTATGTGCCCACGACCCTGTCACCGTCTGCCTTCACCGCAGCCTCGTACAGCGGCCGCTCGAAGGTGCCGTCCTTCTCGGTATCGTTGAAAAGGGCAACCTTCTTGTTGCTGGCGCACACGTTGGCCCACTTGGCGACCGTCTTCGCCTGTGTCTCCTCTTTGAAGAAGACGTCCCACGCGTACTTCCACCCCTTGGAGTTCGCCGACCCGAACGCGTCGTCGGGGTTGTTGGTCGTGACGAAGGGGACGTGCAGCAATGTCGCGACGTCTGCTTGAGGGACCGAGATTGTGGGC
The DNA here is from genome assembly GCA_021828005.1 of Actinomycetes bacterium. Taxonomy (GTDB): domain Bacteria; phylum Actinomycetota; class Acidimicrobiia; order Acidimicrobiales; family RAAP-2; genus JAJYVT01. The sequence continues at coordinate 5,056 of JAKATJ010000015.1, read as the reverse complement.
GTTGCCCCTCCGAGCAACGCGATTGCGCCGTCCCGGGTCACGAGGGCACGCGCCTGGTTGCTCGCTGTGGTAGCTGTGCTCGCGTTGTTCAGGATCGTCAGGTTGATCTTGTACCTGATCCCGCCGATCTTGATCCCGCCGGCTCGGTTGACGTCGTTGACCTCCGCCCTGTAGCCGATCTGCTGGTCGGAACCGAGCCCACCGAGCGGACCGGTCAGGGGCAGGCTTGCGCCGATCGTGATCGTCCTCGTGCTCGCTCCGGTGCTCGCGGCGGCGATCGTGCCGATCCCCGCCGCGAGAAGTGCGAAGAGCGAGCCAGCGATGATCACCCTCGTCGCTCGCCGTACAGTCATGACTGACATTGCAACATCTCCTCCCGTTTGTACGTTTGTCTTTTGCTCCATGGATCCATCGGTTCGCCGTACGCTCGGCGGTACCGGGGCCCCGTGCGACCGCCGATCACTTGCCCGTGGGCACCCCGCTTCGACCGCCTGTCTCATCGGGTTCGTGACGACCCCCGAACTCCCCATGGAAGTAGCGCTGTACGAGGAACGTCTCGTCCAGCAGCGGCTCAGGCGCCCCCGCGTAGGTCACGCGACCGCGGTGCAGGACGTACGCACGGTCGGACACGGCGAGGCTCCTGCTCGTGTTCTGCTCGATCAGCAGGAGAGCGATCCCGCTCGCGCGCACGTCGACGAGGGTGTCATAGAGGGCGTCGACGATGGTCGGCGCGAGCCCGAGGGAGAGCTCGTCGCAGATCAGCAGCGATGGCTCGGCCATGAGCGCGCGGCCGATGGCGAGCATCTGCTGCTCGCCGCCCGACAGCAGACCGGCGCGGCGAGCTGCGAGCTTGCGCAAGGCAGGGAAGACGCCGAGCACCCACTCGAGCCGCTCGGTTCGGCGCGCTCGGCTCGCCGAGTGCGCGGCACCGAGGAGCAGGTTCTCGGAGACCGTGTGGTCGGGGAAGATCCGCCGGCCCTCCGGGCTGTGGGCGATGCCGAGGCGTGCGCGCTTGTAAGTCGGCAGCTCGGTCACCTCTCTCGTACGCCACAGCAGGCGGCCACTGCGCGCGGGCACGTGGCCGCTCACGACCTTCGCCAGCGTCGACTTGCCCGCTCCGTTGGCGCCGAGAACGCTCACGACCTCGCCTTCGCCGATGCGCAGCTCGACGTGGTCGAGCGCGACCAGCGAGCCGTAGCCTGCGCAGACGTTCTCGACCTCGAGCAGCGCTGAGCTGTTGGCCGTGCCGGCCGTCGTCTCGGGGCGCAAAGATGACACCGAGCCCGCCTCGCGCTGCGCTCTGCGGCCGAGATAGACGTCGCGCACCCGCTCATCGGCGGCGACCGCCGCGGGCGTTCCTTCGGCGATCAGCTTGCCCCAGTCGAGCACCACCACCCGGCTGACGATCTCTTGGATCACGCGCTGGACGTGTTCGACGATGATCATGCTCCGACCGCTTCGATGAATCGAGCGGACCAGCTGGATCGCCGCCGTGAGCTCGTCGCCGACGAGCCCTGCAGCGACCTCGTCGAGCAGCAGGACCCTCGCTCCGGTCGCGAGCACACGTGCCAGCTCGAGGCGCTTCAGGTCGAGGAGGCCGAGCGAGCTGGCTCGGGCATCCGCCCGTGTGCCGAGCTGGCAGAGCTCGAGCACGTCGTCGACGGTGACGCGCGCTCGCGGCGAGGCCTTGCGCCGGTGGGACGTCGCGGCAACCTGCACGTTCTCCGCCACGCTCAGCGCCGGGAACGGTTTGGGGATCTGGTTGGCCAGCCCGATCCCGTGCCGATTGACGACATCGGGTCGCAGGCCGTCGATACGCGTGGCGCCAAGCGTGATCGTGCCGGCGCTGGGGACATGCAGCCCGCCGATGAGCCGCAGGAGCGTCGACTTGCCGGCCCCGTTCGGGCCGATGATGCCGAGTGCTTCGCCGGGCTCGACGCGCAGCGAAAGGTCGTCGTTTGCGAGCACTCCACCGAAGCGTTTGGTGACGTGCTCGAGGACCAGCGGAGACGACTCGACGGCCTCGAACGCCGCAAGGGGCTCGCCGATCCACGGGGCGTGCACGTCGCTGCCGCCTGCCCCGTCCTCGTCTCGCGCAACGGCCGCTGCCGTGGTGATCGAGCCGCCGGGTGGGTCCCCAGGCGCGAATGTCGACATGTGACCCCTTATTCCCACATTACGGGACATCGCCTGTAAATATACTGAAACAGTATACGTATATTGCATTTGTGCAGGTCGACCGTCAGAAGTGTGGTGTTGCCGGCGTGGGCGTCGGTCGTAGCCGATGAGCGTCTGTCCATCCGCCACGCCGCGACGGAACCCCGGCTCGCGAGTTGCTCGTCGATGCCGGTCAAGGCATTCGGTGGCGAGGTGCTGGGCTCGCTCGCCCTCTACGGGCGGAGGCACCGCAGCTCCGGTACGGTGTCGGTGGTGAGCCCGTTCGGCTGCGTGGTTTGCGCGCAGTGGACCGACGCGATCGATTGGCGCGTGCGCTGCGCGGAGCTCTTGATCCAGCTCGGGCAAGGTTTTCGCGGGTCGACCGTCGTTGCGGGGGAGCTCGCCGGCTTCGTCGCAGCGGGTGTCGGCGCCCTGTAGTGGTGTCGGCGCCCTGTAGTGGTCTCGGGGTGCCGTCGTGGTCTCGGGGTGCCAGGGAGGGTGCAGCGCCTCTGCCCAGCCCGTACCGGACATTGGCGTCCGGTGGGTGCACGGTTACAATGCCATGACGCAAGGCCGAGCCCGCGGCACGCTGGGTGCACCCCGTGCGGCTCCCGGCGCCGGTGTCGGCGTCGTGCCGTGGTTCCGGGCCGAGCGTCAAGGGCTGTCCGTCGGACCGGCCCGAGCAGTCCTTTTACTGTGAGCAGCAGTTGGCGGAGCGCTCCGCCGGACTACGGGTGAGGTCGGCGTCGTCGTGCAAGAGGACGTGAGCGTTCGAGCGACCGGGGGCAACTCCCCTGTGCAGCCGGGAACCGGCGCGGCGAGCAGGATCGAGGCCTGGCTGGCGCACGAGCGGACGAAGGTGCGGCAGCGCGCGGCGCTCGCAGGCGCGGCCGCCGATCGGCTGGCGGTTCGCCTCGAGATGCTGAAGGTCCGAGTCCTCCCGGCGTCGATGCTCGCAGGCAGGGTCCAGCCGGGCGACGACGAGCCCGAGGGATGGCGCTTCCTCCGCCGTCCCGCCTTCCTCGGCTTCCTCGCGTTGTGCGCGATCGCGCTGGGCGCGTCCCTGCCGAGCTCGCCGTTCAAGCTGGAGATGGCCGGGACGTGGTTCTTCGGCGAGCCCCCCCAGGGCGGCTCGTCCGAGAGCTTCATGCTCTTCGGGCTCGTCGCCGTCTACGGCGGGCTCGTCCTCCTCATCCGCGTCTGGTACGGCCTGATGAAGGCGTTGGCGCGCCGGCCAGGGGTGCCGGTGCGCTACCTCGGCTGGATCCTCGTCCTGTGGGTGCTGCCGATGCTGGTCGTCGCTCCGATCTTCAGCCGCGACGTCTACTCCTACGCGGCGCAGGGCGAGATGATGAGCCACCACATCAACCCGTACGATTACGGGCCCTACACCCTCGGTGCTGGACCCTACGTGAATCCCGTCGACCCGCTCTGGTTGAACACGCCCGCGCCCTACGGGCCCCTCTTCTTGATGATGGACGGGTTCTTCGCAAGCGTCAGCCTGCACCACGTCCTCGCGACGGTCGTCCTCCTACGCCTGTCCTCCCTCGCGGGAGTGGCGCTCATGGCCGTGTGCGTCCCCGCGCTCGCCCGGACGTTCCGCAAGGACCACGGCCCCGTGTACGCGATGGCGGTGCTGAACCCCCTCACCATCCTCATGCTGGTCGGCGCAGCCCACAACGACGCGCTCATGCTCGGCTTGCTCGTCGCGGGCGTCACGGCCGCCCGCTGCCGACATCCGGGTTGGGGCGTCCTCCTCTGTGCGACCGCCGCCGCGATCAAGGTCCCCGCGGCGATCGGGGTCGTCTACATCGGCTGGGAGTGGGCAGGGCCCGGCCTTCCGTGGCGCCAACGGGTGCGGCCGCTCTTGAAAGTGGGCGCGATGGCCTCCGCGATCGTGTTCGGCCTCTCGTTTGCGAGCGGCCTCGGCATCGGTTGGATCGCCAACCTCGACACCCCGGGCACCGTGAGGAGCTGGCTCGCGCCGGCGACCGGCATCGGGATGCTGCTCTCCGGAGCGCTCCACGCTGCGGGGTGGACCTCGATCTCGACGGCGGGCGTCTTGTCGGGTACGCGGGTCCTCGGGCTGGCCGCCGCCGCCGGGCTCTCCGTCTACCTGCTCCTGCGCAGCGACCGAGTCGGCGCGGTGCGCGCCATGGGCATCAGCATGCTGCTCTTCGTGGTGCTCGGCCCGGTGGTCCAACCCTGGTACCTGACCTGGGGCGTGGTGCTCCTCGCGCCGGTCGCCGCCGGCAAGCTGCGTGCGGTGCTCGTCGCCGTCTCCGCGCTCTCGCCCTTCATCGGGCTGCCCGGCGGGCGGACCCTGCTCGACGAGCTCATCCACTACAACCCGGTCGCCGTCGCGGCGGCGCTCCTCGTCCTCCTCGGCGTCCTCCTCGCGCCGATCGGGAGATGGTCGAGCTCCTGGCAGGACCCCGGCGCCCACGAGGCGCTCGCCCGAGTAGCCGCCCGCTGAGGCGAACGGCACGCACCTCGTCGCCGGATCTCAGACCTGGATCGAGGTCAGAGCATCCGCTGCAGCTCGACCACGTCGAGCCAATGGCCGTGCTTCCGGCCGACCTCCCGCTCGATGCCGACCAGCTCGAAGCCGCAGGCGTGATGGAGCCGGATCGACGGCTGGTTGGTCGAGGAGATTCGCGCGATGACGGCGTGGAACCCATGGGCTCCTCCCAAGCTGAGGAGCTCGTCGAGGAGGGCCCGCCCGATCCCTCTGCCGCGGTGGTCGCCGTGGACGTAGACGGAGTCCTCGACGGTCGTGGCGTACGCCGCGCGGTCCCGGAAGGGCGAGAGCACGGCGAAGCCGAGGACGTGCTCCTGGGCCGGGCCCGCAGTGGCGATGACACCCGCGCCCGGTGCACCCGCCGCACCCTCGACGGCG
>JAKATJ010000124.1 GCA_021828005.1 Actinomycetes bacterium | reverse complement strand
GCTCGTACTTCGGGGAAGACCCCGTGTTCGATTGGCACGAGGTCGAGCCGTCGCAGCGGATCGCCCTCGGGCCACGCGGCGGCGGGGCCCGGGGCGACGGTGCGCACGGTGCGCACGGCGGGGGCGACGGTGCGCACGGCGGGGGCGACGGTGCGCACGGCGGGGGCGACGGTGTCTTGTGCTCCTTCAGCGTGACCGACCACGGGCCGCCGACGCTCGCGGTGCGCCTCGACGTCAGCGGGTGGACCGGCCCGGACCCTGTGGGATCCCTCGCCTACAGCGCGGACACCGGGCCTGGCTGGTCACCCGAGGAGCTCGGGCCCGGGATCGAGCTGCTGCTCTGCGAGGCCACCTACACGCGCGACCACGAGGGCGAAGCCCGCCACCTGAGCGGCAGGCAGGCGGGGAGAGCGGCCTTGTCTGCCGGGGTCGGGCGGCTGGTCCTCACCCACCGCCGACCCTCGATCGCCGAGGGCGCGCTCGTCGCGGAGGCAGACGAGGCGTTCGGACGGCCGGTGCACCTGGCGGCGCCGGGCCGGGTGTTCGAGTGGTGATCGCCGCGTCCCTCGCACACGGGACGTCGCCCGATCCCGGGTACTGTCACGCCGGCATCCGGCGCGGCAGGCGCCGGCAGCACGAGAAGGGAACGAGAACGTGACGGGCGAGACCGGAACCCGAGCACCCGACCCCCGCGTCCTTCGCGCCGACGGGCGAGCGCTCGACGAGCTCCGCCAGGTCACGTTCCAGCGCGACTTCACGGTGTTCGCGCCGGGGTCCGTCCTCGTCTCGATGGGGCGCACGAAGGTCCTGTGCACGGCGTCGGTCGAAGACCGTGTGCCGCCCTGGATGCGCGGCAGCGGGAAGGGGTGGGTGAGCGCCGAGTACTCGATGCTCCCGGGATCGACGGCAGAGCGCGCGGCGCGAGAGGCGGCGAAAGGCAAGCAGTCCGGTCGCACCCAGGAGATCCAGCGGCTCATCGGCCGCTCGCTGCGCGCGGTGTGCGACCTCGTCGCGCTCGGCGAGCTCCAGGTGACCGTGGACTGCGACGTCCTCCAGGCCGACGGCGGCACGAGGACCGCGTCCATCTGCGGGGCGTACCTCGCGCTGCACGATGCCTTCACGCGGTTCGTGGCGGCGGGAAAGCTTCGCGCGCACCCGCTGAACGACTCCGTCGCCGCGGTGTCGGTGGGCATCGTGGAGGGTGTCCCCATGCTCGACCTGCCGTACGCCGAGGACTTCCGGGCCGAGGTCGACATGAACGTGGTGATGACGGGCTCCGGACGTTTCGTGGAGGTGCAGGGGACGGCCGAGGGCCTGCCGTTCAGCCGCTCCGAGCTCGACGAGCTGCTCATGCTCGCGGAGGCTGGCATCGGGCGGTTGCTCGCGATGCAAGACGCGGTGCTGGCGGAGCCCCCTGCGCCCCGGTGAGCAAAGGTGCGGCCGACCGGGCGGGAAGCCGGCTGGTCCTCGTCGCGGCCACGGCGAACCCAGACAAGGCGGCCGAGATCCGCGAGATTCTCGGCAGCGTCGGCGGGGTTGCCCTCCTCGCACGCCCCGCGGGCGTCCCCGAGGTCCAAGAGACTGGTGTCACGCTCGTGGAGAACGCTCGGCTGAAGGCGGTCGCGCTGGCCACGGCGACCGGGTTGGCCGCGGTCGCCGACGACACGGGGTTCGAGGTAGACGCGCTGGGGGGCGCGCCGGGCGTCTTCGCCTCGCGTTACGCGGGCGAGGGCGCGAGCTACGCCGACAACGTCGCGAAGCTGCTGCGCGAGCTTGCTGCCCGGGACGACCGCGGGGGGGCGCGCCGCGCGCGCTTTCGCACCGTCGCGCTCGTCAGGTTTCCCGACGGGCGCGAGGTCTGGCGCGAGGGTGAGGTCGCAGGCACCATCGCCGACGCACCGCGCGGAGTCAGCGGCTTCGGCTACGACCCCGTGTTCGTGCCTGACGAGGGTGACGGCCGCACGTTCGCCGAGCTGTCGCCGGCGGAGAAGCACGCGATCTCGCACAGGGGACGTGCCTTTCGCGCGCTTGCGGACGCGCTGGCGGAAGAGCGCGTCCACGGCCAGGGGTGAGCGAGCGCGACGGCGCCCGGCCGTCGCCGATCCGTCTGGCAACCGCAACCGAACCGCCCGCGTACAGAGCGGCACCGCCCGCACGCCGGACGCGCCAGCAGAAGAGCCGCGCGAAGTCCCAGCTGGAGGCCCTTGGCGGATCGAGCCCGGAGGGGGAGAATGGTCAGTGAGGGCAAGTCCGAGTGGCTGCCCGAGCAGCGGAAGGGAGCTTGCGAATGGCATCGTCGAGCTCGACCGAGGAGAGCGGTCCGCCGCGTTGAGGGCACGCTGCCCTGCTGTGGCGGCGTCTCGAGCCGGGACCAGGTCGTGCGGCGTTCGTTTCGGGCCGCGGAGGTCCGGTCGACGACCGGCGAACAGACAGCGGCTTCCCACCATCGTGTCGCTGACGACCGGTTCCGGCGACCACTGACAGCGAGACACGAAGAGCCGGCCGGCAGGCCGGCTCTTCGTGTCGTTGGGGTCCGGGCGAGGGCGAGGCGGGCTGCGGGGCGAGGCCGGCCGGGACCGTGGGTCACGGACTGCGGCAGACCATCGGGAGCAGGCGGGACGACGCAGGTCCGAGAAGTCGCGGACGTTCTCTGCGACCGGGGCTGGGGTTCGGGCCACGCGGTCAGGGCCAGGCGGTCCGGGCCCCGTCGCACCGAAGGTCAGGCGCCCGCGCCGTTTTCAGGTGAGACGGTGAACGGCCGGCGCCACACCAGGACCTCGTAGCCATCGACGCCGTAGGAGTGCGCCGGCCGGCCGAACGTGGCAGTCGCCGTCGCAAGTCCGACGCCCCCCCATGCAGCACCGGGCTGAAAGACCACGAACGAAAAGTGCTGTCCTGCGTACCAGGCGGCGTCGGACTCCCGGTCGTAGCGAACGAGCCGGTTGTTGTGCTCCAGGACCGGTCGGATTCGCACCTTGTCGTTGCTCTCAACGGTGGTGATGCTGGCTGACCAATACGCCCCGACACCGTTCGTCAGGCCACGGGAAGCCAGCCAGTCACCGAGAATTGCGCTCGGCTGAGGCTGTCGGGGAGCCGTGGCGGTGTAGGCAAAGCCAGCTGCGAACAACAGGAAGAGCACCGCACCGAGCCCAGCAAGGATCGGTCGCGCGGCGGTGGCCCGTCGACCCTCCCACGCCCGAGCCACTACCCGTCCTGCAAGGATCGACAGGTAGATCGCGGCTCCGAACAAGTATCGGCCAAACGTCGGCGTGGTGAAAAATGCAAGCGCTACGTACGACGCCGCTACACCCATGGCTCCGAGAAGGAGCATGTCGTCCAGGTGCCACCCTGGATCCTGCGACGTCCACCAGCTCGTAGTGCCTTCGCCGGTCGGCGCAGTGCCCTTAACCGCGCCGATGACGAGACGCACGAGGGTGAGGACGGAGGCAACGATGACAACGACGGCACCGACGGCGCGGGTGTCCTGCAACCAGCCAGGCATCCCTCCCGTGCCGTAGATCGTGGAATTCAGGCCGATCAGTTCCCCGCCATACGCGTAAAGGTTCTGCACGTTGTGCCAGGCCTGCGAGGCTGACGCAAACGGGTTCGCGGTGCCGATGCTGAACGTGCCGATGGCAACGGCAGCCTGACGGACGATCTCATAGGCGATGCAAGCAGCGACGGCACTGGCGAGAGCCGGGAGTCCAGCTCGGACAGAGCGGCGACGGAGCATCGCGACGACAGCAGCGACGGCGATCGGCCCGACGCCATAGGCGACAGTCTGGAAGTCGCCAAGCAGCCCAAGAGCCAGTGCGATCGTCGCGACGACGACTCCAATGCCCCACCTTTGTCGCCGGAGGGCGAAGAACGCGATCAGGCAGAGCAGGATCGCGCCGACGTGAAATCCCCCCGCGAGAAAGAAATGAGCGAGGGCATCCACAGGCAGGACAAGAAGGGCGACGACCGTGCACCCGCCCACCACTGCCGCTCCCCTGGAGCGGCCGTCTGCAGCGATGAGTACGCCGAAGAACGCGACGAGCGCGGCGATGACAGCGGGGATGACATTCAGCAAGAAGCCGTGGACGCCCAAGATCGCAACGGCGAGGGCATAGAAGGGAACTTCCGTCGTCCAGAACGAGTCAAGTGACAGCGCCCAGCCGTGGAGGAGAACGTCCCCGTGTGCGACAGAGAGCCCCTCGAGGACCTGCGAAGCTGCATCGGAATTCGGCACCACGGCACGTACGGCGTCGATGTCCGCCAGCACGGTGGCGGCGACCACCATCGCGATGGCGAACACCGAGATGCTCCAGCGCGAAATCCGCCGCGACCCGCTCGACGATGACGAGACATCCAACTGTGTCGCGAATGGAGCTGTCGACCGTCGAGCCAGCGACACGGCGGCCAACTATACGCATGGGCGTTTCGGGATTCGGCGAACGTCGCCGGGCGGTCGCCTGGCGGTCATATCCGTGCAAGAGCCCACCTCGCTCTGCAGAGGAAGGTATCACTTGTCGTGCTCGTGCCCGTGCTCGTGCTCGTGCTCGTGCTCGTCACAGCCGCAGCCCGCGGTCCTCACCCCTGGAGCTCCGGGGGCAACGGACGGAGGCGCCGGCACGTTGCGGCGACGACGTCGAAGACGCTCTGCGTCGTGGCGTGCAGGGCGCGCGCCTCGCCAACCGTGGCGGCGAGGCTCAGAGCCTCGACGTGGCCCTTCCTGCCGGCCCAGTGGCACTCGACGCCCGTCTCGATCTGGCCCGCGATGCACAGGGCCCGAGGCGAGCCCCCGGCCGCGGCCAGGACGCCGCCGACGACCTTCCCGTCGAACGAGGTCGCGTCGAGCCGTCCCTCGCCGGTGGCGACGAGGTCCGCTGCCGCCACGCGTCGGTCGAGCCCGACGATGTCGGCAACGAGCGCGATGCCAGGGACGAGGCGCGCTCCGAGCGCGGCCAGCCCGCCCGCAAGCCCGCCAGCCGCGCCCGCGCCCTCGAGGCGATCGACATCGATGCCGAGCTCGTCCCGGTAGCGGCGGGCGAGCACGTCGAGACGAGCCGTCAGGACCCGGACCTGCGCGGGCGCCGCACCCTTTTGTGGCGCGAACGTCTCGGCCGCGAGCCGGAACGGGGTCGACACGTCGAAGGCGACCACGAGCTCCGGCCCGTCGAGCCGGCGCGGCCACCCGAGCGCCGACAGCGCGCCCCAACCCCCGTCGGTGGTCGCGCTCCCGCCCACGCCGACGACCACGAGCCGGGCACCCGCTTCCCGCGCGGCGAGGATGAGATCCCCGACGCCGTCGGTACGCGCCCGCACCGGGTCGTCCCCTCTGGGGACGGGGAGCAGCGCTCGCCCGGCAGCGAGCGCTGCCTCGATCACCGCGACAGGGCCGGCAGCCCGGTGCGGGTGGTGGGAGAGGAGCCGCCGCGCCGGCTGGGGGAGACGCCGCAGGCCCTCGGGCACGTACAGCCACTCCGCGTCGACCGGTTCGCCGAGGGGGCCCCGGACCATGGTCCGGCGCCGCTCGCCTCCGAGGGCACAGGA
>JAKATJ010000123.1 GCA_021828005.1 Actinomycetes bacterium | reverse complement strand
CGAGCGCTTCCTTGGTGCGCTCGAGCATCGCTCCGAGAAGCTCGTCGATGCCCAGGAACGCAAGCCCCGGGTCGGTGATCGCCTCGACCGTTCGGAGCATGCTCGACGCCCTGCCGAGCTCGGTGCGAAGCCGCCGGTCGGCTACCCGACGCTCCGTGTTCACCGCCAGGCCGAGGAGTGCGCCGAGCCCGGCCAGGACGACGGCCGCAGCGGCGACAGGGAGGGGCTTGTCGGGGACCTGTTGCGCGATGAGGTCGCACAGGCCCGCAGTGAGGAGCGCCCAGGCGCCGAGGAGCGCGACGGTCCACAGCCGCCCCCGCCGTGTGCCGGCGGTCGACCCGGCCGTCGCGAAGGGGTCGACCACCTCGGCCTCGGTCCGCACCCTCCGGGCGCTCACAAGGGGACGAGCCTACCGCAGCGCTCCTGCGGCTCTCGGGCTCTCCCTATGTCTCTCTTCTCGAGAGCAGGCCCTGGAGCTCGGCCAGCAGCCTGGCGAGGAACACGCGGTCGTAGTCAGTCAGCGGGTCGTCTCCATGGCCCTCGAAGATCGCCGACCGCCTGGCGAGGTGGCCGAGGCGAGGCGAGCCGTACGCGAGCACGAAGGCGGTCACGAGCGGGAAGAAGTCCGGCCAGTCCTCGTGCACGTGCTCGGGCACGAGCAGGCCCTGGAGGAGCACCACCACGTAGCACTGGACATGGCGGACCGCTCCCACCGAGATGTTCCGGCCTTCGTCCAGGTAGCCCACGAGGTGGGCGTCGACCGAATCGAGGTAGTCGGCGAGGTCGTCACTCACTGGGACGCCACTTCCTCGCGAGCTGCCATGCCGTTCTCGTCCAACCCGCGACCAGATCGGGATGCTCCCCTGCCGGACCGCTCATCGCCACCTCCACCGTGATGGCCCAACCACCGTTCCACCGCAAGTGTCGGACGTCGTTGCCACATGGGCCGCTATGGGGCGTCAACGTTTGCTCAACAACGGCGGCGTGGAGCTCCCGCGGAGCCCGCAGGTCCCCTTCCCGGCGCAGCGCGCCGCCCGCCCTCACCCCGCAGGGAGCTTCAGCACCGCGGCCCGGAGGAGCTCGTCCGCGTCGCGCCAGGCCATGAGCGGCGCCACGACGTGGGCGGCGCGAACCTCCGCGCCCGGGAAGGAAGCCACCGCCTCTCTGGCACGGTCCACGAGGCGCGCCTCGAGCTGGTCCGGGCTCGCGGCCCCAGGGGCGCACGGGACAACCGCGACGAGGGAGAGCCCGCCGATGGAGGCGACGGGGTCGTCGAAGCGGAGGTCGGTGCGGAGCGAGCGCACCAGCTCTGCCAGCACTCCCGTGTCCTGCTGGGCCACGCCGTCGACCGTCACCACGATCACCGCCAGGGAGCCGAGCGCGCTGCACCCGGCACCGAGGAGCCTCCCGACGCGCCCGAGCAGCGCGCCCAGAGGGACGAGGCCCTCCACCGATCCGTGGCCGAGCAAGGCGTCCAGGGGGTCGACCGTCTCGGTCGGCACGTCGACGGGTGCCGCGACTACACGCGCAGGCCCGGGTTCAGGTCCGGCCTCCCAAGGCTGCACCGGCGCGGAGGCGCCGACGTCGGGTGCCGGCTCGGCCGCCTCCCCCCACGGCATCGGCGGGGAGGGCTCAGCACGCGTCGTCGCGCTCGCGGCGAGCTGCGCCCGGACGGCTTGGCGGGCCTTCACGTACGAGGTCAGGCGCTGGGCGATGCGCGAGAGCAACTCGAGCTCGGGCACGCCGAAGGACTTCGTCTCGGGGTCCGCGACGCCGAGGATGCCCGAGGGACGGCCCCCGCTGTCGACGCCGAGGGGGACGACAGCCACGGCCAGCCGGGTCTGCGGTCGTCCCTGCTGGTGCCCACCCAGCTGCACCGTCCGCACCAGGGCCTTGCCCTGGGCGATTCCAGGCTCCAGCCAGAGCTGGCGGGCCAGGTTCTCCAGCTGCGCGGCCGATGGGGGGCCGTCGCCGAGCTCGGCCGGGTAGCTGGCGGTGGCGAAGTGGTCGCCCGACGCCAGGGCGACGAACGCGACGGCGCTCTGGCAGCCGCTCCTCGCCATCCGCAGGAGGTTCGTCGTTCCTCCGCTCAGGTTGTCCACCATCCTCGGGCCTCTCCCCGTTCCCACGCCGCCCATCTAGCCACGGCGACCGTGCGGCGAGCCCGTCCCGCTGCCGTCGGTCTGGCGTCGACCCCCGAGCGATGCGAACGGCGGCGAGAGAGATGCTGCCGGAGCCAAGCCGGACACCGCAGGGATGGGATGGGGAGACGCGGCATCCGGCAATGGCTCCGGCAGATCGTGCCCCGCAGCCGGCGATCCCGCGGCCGGTCGGCGGCCTGCTGCGAGGGAGGCCCCGTACCGGGGGTGGACGTCGTCGCCGGGGTGGACGTCGTCGCCGGGGTGGCTCGGAGGCGCGGTGGGCGGCGTCACCCTGACGCTCCTTGCATGGAGGCCCGACGCTCGTGCTTCTGCTCGTACATCGCCCGGTCGGCCCGGGCGATGAGCGACTCGGGCGAGTCATCGCCCGAAGAGGTGCTCACCCAGCCGATCGACGCACCCACGTCGAGCACGAGATCGCCGAAGCGGTAAGGGGCGGTGAGGACCTTGCGCACTCTGGCGACCACCGAGTCCCCGTCCGACAGGCGCTCCGCAGTGACGTGCGCGACCACGAATTCGTCCCCGCCGAGCCGGGCGACGATGTCCTCGCCGCGGACCGCCCGTCCGAGCCGCATGGCGACGGCTCGGAGCAGCTCGTCGCCGATCTCGTGACCGTGCTCGTCGTTGATCTCCTTGAACCGGTCGAGGTCGAGGTAGATGAGGGAGACGGATCCGCCCTTCCTGTGGAGCCCCTCCAGCATCCGGCCCAACGCGTCGTTCAGGAGGTACCGGTTCGCCACACCGGTGAGCGGGTCGTACAGGGCGTAGCGGGTCAGGTGCGCCTGGCGCTCGCGCTCGCTGGTCACGTCGCGAAGGACGGCGATCGCGCCGTCGCCCCCGTCGACGCGTAGGGGGTGCGAGGAGACCGAGACGTACCGGTCCGCATCGTCTGCTCTGAGGAGGAGCTCCTCGGTCACGGGGAGGTCGTCGAGCATCGAGCGCACGAGCGGGTGCTCGTCCACGCTCAGCTGATGGCCCTCGAGCGTCTTCAGCCGCACGACCGAGGGCACGGACGCGCCCACCTGCAGCTCCTCTTCCGACAACCCCTGGAGGCGGCGGGCAGCGCGGTTGGCGATGACGACGACCCCCTGGGAGTCGCAGCAGACGATGCCGTCCTCGATGTGGTCGAGCAACGCCTGGATCCCGGACTGCTCGATGCGGCGCTCCTCGGATGTGGACCCTGCGGCGCCCCTGGCCCGCAGCAGGGTGACGAAGCAGTCTCCCGCGAACCGGCTCTCGATCCGCCGACCAGCGGCGTCGAGCGGGACGCCGGCGGCCTCACCTTCTCGGCCGACGAGCACCGTCCTGCCGGGCTCGGGCTCGCCGAGGATGCTCTGGAGGAGTGCCTCGCGGGTGCCTTGGGTCCAGCTCCCGGCGGCGCCGTCGCCGAGCGCCCCCGGTGCCGCCAGCACGTGGGTCACGTCCTCGCCCAGCACGGTGTCGAGGGACAGGCCGGTCATCTGTGCGAACGTCTGGTTCACGAGCACGATCGTTCCGTCGCTCCGAGCCACCAGCAGCCCGTCGGGCAGCTGGTCCAGGATCTCACCGAGGAACGGCTCGGTCGACGTGCCGGGAAGATGGCGCTCGGTCGACGTGACTGCCGCCCACCCCTCGCCGGGAACGTCCCGGCGTTCCGGCGCCGCCGAGGCTGCCTCGTGCTCCGCCTGCGCGATCTCCCCGGCGAGCGCCAGCAGACCAGCCTCCTGCTCGTCGTCGAGCTCCGGGAGCCAGACGTCGACGACGCCCAGCAACCCGAGCCACCGGTCGGTCTCCCGCACTGGTGCCACCACGCACGCGAGCGACCACTCCGGCTGCAGCGCGCTGCCCTCGTCCGTCGGCTCGGCGCTCCAGAAGAGGTCGGCACCACGGGCGGACGGGTGCACGAGGCAGCTGCGCGCGAGCGCCGCCACCCGCTCGTCGGCGTCGTCGGGCCGCATCACGTCGGACATGCTCGCGAAGACCGAGCCCGCCTCCGTCACGTAGAAGGCACCGACCCCGAGACACAGGTCGCGAGCGAGTCGCAGGCTCTCGTCGACAGGCGTGCCGGTCGCCACGACCGGGAACCTACGGCGTACCAGTCCCACGAGCGTCCCTCGGGCGTCCGGCGACGACGTCCCGTTCCGTCTGCCGTCTCTCGAACGTCCATCGGGTCTCTGGAGCACCCCGTGGTGGTCCCGCGGTCTGGCGGGCGGCACGACCTCCCTTCGTCCCCGGCAGGCGAGGGACGTGCCAGCGACGCGTCTCACGGATCAGGAACGGTCGAGGAAGTTCCGGAGCTCGCGCGCGGCCGGCGACGGGGCGACGTTCAGCTCTGCGAGCGTCCGCTCGGCTCGTTCCAGTGCGTCCAGCGCCCGCCCACGGTTCCCTGCGCGGAGGTGGATCTCGGCCGTGCGGAGGTGGTGGCGCTCGTCGAACGGGTCGACCTCGGCCAGGCGCTCCAGGATCGCGAGCGCCTCGAGCTCCCGGCCGCCGGACAGCGCGTCCTCGACCAGTAGTTCGAGCAGGCGACGGTGCACGCGGGCGGCGGACTCGCGAACGGACGCCGCCCAGTCTTCGTAGCGGTCCCCGGGGAGCAGCTCGCCGCGATAGAGGTCCAGCGCCGATCGAGCCAGCTCCGCCGCCGCGGGGGTCCCGGCCTTCGGACCTACGAGTGCCTCGTCGGCCAGCTCGCGAAATCGGCTCAAGTCGGTCACCGCCCCGGGAGCGAGCCGGAGGAAATTTCCCTCGCGCACCAAGAGCCCGCCGCACGCCGACCGGATCCTCCACAGCACGTTGCGAAGCCGTCGTTGCCCCACCCCGGGCTCCGCCGACTTCCAGAGGTGCTCGATCAGCTCGTCGACCGTCACTCGCGGCTGGAGCGCCACGATCTTCACGGCCTGACTGGCGAGGCTCGGCGGCAGCGCCACGTCCTTGCCGCGGTGGCGGACCGCGAACCCGCCGAGCACCGAGACCTCCCAGTCCCCGAGCGGCACCTCTTCGGCAAAACGTTGCTGCGACGCCGGAGCGCCCGGTTCGCCCCCTGGCGCCAGCCTCTCGTCGGGATCGGGCGGCAGCAGGCGCCGCTCGCGCGCCGCCAGCGCGACCAGCCCGGTCGCACCCGCGTCGGCGAGCTGGCGGTCCAGATCCTCGAGGAGGACGGCCGCTTCGGACGCAAGCCCGGCCTCGCCCAGTCGGACGGCACGGCAGAGGTCCACGAGGGCCCGTTGGAGCGGGAGCTCACGGTACGTCCGGGCCGCCGTCTCGAGCAGCTCGGCGGCACGCAGTCCGTCGGGCTCCATCAGCCCGGCCAGCCATGTCGAGCCGGCCGGCGCGCCGGCGATGGAGCACTGCGCTTGCGCTGCGTCGGCGCAGACCTTCGCCCACTGACGCAGCTGGCTCTGGTCGCGTGCGA
>JAKATJ010000122.1 GCA_021828005.1 Actinomycetes bacterium | reverse complement strand
ACTGCCGAGGAAAAGGCACGCGCCGCTCGGACCGAGTGGGTTGCACAGCTGCGCGACAGGGAGGCTTCGCTCGTCGCCGCCCGTCAACCCGCGCTCGAGACCGGGGCGACGCCGATCCACCCCTACCGGCTCGCTCACGAGCTCGACCGCTTCCTCACGGACGATTCCATCTTCGTCGGCGACGGCGGGGACGTCGTCACCTTCGCCGGCAACGTCGTGCGCCCGAAGGCACCCGGCTCCTGGATGGACCCCGGCCCCCTGGGGACGCTCGGTGTCGGCACGGGTTTCGCCATGGCCGCCAAGCTCGCACACCCGGCGAAGGAGGTGGTCGCCCTCTTCGGGGACGGCTCCTTCGCGATGACCGCCTTCGACGTCCAGACCGCCCAGCGCTTCGGCCTGCCCTACATCGCCGTCGTGGGCAACAACTCTCACATGAACCAGATCCGGTGCGGGCAGATCCAGAAGTACGGCGAGGAGCGGGGCTCGGTGGCCAACTACCTCGGCGACGTCGACTTCGAGAAGTTCGCAGACGTGCTCGGTATCCACGGCGAAGCGGTGCGCGACCCCGAGGAGATCGCACCCGCCCTCGAGCGAGCCCGGCAAGCAGGCACGTGCGCGATCGTGAACGTCTGGCTCGACCCGGACGTGTACGCACCTGGCACGCAGAACCAGACGATGTACAAGTGACCCTCGCGACCATCGAAGGTGACCCCGTGAACGGCCATCCTCCCAAGGCGCTCTCAGGCGTACGGGTCGTCGACATGACCCATGTCCAGTCAGGGCCGAGCTGCACCCAGCTGCTCGCATGGCTCGGTGCCGACGTCATCAAAGTCGAGTCCCCGAACGGAGGAGACGTCACCCGCGTCCAGCTCCGTGACCGTCCCGGCGTCGACAGCCTCTACTTCACCATGCTGAACTCGAACAAGCGCTCGCTCACCCTCAATTTCAAGTCCTCCGGGGGGAAGCAGGTCCTCGAACGGCTCCTTGCGACGGCGGATGTCCTCGTCGAGAATTTCGGGCCGGGCGTGCTCGAGCGCAACAACCTGGGGTGGGAGGAGCTCCACGCCCGCTACCCCCGTCTGGTCTACGCCTCGGTCAAGGGATTCGGACCGGGCCAGTTCGAGGACGCGAAGGCCTACGAACCGATCGCCCAGGCGATGGGGGGCTCCATGTCGACGACGGGGGACCCCGCCGGCCCCCCGACGGTGACGGGGGCCCAGATCGGCGACTCGGGAACGGGCGTCCACCTGGCGGCCGCGATCCTGGCCGCGCTCATCCAGCGCGACCGCCACACGGGCACCGGTCAGCGCGTCGTCTGCGCGATGCAGGACTCGGTCCTGAACCTGTGCCGGGTCAAGCTCCGGGACCAGCAGCGCCTCGAGGCGGGGCCGCTCGCCGAGTACCCGGTGCAAAGCGAGGACGGCGCGGTGCCACGGTCGACCAACGCCTCGGGCGGCGGCCATCCGGGGTCTGCCCTGCGCTGCGCGCCCGGCGGTCCCAACGACTACGTCTACCTGATCCTCCGACCGACCGAATGGGCGATCCTGTGCAAGGAGATGGGCCGGGAGGAACTCGTCGACCATCCCGACTACGCGACCGCCGAACGGCGCGTGGACCGCCTGGACGACGTGTTCTCCCTGATCGAGCGGTGGACGTCGTCGATGACCAAGTGGGAGGTCTACGAGCGATTGAACGGGCTCGGCGTCCCCTGCGGCCCGGTCTTCGACACCAGAGAGCTCCTCTCCGACCGATCCCTTCGGGACCGCGGGCTCATCGCCCAGGTCGATCACCCACAGCGGGGCACGTACTTCACGGTCGGCTGTCCTCTGCAGCTCTCCGACTCCCCCGTCGAGTACTCGCCCGCACCGCTCCTCGGCCAGCACACGAGAGAGCTCCTCGCAGACGAGCTCGGATTCGATGCAGAGGGGATCGCCGCGCTGGAAGCGGAGGGCGCGATCTGACGAAGGCGTGTCGAGGCTCCAGCGCGCGGCCGGCTCGACAGCGAACAACGCGCCTCGCCCGAAGGACATGCGCGCCCCCTGCAGTTCGCCGCGCGCCCCCTGCATGCCCGTCTCGCGTACGTCCGCCTATCCTGTGCGGTCGAACATGCGCCTCGACCGCAGAACGTTCCTTCGCGCCGCAGCCGGCACCGCCGCGGGCGTTGCCGTCGCCGCAGGTTCCGAAACGCTCCCGGAAGGCTTCCTATCGCCATCGAAGGGTGCCGCCCGGGCACGCGCGCTCGGCGACGATCGACCCGTGCCGTGGCACGCTCTCGCCGCCTCCCTACGGGGAAGGTTGGTGAGGCCGACGGCCGCCTCGTACCCGGTCGACGCGCAGGTCTACAACCAACGGTTCGACGGCCTGCTCCCCAAGGCGATCGCGTACTGCAGGACGCCGGAGGACGTGCAGCGTTGCGTGGACTTCGCTCGGCGTCACCGCGTCCGGGTGGCCGCCAGGAGCGGTGGCCACTCCTACGGCGGCTACTCGCTGTGCCGGGGGCTGGTCGTCGACGTGACGGAGCTGTCTGCGGTCCACCTCGACATGCGCAGGAGAGCGGCGACCGTCGGCGCGGGAGTCAGGATGATCGACCTGTACACAGCGCTGGGTCGCAGGGGACGGCTCCTTCCCGGAGCCTCGTGCCCGACCGTGGGCATCGCGGGGCTCGCGCTGGGAGGCGGGGTGAGCGTCTTCTCCCGCCGCTACGGGCTCACCTGCGACCAGCTCGAAGCCCTGCGAATCGTGACCGCGGACGGCAAGATCCTCACCTGCGACCGCGAGCGCCACGAAGACCTCTTCTGGGCGTGCCGAGGCGGGGGCGGGGGCAACTTCGGCGTCGCCACCTCGTTCAGGTTCCGCGTGCACCCGATCCCGCCCGTCGCGCTCTTCACCCTGGAATGGCCCTGGGCCGCCGCGGCCGACGTGCTTGGCGCATGGCTCCATTGGACGGCGGGCGCTCCCGACGAGATCTGGTCGAACTGCCAGCTCCTCTCCTCCGGCAGCGCCGGCGGGAAAACGCTAAAGGTGACCGGGGTCCTCTGCGGATCTGCGAGGACCCTCGCGACGCTCCTTCGCCCGCTGCGCGCCGCCGTCGCGACGGCTCCCGTCGTCGACTTCGTGGGTCCGGAGAGCTACCTCCCCGCAATGCTCGTCGAAGCAGGCTGCGAAGGAATGAGCGTCGCCGCGTGCCACCTGCCCAGCGAGAACCGGTCAGGGACGCTCAGCCGCGCCTCCTTCGGGGCCAAGTCGGGGTACGTGACCTCGATGCTTCCTGACCGAGGAATCGCTGCGGCGGTGAACGCCGTCTCGAACCTCGACCACGACGTCCCAGAGGTAGGAGGGGGAATCGTCTTCGATGCCTACGGCGGTGAAGTGAACCGGGTCGCAGCCGACGCCACCGCGTTCGTGCATCGCGACACTCTGGCGTGCGCGCAGTGGAGCTTCTTCTGGGGCACAGGCGCACCGCATTCGGTGACCGCTGCCGGAAGCGCGTGGCTCGCCTCGACCGGCCGTAGCCTCGCGCCCTACATACACGGCGCCTATCAGAACTACATCGACCCCACGCTCACCGACTGGGCCCGGGCGTACTACGGGACGAACCTCCCGCGGCTCGTGAAGGTGAAGCGAAAGGTGGACGCGGACGACTTCTTCCACTTCGCCCAGTCCATTCCGACCAGCCTCGCCTGAACCGGGTGCGGTGGTAGCATCAGACGGGCGGTTGGCGGATGCAGTGGTACGGACTTGTCCGTTTGGCCTCGAGGGGTCGAACCACCGCGATCTGTCGAAAGTCGTGAGCGACGCACGGCGAGGAGGGGCGGATGCTGACCTACAAGATTGTTGGCAACGCGATGCAGCAAGTTGTCTGCCAGGTCGAAGAGGGGCAGACCATCTACGGGGAGCCGGGGAAGTTCGTCTGGAAGACGACCAACGTGAACCTGGAGACCAGGATCACCCAGCCGATCGGAAACCAAGCAGGGGCGCCGGCCGCCAAGACCGGCTTCCTGCAGAAGGCGATCGACGTCGGAAAGCGTGCGCTCGCCGGCGAGCACCTTGCCTTCCAGTACTTCACGCCGGTCGGCGGTACCGGCCTCGTCACCTTCGCAGGCGTCGTCCCTGGTGAGGTGCGGGCACTCGCGCTCGACGGCAGCGGTGGATGGCTGACCCAACGCCACGCGTTCGTCGCAGCGGAAGCCGGGATCAACTTCGACATCGCCTTCAGCGGGCTGCGCACGGGCTACCGGTCCGGCCTCGGGTTCGTGCTCGAGAAGTTCACCGGGACCGGAAGCGTGCTCGTCTGCGCCGCGGGCAACTTCATCGAGCTCAACCCCGCCCGCTTCGGGGGCAAGATCCAGGCGCATTCGGGGTGCGTCGTCGCCTTCCAGGACCATCTCTCCTTCGGCGTCGAGCGCGTCGGTGGCACGCCCGGGCAGACGGTGATGACGGGGATCTTCGGCGGGGAAGGCATCAACCTCGTGACGCTGGAGGGTGACGGCGTCGTCTACCTCCAGTCGGTCACGATCGAGGCGCTCGCGCACTCGTTGCAGGAGTTCATGGAAGCGCCCGGCGAGGAGCGCAAGGGTGGCCTCGGGGGCATGCTCGAGGGCCGCATCTGACAACTGCACCGACGACGACTGCACTGGCGCAACACTGGCGCAGCACGGAGTGGTCCGAACTGAGAGGAGGTCCGACATGGGGCTGATGGACAAAGTGAAGCACCAGGCCGAACAGGCGATCGCCAAGGCCCAGCAGGGCGTGAGCCAGGGTCAGGCGAAGATCGACCAACTCCAGGCAAAGCGCCAATCCGACGCGCTGCTGCGCAACCTCGGAGCCGCTTACTACACGAAGGAGCGCAGCTCCGGCACGCAGGACGCCGTCGACGCGGTGATGCAGATGCTCGACGAGCACGTCGCCGCTCATGGACCTCTCGACACGTCGGCGTCAACCGAGGCCGATGCCGACACCGGCGTCGCGTCCCCCCCGGCGACACCACCGGCACCGACGACGGGTTCGGCACCTCCCGCGGGCAATTTCAGCATCGAAGACGTGTAGCCAACCACCTCGTGCTCACGATGGCAGGGCGTGCCGCCATGGTGTCGCTCGCATGGCCGGCAGACGAGTGCAGCGCAGTGGACCTATCGATGCCTGACGTCGAATTGCCCGGAGACGCGGCGGTACTGCGCGGAGGTTCTCGATGAAGGGCTATCCATCTGAGCCCACTTGCTGAAGTGGGCTCGCTCGTATGGCCAACCCCAGGCCGGGCTGCACTACCCACGCTCGGCGGGCGAGCTCCAGTCGCGGTTCGGTAGCGACAGCGACTGCCTGGTACTCGACTGGCTGCGCTGGCCCCAGGTTGTCTGCCCGCGCTGCCAGAACCTCGGCAGCTGGCGTCGGGCCGACGGCAGCTACAAGTGCGCGAGCTGCAAGAAGGAGACGGCCGTCACTGCCGGGACGCTCTTCGGCGCAGATCGCCGCTCACGGTGTGGTTCGCGGGCTGCTGGGCGTTCGCGTCACAAAAGGACGGGGCCTCCGCGCTGAGGCTCCAGCGCACACTCGAGACCGGCTCGTACCAGACCGCGCGGGCGATGCTGCACCGGTTGCGTGCTGCGATGGTCCGCCCC
>JAKATJ010000121.1 GCA_021828005.1 Actinomycetes bacterium | reverse complement strand
GGAGCCGCCACAGGTACTTGTAGTGGGACCGGTTGAAGGAGGTCTCCCCGGCGAACGTCATCATGGTGACGCCGGCGGAGTTCAAGATCGGGACCTCCGTCGGCGCCGACGCCGTCCCGATGCCGGACGCGCCGATCAAGTTCGAGGTGGTGGCGATCAGCTTGTCGACGAGCGGGACCGCGTCTGCCGGGTCGCCCTTGGTGTCCACTGGCACGATGTTGACCTTGTGCCCGTTGATCCCGCCGGCAGCGTTGATCTCGCTGACGCCAGGGTAGACGCCGCCGTCTGCGGCCAGGCCCTCGAACGACACAGGGCCGGTGTAGGCGATGACGATCGCCTCGTTGAGTGGTCCCTTGGCGTTTGTGCTCCTCACGGCGCTTGCCGTGGTGATCGACCCGAACACGGCTACGCAGAGTGCGGCCACTCCGACCAAGGAGATGATGCCGGCGCTCGGGCTCCGCCGGTGTGGACGTAACCTCATGGAGTCCCCCTTTGTTGATCTGCCTCTTCGTCTGCTGCTGCTTTTTCGCCTGCTGCTGCTTCGTACCTCTGTGCCTTCTTCTTCTTTTCCTTCTTCTACAGCGTCGTCTTCTGCCTCTCTGCCTGTGCAATCGTCCGCACTACTCGTGCATATTGTCTGCCTGTCTTGCCGGTTGACCGGAGATGCTACCTACCGTCGATAGTGGTGTCAGCGCACCAGCGGCCGAGCGCGGCGTGACGCAGGCCGCATCATTCGACACGCTCGAACACTGCAGCGATGCCCTGGCCGCCGCCGATGCACATCGTCTCCAGGCCGAGGGACGCCTCGCGCCGGTCCATCTCGCGCAGGAGCGTCGTGAGGATGCGGCACCCCGTCGCCCCGATCGGGTGGCCGAGCGAGATCCCCGATCCGTGGACGTTCAGCCGTTCGAGCGCGTCCTCGGGAAGCGACCACTCGTGCAACACCGCCAGCACCTGCGCGGCGAACGCCTCGTTCAGCTCGATCAGGTCCATGTCGGCGAGCGACAGTCCTGCTCGGTCGAGCGCCTTGGCGGTGGCCGGCACCGGGCCGATGCCCATGCGCTCGGGCTCGACGCCCGCGACGGCCCACGACACGAGACGGCCGAGCGGGCGAAGGCCCAGCTCCTTCGCGAGGTCCGGATGGGTGACGACGCACACGGCCGCGCCGTCGTTCTGACCCGACGAGTTGCCTGCGGTCACGGTCGCGTCCGGGTCCTGGCGCCCCAGGACGGGGCGGAGGGCTGCGAGGGCCTCGAACGTCGTGTCGGCGCGGGGATGCTCGTCGGTGTCGACGACCAAGTCCTCGCGGCCCCGTCGCACGGCCACCGGCACGATCTCTTCGGCGAACACGCCGGACTTCTGGGCGGCGACCGCTCGCTCGTGGGATCTGAGCGCGAGCTCGTCCTGCTCGCGGCGGCCGATGCGGTACTCCCGCCTCAGGTTCTCCGCGGTCTCGATCATGCCCCCCGGCACGAGGTGGCGTGCTCCGCCGGCGGTGACGCGGCCCCGTGCGAGCCGGTCGACCAGCTCGACGTCGCCGGCTCTCGACCCCCACCGCATCGCCGTCGTGTAGTACTCCCCTTGGCTCATGCTCTCCACGCCGCCGGCGAGCGCCAGGTCTACGGCGCCGGTCTGCACTTCCATCGCGGCGTAGATGACGGCCTGCAGGCCCGACCCGCATCGCCGGTCCACCTGCGCGCCGACGCTCGTCACGGGCAGCCCGGCGTCGAGGGCTGCCACCCGCCCGATGGCGGGCGCCTCGCCGTTCGCGTAGCTCTGCCCGAGGAGGACCTCGTCCACGAGCTCTCCCGGGATCCCCGTACGCTCCATCACCGCCCGCACCACGGCGGTCGCGAGGTCAGCGGCAGGGGTGTCGCGCAGCACGCCCCCGTACCCGCCGACGGGCGTGCGGAGCGGCTCGCAGACGACCGCGTCCCGCATGGTCCTCGTGTCGGCTCGTCTCGTGGAGGTGGTGGAGCTCACAGGTCGAGCAGCTCCTCTGCGTTGCCGTGAGCCAGCTTCTCCCGGTCGGCAGGGCTGAGCGGGACGCTGTCGAGGAACCGCCGACCGGCCATGTTCTCGGAGAAGGGGTAGTCGACGGAGAAGAGCAGGCGGTCGATGCCGAAGACGCTCAGCGCGCACTGGAAGGGCGGCAGGGTGAAGTAGGCGCTCGTCGTGATCCAGAAGTGCTCGTGGAAGTACTCGGCGACGCGGCGCTTCAGGTGCGTGGTCGCGGGCGAGAGGACCGAGTCGGCGCGGGCGAGCGAGAACGGGATGTTCTCGCCCATGTGCCCGATCACCACCTTCAAGCCGGGGTACCGGTCGAACACGCCGTTCACCACGAGCCGAAGCGAGTGGAGCCCCGTCTCTGCGTGCCATCCCCACGCGGCTCCCGCCAGCACCCCTGCCGTCTGCTCGGGCAGCCCGCTGAAGTAGGCGTCGAACACGGCAGGCGTCGGCGGCGTGGGATGGAGGTAGATCGGGACGCCGAGCGACTCGGCGCAGGCCAGCACTGGCGAGAACTCGTCTGCATCGAGGAACCGGCCCTTGACGTGGCCGTGGATCATGGCTCCCTTGAACCCGAGCCGGGTCACGCACCGGTCGAGCTCCGCCGCGGCCTCGTCGGGCGCCGGCATGGGGAGCAGGGCGAACCCGGCGAACCGGTCCGGCCGTGCCGCCACGGTCTCGAAGAGAAGGTCGTTCGCGTCCCGCGCGGTCACGATCGCCTCGCTCGGCGCCTGGAGGTGCGTCCCAGGAGAGGAGGCCGAGAGCACCTGGAGGTCGATCCCCGCGGCGTCCATGTCGGCGAGGCGCGCCTCACCGAGGTCTCGCAGCAGGGAGGCGATCTCCGGCTTGCGGCCAGGGCCGTGCGTCGGCAGCCCCGGCGCGGTGAAGTGCTCTTCCAGTGCGATCACCCGCATGACGTCACCTCGGTGCAGCTCCCTCGTGTACCTGCGTTCCCGGCCGCGGCGCCCGGCGCGTTCGGCCATGCGCAGGCGCACCCTACCATGGTCGTGTGGAGGGACATCGGGCCGCCGAGGACGCGGCCGTCCCCGAGGCGTGCGACGTCATCGTCGTGGGCGGCGGACCGACGGGGCTGTCGGCGGCGCTCGAGCTCGGGCGGCGCGGGGTCGACTGCCTCCTCGTCGAGCCGAGGCAGGTGGTGTCCGAGGTCCGCCCGCGCGCCAAGACGACGAGCATCCGCACGATGGAGCACTTCCGCAGGTGGGGGCTCGCCGCGACGCTTCGCGACGCGGCCTACCTCCCCGTCGGGTGGTCGCAGGACGTCGTCTTCTGCGTCAACCTGCTCGGACCGGAGGTGACCCGCTTCACCGGGTGCTTCGGATTGACCTCGGAACGATCCGACCTGTTCGCCGAGACGAGCCAGCAGGTCCCGCAATTCGTCGTCGAACAGGTCCTGCGCGACGCCGTCGCCGGGTTGCCCGGCTGCACGGCGGCGTACGGGTGGCGGGCGGACCGGGTCGTCCGCCAGGGCGCCGGGGCGAACGTCGAGCTGCGCAGCGGATCGGGGGCGCGCCGGTCCGTCCGGGCCCGCTTCGTGCTCGGGTGCGACGGCGCCTCGAGCGTCGTCCGGAAGTCGATCGGCGTCCGATACCGCGGGGTCGTCGACGAGCGGCGGAACCTGACCGCGGTCTTCGCCGCGCCGGGGCTCTTCGAACGGGTCCCCCACGGGCCGGCCATCCAGTACTGGGTGCTCCAGCCCGGTGCGCCCGCGTACATGGGCCGGCTCGACCTCGAGGAGCGCTGGTGGATCGGGCTCATCGGCGTGGCTCCCGACCTCGGAGACGACGAGGTGCGCGCGCGCATCGCCGCTGCGGTCGGCGGTCCTGTCGACCTGGAGCTCATCGGCACCGATCCGTGGACCGGTCGCATGCTCAACGCGGAGCGCTACGTGGACGGCGACGTGCTGCTGGCCGGCGATGCCGCCCACCTGAACCCGCCCTGGGGCGGACACGGCTTCAACACCGGCGTCGGCGACGCGGTCAACGCGGCCTGGAAGGTCGCCGCCCTGATCGCCGGCTGGGGAGGACCCGGTCTCGTGGCCAGCTACGAGGAAGAGCGACTGCCCGTGGCGGCGCAGACCATCGACATCGCCAGGCGGCAGTCGGCCCGCTCGTCCGCCGATTTCGCCGATCCGCTGCTGCTCGAGGACTCTTTGCGAGGCGACGCGGCGCGCAAGCGAGCGGGGACGGAGATCGCACGTGTGAAGCACGAAGAGTTCCACGCGCTCGGGCTCGTCCTCGGCTACCACTACGCCGGTTCGGGGATCACCTGCTCCGAGGAGCGCTCCGGGACCGCGCCGTCCGCCGTGGAGTGCGACGACCTCTCCGTCTACGTCCCGACGCCGTCACCTGGCCATCGCCTGCCCCACACCTGGCTGGCGCCCGAGGTATCGATCTACGACCGCCTCGGGCCGTGGTTCACCGTGGTGCGCACCGGCGACGCCGATCCCGGGCCGCTCCTCGCCGCGGCGGCCGCACGGCGCGTGCCGATGACGCTGCTCGACTTGGACTCCGCCCGTCGCGGTGCGGCCGAGCCTCGCGTCGACTACGGCGCTCCGCTCGTCGTGGTGCGACCCGACCAGCACGTGGCGTGGAGGGGTGCCGGCACCGCGGACGAGGTCGAGCGCGTGGTCGAGACGATCCGGGGAGCCGCTCGTTGGCGTGCCGCGGCGACGCCAACGCGGACGCCGACCGCCGCCACGATCCCGATCTGACGCGGCCCTCGATCGAAGGCTGGCACGATCTCTCAGGGTCCTCGAGGGAGGCTCCGAACTGATCACGGGGCGAACCCGGCCCGACACAGCTCGCTCGTCGCGGTCCCTACTGGGGTAGTAACGTTTCGTCCGTCCGGAGCCGACCACGAGAGAAGCGAGAGCCTGCGCAAGGCGGTGACCGACGGCCTGGAAAGCGACCGGGTGACTGTGGTGCACGTGCCGGTGGCCCAGGTGAGGCCGTGATCTCGTCGACAGGCGACGCAGTTGAAAGGAGAGCAACAGTGCCCGGAGAGAACAATCCGACCCTTTCCTTGGCTGAGCGCGACCTGAGGTGGAGCCGCCTCCGTTCGTTCATGCGTGACGAGGGGCTCGGCGCGCTCGTCGTCGGAGGGCTGCGATCCCGGGAGAGCTTCGAGACCTGGGTCTCGGGCGAATCTCTGCAAGGTGCCGTCGTCTTCCCAGCAGAAGGGGAGCCGATCTATCTCACCTGGATCGCTTTCCGCATCGTGGGGCGCGACGATCCGCAGAACGACAGGGAGTACTGGATCCGGGACATCCGGTCAGGGTTGGTCGGACCCGGCATCGTCTCGGCGCTGAACGAACTTGGGGTGGCCGGAGAGACTGTCGGGATCGTCGGCCTGAGGAGCCGAGGGCCACTCGAGCTCGAGGGGTCCATTCCATTCACGGTGTGGCAGACGGTGCTCGAGGCGTTCCCCTCCACGCGCTTCGAAGAGGTTTCGATCCCGTTCTCCTACATGATGGCGCAGAAGAGCGAAGCGGAGATGGCGCTCGCTCGCGCCAGCGCCGCTGCGGGTGAGGCCGCGTGCGAAGCGCTCCTCGGCGCTGCGCGGCCCGGAGCGTCGGAAGCCGATCTCTATGC
>JAKATJ010000120.1 GCA_021828005.1 Actinomycetes bacterium | reverse complement strand
ACCTACACGAGCGAGGCCTACGCCTACTCGGTGCAGTCGGCGCTCGACAAGCTGAAGCGGTGACCCCCGTGGCGCTGCCGGCCCCCCGGGTCGTGCACGTCGAGCACGTCATGGGCACCGCGGTCTCGTTCCACCTGGACGTCGACTCGACACGGTCGAATGCAGACATCCGCCGCGCTGTCACGAGCGCGTGCGCCGAGCTCCACGAAGTGGACCGCGTCTTCAGCACGTGGAAGCCCGAGAGCCCGCTCAGCCGGCTGCGGCGCGGGGACCTGCCGCTACCCACAGCACCCGCGGGCGTCCACCAGGTGCTCGACCTGTGCGCGCAGGTGCGTGACCTCTCCTCCGGCTGGTTCGACCCGTGGGCGATGCCCGGCGGGGTCGACCCGACCGGCCTCGTGAAGGGGTGGGCGGTGGAGCGCGCGCTCGCCGCGTTGCGCGTCCCGGGAGTCACGGCAGCCTCTGCGAACGCCGGAGGGGATGTCGCGGTGTTCGGGCACCCCGACGAGGGCGAGAAGTGGCGGATCGGTGTCCGCCACCCCTGGCGCCAAGACGCCTTGGCGTGCGTCCTCTTGGTCGACGACGCGGTGGCGACGTCGGGGACGTACGAGCGTGGACCGCATCTCGTGGACCCACGGACGGGCGAACGCCGGACGAGCGCTGCGTCTGCGAGCGTCGTCGGGCCGAGCCTCGCAGTCGCAGACGGGCTCTCCACGGCGCTCGCCGTCGGCGGCGACGACATGCTCGAGCGGCTCGCCACGATCCCTGGGTACGAGGGGTACCTGGTGCGGCCGGACGGCACCGAGGCGTGGACCGACGGGATGCCGTTCGCCGGGTGAGCGGCTCGCTCGGCCACGGCCGGGCACCTGACGGGCTGGCAGGCCCCGAGCGAAGCCCGTCTCGAGGTCGCGTCAGCCCGGGATCCGCCGCCAGAGCGACTGGGGGACGAGGCGGGCGAGCGCGACCCATCTGGCTGCCGCCGGCACCCACACGACCTGTGCCCGCGACTCGAGCCCGGCGACGACCGCGTCGGCGACCGCCTCAGCGGTGGTCGACAACGGCGCGCCCGGCAGCCCCTCGGTCATCTTGGTGGGGGCACGGCCGAGCCGCACCACCTGCACGATCACCCCGGTGCCCGAGAGCGCGTCGCCGAGCCCGATCGAGAAGGCGTCGAGCCCAGCCTTCGCGGAGCCGTAGACGAAGTTGTGCCGGGGCACCCGCACCGCGACGAGCGACGACAGGACGACGATCCTCCCGTAACCCTGCTCGGACATGCGGGAGGCCGCCCGGGTGAGCGCCACCGCCGGCCACGAGTACGTGGCGGTCACGACCTCGGCCGTGGCGGAGGAGTTGAGCTCGTCCTGCCGGTGCGAGAGGACGCCCACCGCGAGGAGGACGAGGTCGACCGGGCCGGCGACGTCGAAGCACTCGTCCACGGCGCGCGCCGCGTCGCCCACTTCCTGCGCGTCGAAGCGAACGGTGCTCACGCGCTCGGCGCCGGCGGCGGCCGCCGAGCTCGCCGCGCTCCGCAACCGCTCCTCATCCCTCCCCGCAAGGACCACGGTCCGGAGTCGGCGCTGCGCCAGCGCCCGCACGACGGCACCAGCGAGGTCCGAGGTCCCGCCGAGGACGACGGCCGACTGCGGCTGCCCGAAGGCGTCGAGCACGGGCGACCCCCTCAATCGAGGCCGAGGCGGCGGGACAGGTCGGAGCGGACGACGCCGTCGGGATCGATCCGCCGGCGCACGGACGACAGCTCTGTCAGGCGCGGGTACATGGCCGCGAGGACGTCGGGCCGGAGCCGGGAGTCCTTTGCGAGATAGACGCGTCCTTTCGACTCTGCGACCATCACGTCCAGGCGGTCGAGGCACGCCGCGAGCCCCTCGGCGCCAAGCGGCACGTCGAGGGCGAGGGTCCATCCCGGGATCGGGAACGACAACGGCCCCGGCGAGGACGGGCCGAAGCGCTTCAAGACGGCGAGGAACGACGGGATGCGCCGTGCCGACAGCTCGCGCACGACCGCCGTCACCACGTCGCCGCAGGAAGGCGGCACCGCGAACTGGTACTGGAGGAACCCTGCCCGCCCGTACAGCCGGTTCCAGTCGGCGACCCCGTCGAGGGGATAGAAGAAGCGCCACATCGGCTGCACCTCCGCCTCGCGGTGCGCAGGGGCCCGCCGGTACCACGCCTCGTTGAAGGCGGCGATGCTCGCTCGGTTGAGGATCCCGCGCGGGACGTATCGGGGGACCCCGAGACGTGGCCGCCCCGGGGGGGAAGGCGCGCGACGGAGGCGGGAGGGGAGGTCCTCTGCGCGTGCGTGGTCGGCGCGGGTCAGCACCGCACGCCCGACACCCGGCCGGCCGCGGGCGCGCGACGCCTTTGCCCGGATCGGGCCTGAGCAATCGACCCAGGCCACCGAGTAGCGGTACCGGTCGTCGCCTCCTTCCATCGCCGACATGACGCCGTCGAGATCGACGAAGCGGTCCGTGTCGACGAGCATCCGGTCCGTGTCCACCTCGAGCATCCGGAGGCGGGCGGACGTCACCACGCCGGTGAGCCCCATCCCGCCGGCCGTCGCCCAGAACAGCTCGCCGTCTTGTGCGTGAGAGACCCGGCGCAGCCCGGTCGGGGTGGCGATCGTCATGGCCGCGACATGCCGGCAGAAGCCGCCGTCCACATGGTGGTTCTTTCCGTGGACGTCGGACGCGATCGCGCCGCCCACGGTGACCTGGCGGGTGCCGGGAGTCACCGGGAGGAACCATCCGTCGGGGACGCTGTGCCGGACGAGCGTGTCGAGTGACGTGCCCGCAGCGACCTCCACCTCGCCGGCGGCGTCCACGGCGCTGGTGCCCGCGAGTCGGACGGTGTCGACGACCGTGCCGCCCGCGCACTGTGCCGCGTCGCCGTAGCTGCGCCCGAGCCCGCGCGCGACGATCCCCCTGTCGTCTGCCGCCGAGAGGAGGTCCACGATCGCGTCGGCGTCGGGTGGCGTCTGGACGACGGCACGGGTCGCACCCGCGCGCCCCCAGCCCGAGAGCAGCTGCCCACCGGAGACGTCAGGCATAGACGCCGATGCCGACGAGCACCGCCCAGACGAGCACGAGGACCTGCAGGGTCCGGTTCTCCAGGGCGAGGTCGCTCGGCGTCCCGCCCCGGCCGGCGTCGAGGAGCCGTAGGACGTAGAGGACGCCGGTCACGACCGGTGCCACCGAAAGCTCGATCCACACCAGGTGGTCGCCTCGGCGCGCGAGCCCCGTCTTGTCGAACGCCCACAGACAGTAGGTGGTCACCGCCCCTGCCGCGCTCAACGTCAGGGCCGAGCGGAGGAACTGGGGCGAGTACTGCTCGAGCGCGCTGCGGTGCAGCCCACGGTCCTGCCCCAGCGTCTCGTGCTCTCCGGTCCGCTTCCCGACGACCAGGAGCAAGGCGCTGAAGGAGGTCACGACGAGGAACCAGCTCGAAAGCGGTACGTGGGTCGCGACACCTCCGGCGATCGCGCGGAGCACGAAGCCGGATGCGACCGCCGTCATCTCGATCACGGGCTCGTGCTTCAGCCACAGGGAGTAGCTGACGGTGATCGCTGCGTACGTGGCGATCACGACGACGAGCGGCCACCCTGCGAGCAGAGCGGCGCCCGCGAGAGCGACCGCGAAGAGCACCGCGGCGCCGCTCACCGCGACTGCCGGCCTGACGCGCCCCGATGCCACCGGGCGAAGACGCTTTCGCGGGTGCTGGCGGTCGGCGTCGGCGTCGGCGACGTCGTTCACGAAGTAGGCAGCTGACGCAGCGACACAGAAGATCCCGAAGGCCGCGAGCGCATGGAGCGCGGCTCCGGCGTGAATGAGGACGCCGGCCGCGCCCGGCGCCACGAAGACGAGGACGTTCTTCGTCCACTGCTTCGGTCGGGCCATGCGGAGCGTGTCGCGCACCGGCGTCGGGGGAACGCTCGGGACGGCGTGCAGCGGCGCATCCACCTGCACCCGGTCTGCTGCACGCTCCATCGTGATGTCATGGTACCGGCGTTCCATGACGATCGAATGAGGGATCGGAGGTGGTCCACCCCGGCCGTGTTCATGCCGCCGTCACCTGCCGCCCGTACGATTGGCGAGTGGGTTGCCCCGGGTCGACGTCTGGATGCGTGCGGCCGCGAACTATCATCGCGGACGACGCACGGAAAAGCTGGCAACTTCGGGCGAGTACCGACGGCGAGCCTTCAGCTGAGGCCCCGCCGCTCTGCTCCCGCGCCAAGCTTGTCCTCGAAGTGACGCGGGCGAGCCACCGTTGAGCCGCCGCCCCTCGCCCGCCCGCTCGGACACCGAGAGCCGCTTCGCTCGTCTCGAGGTGCCCGGTCCGCACACTGGCTCGCCCCCTCCCGGCGCCCGCTCGGCGGGAGGCGGCACCGCACCTCCCGTCACCAGGGCGCGCCACGCGGCGCCGCGAGCCAAGCGGCGCCGCTCTCTTCGCGCCCGTCGCGTGCGCGCGGGGATCGGGATCGTGGTGGTGGGCGTGCTCGTCTGGGTCGCGGTATCCCTCGGCACGGCACTTGCGAACCCGATGCTCGGGAACTCGCTCGTCGCACGGGGAGCCGAGTGGGTGCGCCAGAACGGCGGCGGCGCGGTCGTCCGGTGGATCGAGAACGAGTGGTACCGCCATCACGCGCCCAAGGTCGGCGGAAAGCCGCCGTCGGGAGCGATCAAGAGACCGACCGAGCAGTCGATCGCCGCCTCTGCGGGCGGCGTGCCGCACCTGGCCGCGCCGACGCCGATCGCGCCGTTCGCGAAGCCCGCCATCGCAGGTGAAGGGGACTGGTCACCGGCGGGGAGGCTCGTCGACGGCGTCCCGGCCGTGTACGAGACGACGCTCCGCCCGGACGCGATCCACACGAGCTACGTGGTTGGCGTCGCATGGATGGACACGAAGCTCCTCAGAGCGACGCTGTACTCGGGGAGCCAGATTCCTGGTGGCGGCCCCTACCCGCACACCGCGCCGATTCTCCCCTCGGCCGCGCGCACCCTGGTCGCCGCCTTCAATGCCGGCTTCCTCATGTCCACAGCGAACGGCGGCTACTACACGGACCACAAG
Organism: Actinomycetes bacterium; assembly: GCA_021828005.1. Taxonomy (GTDB): domain Bacteria; phylum Actinomycetota; class Acidimicrobiia; order Acidimicrobiales; family RAAP-2; genus JAJYVT01. The sequence goes on along the minus strand of JAKATJ010000120.1, from coordinate 542 downwards.
ACGGTCATCCCGCTTCGGACTGGAGCCGCGTCGTTCGTCGTCTACGCCAACGGATCGGCGACCGTCGGCGCGTGGGGAAAGACAGTCACGATGACTCCGTCGGTCGTCTCGGTCCGACAGAACCTCGACCTCCTCGTGGAGAACGGCAAGCCCGTCCCTGGGCTCAACGCCACAACAACGACGCGCTGGGGCGCGACCCTGGGCAACGCGGTGTACGTCTGGCGTTCAGGGCTCGGCGTGACCTCCGACGGCGCGCTCGTCTACGTGGGCGGGCCCGGTCTGAACATCACCGATCTCGCCAACATCTTGGCGAGAGCCGGGTGCGTGCGCGCGATGGAGCTCGACATCAACACGACATGGGTGAACTTGTCGACGTACAAGCCGGCCACACCGAACGGACAGGCCTCCGGAGCGAACGGGACCGAGCTGCTCCCGCAGATGTCGGGCACGCCTGCCCGCTACTTCCAGAGCTGGTGGGTGCGGGACTTCATCACGATGTCGGCGATGCCGCCGCGTCACTGAGCCAGCGCGACCGAGCCAGC
>JAKATJ010000119.1 GCA_021828005.1 Actinomycetes bacterium | reverse complement strand
GCCCGGCATCGGCCTGCTGCCGCAGCGCACGCTTTCGGGCCGAGATGGCTCGCCCTCTGCTCGCTCGGACAGCCGGCACCTGGCGGGAGGCGATCCAATCAGGCACGATCCACTGCCCGGCTGCAATATCGCGATCTGACCTGGTGCGCCTCCGGGGACTTGAACCCCGAACCTGCGGATTAAGAGTCCGTTGCTCTGCCATTGAGCTAGAGGCGCACCGGGAAGTGTACGCGAAGGTCGACGTCCCGCCGCCAGCCCGTACGTCGCAAGGAAGGCGCTCGAAAGAGGCATCGACGCGCAGCGCTCCCCAGAACCCGAGCGCGCCGTCGCCGACTGCGAGCACGGGGGTCGGAGCTGTCCCGCGGCAGTTGGCGAGTGCCGCCCCGTAGCAGATGCACTTCTTGGTTCTGCTCGCCGGGGCCGGGTCCGACGCGACCGCGCGCTAGGGGACTCGCGACCACCGCACGCGGTGAGCCGCGCAGGTTGGCGATCGTGCTGGCTGTCCTCGAGAGCGCAGCGGAACAAACGTTCGTGTGAGCTCGGTGGACATGCTGAGATGCGCGCAATGCCGAGTGAAAACGAGTGATAGAAGGAGAGCGCATGAGCACGCGTGGCCGGCCGATCGCGGCGCTTGCGCTCACGCTCGTTCTCTTCGCCGGTGTCCTTGTCGCCGGTTCGGGAGGTCGAGCCGGCGCTGTTCGCCGAGCGCACCTTCGTCGCACGCACTCCCTGCGGTGCCCCGCGGGCGTGGGGACGGGAGCGCCCGGCGTGACCAGGAAGCAGATCAAGGTCGCCGCGATCTCGACGCTGTCGGGCATCCTCGCTGCAGACTTCGGCTCTCTCGTGCCCGGCATCAAGGCGTACTTCGACATGGTCGACGCCCATGGAGGGGTCGACGGGCGCAAGGTCGTGCTCGCGTACGACCTGGACGACGAGGGCCTGTCGAGCCAGTTCCAGACGGACGCGCGCACCGCGATCGAGCAGGACCACGCGTTCGCGGTCGTGGTGTCGTCGTACTGGTTCACGCCGTCGTACTTCGTCGCCACGTGCACCCCGACTTACGGCGACAACGTCGACGGGAACTGGTCCGGCGCCCCGAACCTCTACGCCGCGGGCGGCTCCGTCCTCACACTGAAGACCATCGTGCCGGCCGTCGCGTACCTCATCGACCGGACGCGCTCCAAGTCCGTCGCGATCCTCGCGTACAACGTCTCCACGTCTTCGGATCTCTGCCGCACGACCGGCAAGCTGCTGCGGGCCGCCGGATACCGCGTCAGCTTCACAGACCTCCGGCTCCCGCCGATCGACGCGAACCTGACGCCGGACGTGCAGCGCCTCCAACGCGCGGGTGCCGACTTCGTCGTCTCGTGCATGACAGTGACAGGCAACGTCGCGTTGGCACGCGACATCCAGCAGTACGGGCTGCACGTGCACCAGCTGTGGTTCGACGGAGCGGACGCGACCGTCGTGAAGCGGTACAGGGGCCTGCTCCAGGGCGTCTACTTCGACGTGCAGAGCGTTCCCGAGACAGCGGCCCGTCTCTACCCGGGTGTCTACCCCGGTCTCCAGACCTACCTGAAGGCGATGGGGCACTACAGCCCCGGCTACGCCGACAACGCGTTGTCGCTGGTCGGCTGGGAGTCCGCCGCGCTGCTCGTCGCGGGCATCAGGGCCGCTCGCTCGCACCTGACCCAGGCCGGTGTCGTCTCGGCGACCAACCGCTTCACCTCCTACACGGCTGGCGGGCTCCAGCAGCCCGTCGACTGGAGGACGGCCCACTACCTTGGGACAAAGGAGTCCTGCACCGCGTTCGAGGAGGTGAAGGGGGTCCACGTCGTGCCGGTGCTCGGGAAGGGCAAGCAGGTCTTCCTCTGCTTCGCCACCTCGCACGTCCGGCACCCCGAGCCCGTGGCGCCTCCTCGGGGCATCCCCGGTCCGCGCCAGAGCTGAACCGCAGCCCATGGAGCAGCTGCTCGGGTTCGCCGTCCCAGGGGTGCCCTACGGCTGCGCGTACGCAGTGTTCGCCGTGGGCCTGGTGCTCACCTACCAGACGACCGGCGTCTTCAACGTCGGCTACGGCGCCCAGGCGTATGTCTCTGCGTTCATCTTCGCATGGCTCGTGGACGACCATGCGTGGCCGACCTGGGCGGCCTTCGTCTGCGCGGTCGTGATCGTCGGGCCCGGGCTCGGTCTCGCCCTCGACCGGTTCCTCTTTCGTCGGATCCCGAGCTCCAACACCACGGCCAAGATCGTGACCGGCCTCAGCCTGCTCGTCGGCATCCCGGCGCTGCTCCCGGTCGTCTTCGGCAACCAGAACCTCGTCGGCGCGCCGAGCATCGTGTTCAACCCAGACACCGTCTACTTCCATCTCGGCGCCGACGTGCCGGTGAACGGGATCTACCTGAGCGCGGTGCTGCTCACGGTGGTGATGCTGGTCGTCCTCGTGCTGCTCCTGCGCACGACCAGGCTCGGGCTCGAGATGCGTGCCGCCGTGGAGAGCCCGCGCCTGCTCGAGCTCGAGGGTGTGAACGCTCGGCGCGTGACCGCGACCGCATGGGCCGTGTGCGGCCTCATGGCAGGGCTGGCGGGCGTCTTGCTCGCCCCCACTGAGGTGACCGTCCAGGCGCAGGACTACGTGACGCTGATGGTGGCGGCGATCGCCGCCGCGGCGATCGCCGCCCTGCGGTCGATGCCCGTCGCGGCGGTGGTCGCTGTGCTGATCGGCGTCCTGAGCCTGACCGCGCAGGGCTACCTCCCCACGTCGAGCTTCTGGTACTCCGCGGCGCTCCCCGCGTTCCCGTTCCTCGTCCTGGTGGGCGCGCTCTTGTTCGTCCCGGGACTGCGCCATCTCGACGAGGCGACGGACCCGCTGTCCTCGGTGGACCCTCCGCCGCCGCCCCCCGTGGCCGGGGTGCGCGGGCGGGAGGTCGACCGGCTCGTGCGCACGGTCTTCTTCGCCCTGCTCTTCGCCGCCGTGGTGTCGATGCTGACGTGGATGCCGCCCACCTGGGAGACCGTCTTGAACCAGGGAATGGCGTACTCGGTGGTCTTCCTCTCGGTGACGCTCCTCACGGGGACGGCAGGGCAGCTCTCGCTCGCGCAAGCCACGCTCGCGGGCATCGCCGCGTTCACCGCGGGGCAGCTCGCGAACCATCTCGGACTGGACTTCCTCGTGGGCGGCGCCGTCGGGGCGGTCGCGGCGTCGGTCGTCGCCGGGGTGCTCGCGCTCGCTTCGCTCCGGCTGCGGGGTCTCGGCCTCGCCCTCATGACGCTGGCGGCCGCGCTGCTGTTCGACGTGGCGATCTTCCCCGCGCAGGCGGTGAGCGGCGGCACAGGTGGGATCACGCTCGAGCCCAGATGGCTGCCCCTGGACCTGTTCGCTCCGAACGGGCACGCGTACTTCCTCGTCGTGCTCCTCGTCCTGGTGCTCTGCGCCGGCGGCGTGGCCCTCGTCCAACGCGGCACCGTCGGGCGCTTCCTCGCGGCGATGCGCGGGAGCGAGCTCGGGGCCGCGGGCATCGGGGTGAACCTTCCTTGGCAACGGGTGCTCGCGTTCGCCCTGTCGGGCGCGCTCGCCGGCGTGGGTGGAGCGCTGCTCGCGATCCAGCAGACGGTGATCGCCCCCGGGGAGTTCAACTACCAGCTCTCGCTCGCGTTCGTGGTGATCGTCGTCACGACGGGCGTCGGGACCGTCGAAGGAGCGATCCAGGCGGGCATCGGCCTCGTCGTCGTGCAGCAGCTGATGCAGTACGCGCCGCAGCGACTGCAGGGGCTCACGTTCGTCCTCTTCGCCCTCGGGGCGCTCGCGTACGCGGCACACCCCGAAGGGGTGGTGGAGCTCGAGAAGCGGCGGTGGACCGAGCGTGCCGAGCGCGTGCTCGCGCGCCGGCACCGCGCGCCGGCAACCCCGGCGGTGACCGGGCGGCCGTGATGCTCGCGGTGCGCGGGCTCACGAAGCGCTTCGGCGCGACGCTCGCCGTCGACGGCGTCGACCTGGACGTCGCCGCGGGCGAGAGCGTGGGCCTCGTCGGTCCGAACGGCGCCGGCAAGACCACGGTGTTCAATTGCGTCTTCGGGCAGGTGCGCCCCGATGCGGGCACCGTCGAGCTCGACGGGCACGACATCGGCGGCCTTGCCACCTGGCGGAGGGCCCGCCTCGGCATCGGCCGGACCTACCAGCGGCTCGAGGTCTTCCCGGAGCTGACGGTACGCGACCACCTCGTCGTCGCGCTTCGCGTCCACCACCGCGGCGCGCGCCTGTGGAGAGACCTGCTCGGCCTCGGCGCGCCGACCCGCGAAGAGCTCGCCGAAGCCGACTCGGTGCTCGACGCGGTCGGCCTCTCGGACCGCGCGGACGTGCCGGTCGCTGCGCTCGGCCTCGGCGCGTGCCGGCTCGTCGAGCTTGCACGCGCGGTGGTCGCGAAGCCCCGCCTCCTCCTCGCCGACGAGCCGTCCTCAGGGCTCGACGAGCACGAGACCGGGGAGCTGGCCCGCCTCTTGCGCTCGCTCCAGCTCGCTCGCGGCATGGGCATGCTGCTCGTGGAGCACGACCTCGCCATGGTGGAGGCCGTCGTCGACCGCGTGGTGGTCATGGACCTCGGACGCGTGGTCTCCTCGGGGAGCTTCCACGAGGTGATGAGCGCACGCGCGGTGCGGCGCGCCTATCTCGGGGCTCCGTGACCGGCGACGATCGCCCGATCCTCGAGCTCGACGAGGTCAGCGCCGCGTACGGCCCCTACCGCGCGCTCTTCGGGGTGAGCTTCTCGGTAGCCCGGGGAGCGGTGGTGGCGCTCCTCGGTCCGAACGGCGCCGGGAAGTCGACCGTGGCGAGGGTCGCGTCCGGGCTCGTGCCGGCGAGCTCGGGGTCCGTCCGGGTGGACGGGAGAGACGTCGCCGGCGAGCCCGCGTGGCGGATCGCCCGGTTCGGGCTGGCCCATGTGCCCGAGGGCCGTGGGGTCTTCGACTCGCTGAGCGTCGAGGAGAACCTCGTGCTCTCGTTCCAGCGGCGCGGGGGACGCGTCCAGATCTCGGCATCGCTCGAGCAGGCCTACGAGCGGTTCCCCTTGCTGAAAGAGCGCCGGCAGGATCGGGCGGGAACGCTCTCGGGTGGGCAGCAGCGGCTCCTCTCCCTGGCCAAGGTCCTCGTCGCGCCGCCCAAGGTGCTCGTCGCCGACGAGCTGTCGCTCGGGCTGGCCCCTGGCGTGGTGGACGACGTCTACGCAGGCCTGGCCGACGTGCGGCGCGAGGGGACGGCGCTCGTCGTCGTCGAGCAGCAGGTCGACCGGGCGCTCGCGCTCGCGTCGTCGGCGGTCGTCTTGGAGCGCGGCACCGTCGCGTACTTCGGGCCGCCGTCGGGCGCTCGCGCCGCGGTGGAAGAGGTCGTGGACCGCCGGGCACGAGGACGACGGCAGGCTGCCTCCAGCTGAGCCTTCGGTCTGCGTGCCCCGGCAAGCTGGAGCCTCGTGCGGTGACAGAATCGGCAGAATCGATTGGCAGGATCGGGCTGCGGAGGATCGGGCTGCGCAGGATCGGGCTGCGCAGGATCGGGCTGCGCAGGATCGGGCTGCGCAGGATCGATGGCCGCACGCCCCCACGGGGGGTGCGATCCACGGACGAAAGGCGCGCGGCGGGCACCACGGGGCTGCGTCCGCCTGCCGTCGGG
>JAKATJ010000014.1:11157-30462 GCA_021828005.1 Actinomycetes bacterium | reverse complement strand
CCGAGCCCGACCGCCGCACCGCGACTGCGCCGCGACTGAACGTCCGCTCAACCTGATTGAAGCATCGTACCAAGGCTTCGACACGTCGCACCACACCTCGGCACGCGCTTGACGGTCGCGCCCGGCCGGGGTAAATTCCCGGGATGAACCGTGGTTCAGTTGAAACGACTGAACGTTCAGTTCCACGGGTGAAGATCGAGCGGCGGAGGTCCGGAACGTGAGGATCGACCTCGGAGGGCACACGGCGGTCGTCACGGGAGCGGGATCGGGCATCGGCCGGGCGACGACCCTCGCTCTTGCCGATGCGGGGGCGAGGGTCGTCGCAGCCGACATCAACCTCGAGGCGGTCACGGAGACGGCCAAGCTCGTCGCGGACAAGGGCGGGGCGGTCGGGGCCTTCACCGTGGACGTCCGGAGCCGGGCGAGCGTCGAGGCGCTCCAACGCGCCGCGCAGGACGCTTTCGGGCTCGTCGACATCGTCGTGAACGGCGCCGGATGGAACGCCGGCCAGCCGTTCCTCGACAACGACCCCGAGTTCGTCGAGAACGTCGTCGCGCTCAACCTCCTCGGCCCCATCTGGATCTGCCGGGCGTTCCTGGCACCCCTCGTCGACGCTGGCCGGCCCGGACGGGTCGTGAACATCTCGAGCGACGCGGGCCGGGTCGGCAGCCTCGGTGAGACCGTCTATGCAGGGGCGAAGGGCGGCGTCATCGCGTTCACCAAATCGCTCGCGCGGGAGATGGCCCGCCACGGCGTGAACGTGAACTGCGTCGCCCCCGGGCCGACGGACACCCCGCTGCTCCGCGTCCAGCCCCAGAAGATCCAAGACGCGCTGCTGCGGGCGATCCCGCTCCGCCGCTTCGGGCAGCCCGAGGAGATCGCCTACGTCGTCGCTTTCCTCGCCTCCGACCAGGCCTCCTACGTCACCGGCCAGGTGTTGAGCGTGAGCGGCGGCCTGACGATGGCCGGTTAGGACGATGGTCTCGCCCGGCGCGAGCTCCTCGCCGGCGGCTGCCGCGCACCTGGCCGACTCCGCCTGGCGGGCACGGGTGGACGAGGTCCGTGCCGTCGCCGGCGACGAGCTCGTCGAGCTGGCGCGGTCGGGAACCGAAGGACGCGTCAACCGACCGCTTCTGGCGGCGATGGCACGTCACGGGCTGCTCGAAGCCCTCTTCCCCGGTGCCGCCGCGGGCAAGCCGACCGGGCAGGTGGCGGCGACCGAGCTGTGCTGCCTGCGAGAGGGGCTGGCAAGCGTGTCCACCGAGGCCGAGACTGCCCTCGCCCTGCAGGGTCTCGGCGGCTACCCCATCCTGCAGGGCGGCAGCACGGCGCTGGTGCAGGAGTGGGTCCCCGCGATCGCCCGCGGCGAGGCGGTGGCCGCCTTCGCGCTCAGCGAGCCCGGGGCCGGCTCGGACGCCGCCCAGCTCGCGTTACGAGCCGAGCCCTTCGGCGAGGGATGGCGGCTGTTCGGCGAGAAGCTGTGGATCTCCAACGCACCCGAAGCCGACGTCTACACGATCTTCGCCCGGACCACCCCCGGCGGTGGGGCTCGCGGCGTCACCGCTTTCGCGCTCCCGGCTGAGCGACCCGGGTGCACCGGGGAGCCCCTCGAGCTGCTCGCGCCCCACGCGATCGGGCGGCTCCTCCTCGACGGCGTCGAGGTCGGCCCCGACGACGTCCTTGGCGAGGTCGACCGGGGTTTCGGGGTCGCCATGACCACCCTCGACCTGTTCCGGCCGAGTGTCGGGGCCTTCGCAGTCGGGATGGCCCGTGCCGCGCTCGACGCCGCAGTGTCCTTCACCCAGGAGCGAGAGGCATTCGGCGGCAGGCTCAGCGACCTGGAGGCCGTGGCGCACTCGCTGGCCGACATGGCGACGGAGCTCGAGGCCGCCCGACTGCTCGTCCGGGCCGCCGCCACCGCCTACGACGCAGGAGCGACACGCCACGCAGTCACCCGGGCCTCGGCGATGGCCAAAGTCTTCGCCACCGAGGCGGCTCAGCGGATCATCGACAGGGCTCTCCAGCTCCACGGCGCCCGGGGGCTGGTCCGGGGCCACCTCCTCGAGCACCTCTACCGGGAGGTGCGGGCCACGCGCATCTACGAAGGCGCGTCGGAGGTGCAGCGGACGATCATCGCCCGGGAGCTCCTGCGGTGAGCCTTCCGGGGATGCCCAACGCGCGTCCGCGAGATGGCGGGCGGACGACCATCGCCCGGGGTCGGACGGTTCGAGAAGCACGAGAAGAGGAGGTCCATCGATGAGCCCGTTCCGCGGTTCGGTCAGCCCCACGTCGGCCTGGAAGCACTTCGAGCTCGCCCTCGAGGATCGGGTCGCCACGGTCACGCTGAACCGGCCCGAGAAGCTGAACGCCCTCACCTTCGAGAGCTATGCAGACCTCCGCGACCTCCTGCGGGAGCTCCCCCAGCGCGACGACGTCCGCGCCCTCGTCATCCGCGGCGAGGGGAAGGCGTTCTGCTCGGGCGGCGACGTGAACGAGATCATCGGTGAGCTGCTGAAGATGCGCCCGGACGAGCTGCTCGACTTCACCCGCATGACCGGCGCGGTGGTGCAGGCGATGCGGGAGTGCCCCGTGCCGATCATCGCAGCGATCCAGGGGATGGCAGCGGGCGCCGGCTCGGTGATCGCCCTGGCCGCCGACTTCCGCCTCCTCACCCGCTCGGCCCGCTTCGCCTTCCTGTTCACCAAGGTCGGCCTCGCAGGGGCGGACATGGGCTCGGCCTACCTGCTGCCGCGCCTGGTGGGCTTCGGACGGGCGACCAAGCTGCTCATGCTCGGCGACACGATCGACGCCGAGACCGCTGATCGCTACGGGCTCGTGTCCGAGCTCGTCGAGGACGGCGAGCTCGACGCTGCCACGACGGCCCTCGCCCAACGCCTCGTCCACGGGCCGTCCTTCGCCTACGCCCAGACCAAGTCGCTGCTGTCGCGCGAGCTCGACATGCCGCTCTCGGCGGCCATCGAGCTCGAGGCGATGACCCAGGCGCTGCTCATGAAGAGCGCCGACCACGCCGAGTTCCACGCGGCGTTCAACGAGAAGCGCCCCCCCGCGTGGCAGGGACGATAGGGGTGAGCGTGACCCGGCCTCACGTAGAAAGGGGGGGATCGTGCTCCGAGGCACCAAGAGAGGAGCCGACAGCCAGCTCGGCGCGACGGCACTGCAGGTGAGACCCGGGGGCTCACCCCTCCCGCGTCACGACCGCTCGCCGGCCCACAACGTGACGGTGTGGCTCGAGGAGCTCGCCAGGTCGTCGGGATGGCTCACACGCGTCGCCTACCTCGACGGCGACCGGCGCTGGAGCTACGCGGAGGTCGCGGCCGCAGTGGCGTCATCGGCCACCCTCCTGGAGCAGCGTGGCGCGTGCGCGGGCCGGCCTGTCCTCATTGCAACCCAGGACCGGATCGCTTTCGTCCTCGCCTTCCTCGGCGCTGCCCGCCTCGGTGCCATCGCGCTGCCGGTCAACCCGAGGCTCGGCTCGAAGCAGCACGCCTTCATGGTCGCCGACGCCAAGCCCACCCTCGCCGTGTGCGAAGGCGAGGTCGCCGACCACTTCCCCGGCGTCGAGACGCTCGGCGCCGACGAGCTCGAGGCTCTCGGACCCTCCCAGCCTCCTGCGCCCCCCGCCAGCCTGCCGCCCGACGCTCTCCTCTACGGCCTGTACACCTCGGGCACCACCGGCAAGCCCAAGCTCGCGCTCCACCGGCACTCCGACGTCGCCCACCACGCAGCGGTGCTGCGGGCGACGTTCGAGCCGACCCCCGACGACCTCTTGTACTCGGTGTCGCGGGCCTACTTCTCCTACGGGCTCGGCAACAGCCTGCTGTGCGTCCTGTCGACCGGCGTCGCCGCGGTCCTCCAGCGGGAGCTGCCCACCGTCGAGGCCGTCTCCAGGCTCGTGGCCAGGGTCCGGCCCACGGTGCTGTTCGCCGTCCCGACCTTCTACGCCGTGCTCCTCGCCGAGGGCGACGCAAGGAAGTTCTCCTCGCTGCGCGTCTGCCTCTCGGCAGGCGAAGCACTCGCCCCGACGCTCCAAGAGCGCGCCGCCGCCTTCCTCGGGGTGCCCGTGCTGAACGGGCTCGGGGCGACCGAGGTGGGGGGGCCCCCGTTCATCTCCAGCACCCTCGGGAACTACCGCCCGGGGAGCTTGGGCAAGGCGATGCCCGGCTACGAGCTGTGCGTCCGGAACGAGCTCGCCGAGCCCGTGCCTCCCGGCGAGGTGGGGACGCTGTGGGTGAAGGGCCCGACCGTCATGGTGGGCTACCACAACCGGCCCGAGGAGAACGCCCGGGCGCTCGTCGGCGACTGGCTCTGCACCGGCGACCGGGTCAGCCTCGGACAGGACGGCGACGTCCACTACCACGGTCGCAAGGACGACCTCGAGATGGTCGGGGGCATCTCCGTGGCGCCCACCCAGATCGAGGGGGTCCTCTTGGGCCACCCTGCTGTCGAGCAGGCGGCCGTCGTCGCGCTCCCCGACGCCATCGGCGCGACGCGCCTTCGGGCCTTCGTCGTCGTTGCACCCGGGCAAGCCCCGTCCGCAGAGCTCGGGGCGGAACTGCTCCAGCTCGTGCGAACGCAGCTCGTCGCGTACATGGTCCCGCGCAGTGTCACCTTCGTCGACGCGCTGCCCCGCACCCCTTCGGGCAAGCTCCAGCGCCACGTGCTGCGCACCGGCTGGCCGCCGCAGGGCGGACCGACGGACGCGCCGGCGAGGTGAGGACGGCGCGCGTGGCGCGCGAGCGGACCAACGAGGAGAGCAGAAAGAGGAGGTGCCCGTGCCCGACCACGCAGTGGTGCGCGAGCGTCGTGGATCCGTCGAGATCCTGACGATCAACCGGCCCGACCAGCGCAACGCCATCAACGGCGCAGTCTCGAGGGGGATCGCCTCCGCGCTCGACGAGCTCGCCACCGACGACGCGGTGGCCGTGGTCATCATCACCGGGGCAGGCGATCGGGCCTTCTGCGCCGGAATGGACCTGAAGGCATTCGCCGCCGGCGAGATGCCCGAGACCTCCTCGATCTCGGGGGGGTTCGCCGGCATCACCCGGCGCAGCTTCGAAAAGCCGCTCATCGCGGCGGTCAACGGGGTAGCCGTCGCCGGAGGGTTCGAGATCGTCCTCAGCTGCGACCTCGCCGTCGCCGCCGACCATGCCACCTTCGGCATCCCCGAGGTGACGCGGGGCCTGCTCGCTGCGGCCGGCGGGCTCGTGCGGCTGCCGAAGCGCCTGCCCCTCGCCGTCGCCCTCGAGCTCGCCCTCACCGGCTTGCCGATCGACGCCGAGCGGGCCCGTGCCCTGGGGCTCGTCAACCGGGTGGTGCCCCGGGACCAGACCCTCGATGCGGCCCTGGACCTCGCCGGGGTGATCGCCGCCAACGCACCGCTGTCGGTGCGGGCGTCCAAGGCCGTGCTGCGCGCCGCCGCCGACACCGACGAGGCATCCGGGTGGCGGATCAACGACGACGCGGCCGCCGTCGTGAGCCGCTCGACAGACGCCCGCGAGGGAGCGCTCGCCTTCGCGGAGAAGCGACCGCCGGTGTGGACGGGGCGTCAGCCCTGAGGCGCCACCTGCCTGGCGCAGCGCCCCGGCGCCGCCGTCACCCTTCGGGATAGGAGAAGAAGCCCTTCCCGCACTTGCGACCGAGCTCGCCCCGCTCGACTTTCTCGCGGAGCAAGGCCGGCGCCTCGAAGCGGTCGCCGAGGACCGAGCGGAGGTAGTCGGCCACAGCGAGACGCACGTCGAGCCCGACGAGGTCGGTCAAGTGCAGCGGCCCGACCGGGTGCTTGTAGCCGAGGGTCATCGCCCGATCGATGTCCTCGGGGGAAGCGACCCCCTCCTCCAGCATCCGGATCGCCTCCAGCCCGAGGAGCACGCCCAGGCGGCTCGTGGCGAAACCGGGCGAGTCCCTCACGACGACGGCCTGCTTGCCGATCGCGTCGACGAGCGACCTGGCCCGCTCGACCGTCGTCGCGCTCGTGTCCTGTCCCACGACGACCTCGACGAGGAGGCTGGCGGGCACCGGGTTGAAGAAGTGCAGGCCGACGAAGCGCTCGGGGCGGGCGAGCCCGGCCGCGAGCTCGCCGATGGCGATGCTGCTCGTGTTCGTCGCCACCACGGCGGCGTCCTCGACGGCAGCCTCGAGGGCCCCGAGGACCTCGAGCTTCAGCGACGCGATCTCCGGCACCGCCTCGATCGCGAGGGTGACGTCCTCGCCCTCGAGACCTGCGAGGCCCGAGTGCACGACGACGCGGGAAAGGGCTGCTTCGACTGGCTCGTCGAGGCGGCCTCGCCGGGCGCTCTCTTCCAGATGGGCCCGGATCCGCTGGCGGCTCCCGGCCGCCGCCTCGTCGTCGACCTCGACGAGGGCCACCCGTCGACCCGCGAGCAGGAACGCGTGCACGATCCCGCTCCCCATGAGGCCGCCGCCGACGACTGCAACGGCGCCGCCGTGCCGGTCCGTGCCGTTACCGTCGTTCGTCGTCACCAGCGCTCCCTCGCTCGTCGAGTATATTTTTCTGACGTCCGGTAGGTCAAGCTCGGCAGGTCGGGCCCTGTAGCTGCTCGGAGAAGAGCTCGGCAGGTCGGGCCCGTGCTTCGAGGTACCAACGCCAGCAGGCACGAGGTCACGGAGGCAACGGTGGAACGACTGCGAGCATCCCCCGGGAGCCGGCCTCGACGAGCACGCTCTGGTCGACGGGGTCAGGGCCCCGGCGTGCTCGCACGGCGGAGCGAGCCGATCGATGGTCGCTGAGCACACCACGCCACGCCGCCCCGGCCGGCCGCGCAACGTGGAGCCGAGCCCGGAGTTCGTCGCCCGCATGAGCGAGATCGTCGACACGGCCGCGCGGGTGTTCCAAGCCAAGGGGTACGACGCCGGCTCGCTCGACGACGTGGCTGCCGCGCTCGACCTGCGCAAGGCCAGCCTGTACTACTACGTGCACTCGAAGGCCGAGCTCCTCTACCGGGTGTTCGACCGTGCGATCACCCTGGCGCTGGCGCGCCTGTCGGACGCGCTGCTCATCGAGGATCCCCGCCGGCGCCTCGAGGCGCTCATCAGGGACCAGACGGTGAACGTCGCGCGCGAGCCCGCCTTCTTCACGGTCTTCTTCGACCAGCGACCGCGCCTCGCCCCCACCTACGAGTCGGACATCCGCGCCAAGGAACGGCAGTACCTCCGTGTCTTCCGCGAGGCAGTGGAGAGCGCCGTCGACCAGGGCTCGCTCTCGCCCATCGACCCGCGCTACGGGGCCCAGGCCATCCTCGGGATGACGAGCTGGGTCTACAAGTGGTTCGACCCCAGTCGAGACGACCCGGAGCGCTTCGCCAGCACCTGCATCGAGCTCCTGCTCGGGCCCACCGGCTGACTCGGCGCCGGTCGCCGACCCGTCGCGCGGGACGGCCACACCGTCGGTCGCCGTCGACCTCTTCTCGGCCTGACGGTTTCGACCACACAGGGCCGAAAGTCCCTGGACTTGCGTGCTGGCATTGCCTATACTGCCAGCAATTCAGTTGACCGGCTAGTGAGTAGAAAAAACTAGACCGGTAGCGGCAGATCGGGAGGGTGCGATGGGCACGCACGTGCTGGACGACTGGAGGGGCCTCTCCCTCGACGAGCTCCTCCGCCATTGCCGAGACCTCGTCGAGGACCCCGACTACCCGACGGTGCGCCGGTGGCGGGAGGCGGGCGGCAAGGTCGTCGGCCACTTCGAGGTCTACTTCCCCGAGGAGATCGTCTCGGCTGCCGGGCTGCTGCCGGTCAAGATCCACGGGGCGCCGATCGAGGCCCGCCAGGGCGACGCGCACTTCGGCTCGAACCTCTGCTCGATCGTCAAGACCTCCCTCGAGCTCGCCCTCTCCGGGCGCCTCGAGCTCGAGATGTTCGTGTCCCACCCGATCTGCGACACCGCCCGGAACCTGGCGGCCGTGTGGGGCCGCAACGTCTCGTACCCCTGCGAGATCCTCTACCTCCCGCAGAACGCCACGTCACGGCATGCGGCGACGTACTTGCGCGGCGAGTACCAGCGCCTGCAGCGCGGTGTGGAGGAGATCGCTGGCAGGACCGTGAGCGACGACGACCTTCACCGAGCCATCGCCGTCTACAACGAGAACCGCCGCCTCCTTCGCCGCCTCTACGAGATCAAGCGCGAGACCCCTTGGCTCCTCCAGGTGGACGAGGCGTACGTGCTCATGGCCCTCGGCGGGCGCATCCCGAGGGAGGAGCACAACCTTCTCCTCACCGCGATCATCCCGATGCTCGAGCAGCGCGGGACGGCTCCCCAGGACCGGATGCGGATCGTCTTCGAGGGTGGCTTCTGCGAGCAGCCGCCCCTCGACCTCCTGACGACGATCGCCCAGTCCTCCTACGTCGTCGACGACGACCTGCTCATCGGGCTCCGCTGGCTCTCCGAGGACGTCGCCACCGACGGCGACCCGCTCGCCAACCTGGCGACGGCCTACCTCGACCATTCGTCCTACAGCCCGGTCCAGCACGACGACCGCAAGCCGAAGGAGGAGATGCTGCTCCGCCGCATCCGCGAGTCCGGCGCGGGGGCGGCCATCATCAGCGCCGCCAAGATGTGCGAGCCCGGCCTCGACGAGCAGGTGCCCTACGTGCGGGCCCTCGAGGCGGAGGGGATCCCCTACTTCGTCAACGAGTTCGAGGAGAACATGACCAGCTTCGACTCGCTGCAGATCCAGCTCGAGACGTTCATCGAGAACGTCCTGTTCGCCGACGCGGAGGTATGACGATGGACAACGACACGAGCCCCACGGTCGCGCCGCAGGCGACCCTCGACTCCTCGGAGCTGGTCGGCCGCGGCAACCGGGAAGGCAACCGGCTGTTCAAGGAGTGGTACGGCCGCGTGAGCTCGGGACCCGAGCGGGGCGAGAAGGCAGCGTACGTGTTCGTAATGGGCAGCGCCGCCGAGCTGCTCGAGTCGTTCGGCTTCAACCTCGTGCTGCCCGAGATCAACGGGCTCCAGACCGCGGTGCGCCACGTCGCCGAGGACTACATCGACCAGGCGGAGGGCTACGGGTACGCCACGGACGTCTGCGGCTACGTGAAGGCCGACGTCGGCATGCAGCTGCGCGGCGGGGAACACCCGATGGGCCGCATCCCGCCCCCGGATCTCGCCCTCCAGACGAACGTCTGCAACACCTACATCAAGTGGGGGGAGATCTGGGAGCGGCTGTACCACATCCCGGTCGTCACCCTCGACATCCCCGGCTCGAGGGCAGCCGGGCGCCTGCCCGGCCGTGGGCACGTCGACTACGAGAACGACCTCGCCTACGTGCGCGGCCAGGTCGACGAGCTCGTCGAGGTGTGCGAGCAGGTCAGCGGACGCCGCTTCGACCAGGACCGCCTCGTCCAGGCCATGACCTACGCGAACTCGATGACCCGCGACTGGGTGCGGGTGCTCGAGCTGAACAAGTCCCGCCCCGCGGTGTTCAACGCGGTGACCGACGGGACCGTCTACCTGGGCGCCGTGAACGCCCTTCGCGGCCGCGTCGAAGGTGCCGACTACTTCCGCGACGTCGTCGAGGAGCTCGAGTACAAGGCGGCCCGAGGCTTGGGGACGCCCTTCGAGGAGCGTCACCGCCTCGCCTTCGTGGGTGTCCCGTGCTACCCGATCTACCGGAAGTTCTCCGAGATGTTCACCCAGCACGGCGGGATCTTCGTCGGCTCGAGCTATACCTGGTTCGCCTCGGGCGGATGGAGCACCGGCTACGAGTACGACCTTGCCCACCCCCTCGACAGCCTTGCCGAAGGCTTGCTCGTCACCGGCCGGGTGGCGATGGACACCATGTTCCACGTGGACCGAGTCCTGGCCGACCTGACCGAGCCGTACGGCATCGACGGGATCGTCTTCCACGCGATCAAGTCTTGCCGGACCGTGTCGTCGGGGCTCGCGGACAGCCGACGAGCGGTGCTGGAGCAGGCAGACGTGAACGCCCTCCTCCTCGACTCGGACCACATGGATCCGCGCGTCGTCGCAGAGGCAGGGATGCGCAACCGGGTCGACGCGTTCTTCGAGGGCCTCGAGACGAGGCGCCTCCTCGCCGGGGCACGGTCGTGACGGGAACCTGGCGCGAGCGCGCCGATCATGCAGGGGCCGGGACGGGCCGGAGACGATCCACCTCGCGAGCAGCGAAAAGGAGAGACTGGCAATGACCTACGCGGCAGGCGTGGACGTTGGCTCCACGCAGACCAAGGCCGTGATCATCGACGAGCACCTCCGCATCGCCGGTCGGGCGCTCATCGACACCGGCTCGAACGTGACCCTCGCGGCCGAGCGGGCCTACGAGCTCGCCCTGCGCGACGGCGACATCGACGAGGAGAAGGACGGAGTCGGCTACGTCATCGGGACCGGATACGGCCGGTTCCGGGTGACCTTCGGGGACGCGCAGACCACCGAGATCTCCTGCCACGCCCGGGGTGCCGTCCAGATGTTCCCCGGGACGCGGACGGTGCTCGACATGGGTGGCCAGGACACCAAGGCGATCAAGGTCAACGAGCGCGGCGAGGTCCTCGACTTCGCGATGAACGACAAGTGCGCGGCCGGCACCGGCCGCTTCCTCGGTGCCGCCGCCTCGGCGCTCGAGCTGCCCCTCGACGACCTCGGACCCACGGCGCTGCGCTCGGTCAAGCCCGTGCGCATCTCGACGACCTGCACGGTCTTCGCCGAGTCCGAGATCCTCGCCTGGCTCGCCAAGGGAAAGCGTGACGAGGACGTCCTGCTCGGCGTGCACCAATCGGTCGCCTCGAGAGCCCTCGGGCTGCTCCGCCGGGTGGGCATCGAAGAGGAGGTCACCTTCACCGGCGGCGTCGCCCGCAACGTCGGCATGGTCCAGGTCGTCTCCGACATGCTCGGCTTCCCCGTCAACTGCGGGGAGGACTCGCACTTCATGGGTGCCCTCGGCGCGTCGCTGTTCGCCATGGACCGCATCGTCGCCCAGCACGCACCCGCACGCGTCTGAGGAGGGAGGCAGTGATGGATCACTACGCCGGCATCGACATCGGCTCGACCTACACCAAGGTGGTCGTCGTCGCCGACGATGGCGAGGTGGTCGGTCGTGCCCTGCGGCGCACCGGCTACCGCCTCGCCGAGGCGGCCCAGGGGGCCTACGACGAGGCCCTCGCTGAAGCGGGCCTCGAACAGGGCGAGGTGGCCTACGCCACCGCCACCGGCACCGGACGATTCCAGTTCGCCGCCCGCCAGCTCAACGTCACCGACCTCACCGCAGCGGTGTGGGGCGCCTGCTTCCTCTACCCCGGCACCCGGACCATCCTCGACGTCGGGGGCCAGACGATGAAGGTCTCCCGAACCGACGGCCGGGGCACCGTGACCTCGTTCCGCCTCAACGACAAGTGCGCCGCGGGCACGGGAGCCTTCCTCGAGAAGACGGCCGGCTACATGGGGTTCACCACCGAGGAGATCGGGCCGCTCGCCGCCACCTCCCGCGAGGATGTCCCGATCTCGGGGGTGTGCGCGGTGTTCGCCGAGGCCGAGGTGATCAACCACCTCTCTCAGGGGGTGGCCCCTGCCGACATCATGCAGGGCGCGATCGCCTCCCTCGTGTCCCGTTCGGTCCAGCTCATGAAGCGGGCCAAGATGGAGCCCGAGTTCACCTTGGTCGGCGGCATCCTGCGCTTCGAGACGATGGCGTCCGTGCTCGCCGACATGCTCGGGGGCGACGTGCACGTGCCGCCGCCCGAGGAGGTCCAGCACGTGCTCGCGCTCGGGGCCGCCCTGGCCGGACGCCACCGCCATCGTGTGGCGACCCACGGACACGTCGCGGTCTGACCACGCGGCGATGACCACGGTCCAAGCGGCGCCGGGCGCGATCGACGCGATCGGGGAGACGACCTGCCCCGCGCGCTCCACGGACCCCTCGGCGAAGCCGAGCTGGTCCGACCTGTACCGCGAGGTGGTCGGGACCGACGTCTGCGCCGGCTGCGGGGCCTGCGTCGTCGCCTGCCCGAGAAAGGTGCTCGACTACTCCGCCACGGGCACCCGTCCCTACCAGACCGACGACGAGTCCGGTCCAGCCGGCTGCCGCTTCGGCGACGTCGGCTGCGACGTCTGCACGAGGGTCTGCGCGCGCTTCCGCCCGGACCAGGCCGCGCTCGAGGTCGGTCGCTTCGGACGTGCCCGGCGACCCGAAGAGGTCGTGGGCACCGAGCTCGACCGTGTCGTTCTGAGGGCGGTCGGCGGGGGCGGACAGGACGGCGGGCTCGTCACCGCCATGCTCGCCTGGGCGATGCGGACCGGACGGGTCGACGGCGCCGTCGTCAGCCGCCACGACCCCGAACAGCCCTGGCGCAACCTGCCCGTCGTCGTCACGGACCCCGACGAGGTCCTCACGACCGCCGGCTCCCGCTACACCTACTCGCGCAACCTGCTCATGCTCCAAGACGCCCCGCCCAAGCTGCGTCTCGCCTTCGTCGGGCTGCCCTGCCAGGTGGCGGGACTCGTCAAAGGGCAGTCGAGCGGCTTGAAGCGCTTCCGCCCCGTCGTGCTGTCGATCGCCCTCATGTGCAGCGAGACCTTCGAGGAGGACGCGTTCCTCCACGGGCTGCTCGAAGGGAAGTTCGGGCTCGACCTCGGCCGGATCACCAAGGTCAACGTCAAGGGCAGGCTGCTCGTCCACACGGACCAGAGCCTCGACCACGTCGCAGAGGGGCGGATCCCGGACTCGAAGGCCACCGTGGGGGAGGGAAACGTCCTCCAGATTCCCCTTCGCGAGGTCCGACCGACGGTGCGCCCGCAGTGCGGGAGCTGCACCGACTTCGCCGGCGAATGGGCCGATCTCTCGGCCGGGGGCGTCGGCATGGACGGGTGGACGATGGCCGTCGTCCGCACGCCGATCGCCGCAGAGTGGGTGTCGGCCATGATCGACGCGCAGGTTCTTGTGGCCAAGCCGGCCGACGAGCTGGCCGAGGCGTCCGCCCTTCTCGAGCGCCTCGCCGCCAAGCAGCGCGACCGACGACTCCAACCCGGGTAGTTGTGCACCTCACCCCTGAAGGGACGTGATATGCCGATAGAGGACCGAGCAACCGGGGAGACCGACGAGGTCAGGCCGGGCTCACAAGAAGCGAGGTGGACGTCGTGGCCTACGTGATCGGGGCCGCGTGCATCGACACGCTCGACCGTTCGTGCGTGGACGTGTGCCCGGTCGACTGCATCAGCGCCGACGAGGGCGACCGCATGCTCTTCATCGACCCGAAGGTGTGCATCGACTGTGCGGCGTGCGTGGAGCCCTGCCCCGTCGAGGCGATCGCCTTCGAGCCGGACCTGCGGCCGGAGTGGAAGGAGTTCACCCGGATCAACCGACTGCACTTCGAGGACCCCGTGGCGGCACGGGAGCTCGTGGAGAGCTGGGTGAGCAGGCAGTGAACGTGCTGCGGCTACGGGTGAACGGCGAGACGTACGAGACGCTCACCGAGAGCAACGAGACGCTCCTCGAGATCCTGCGGGAGCGACTCGGCCTCACGGGGACCAAGCACGGCTGCGAGCTCGGCGAGTGCGGTGCCTGCACGGTGCTCCTCGATGGGAAGCCGGTGCTCGCCTGCCTCGTGCTGCCCGACCAGATCGAAGACGCCGAGGTGACGACCGTCGAGGGGCTCGCTGACGGATCGGCGCTGCATCCTCTCCAGGAGGCGTTCATGGCGCTCGGGGCCTCGCAGTGCGGCTACTGCACCGCGGGGATGCTGCTCAGCGCGAAGGCGCTGCTCGACGAGCAGCCCGACCCGACCCGCGAGGAGATCCGGGCCGCCCTGGCCGGCAACGTCTGCCGGTGCACGGGCTACGCGAGCATCGTCGACGCGGTCGCCCAGGCGGCGCAGGCACTGCAGGGCGCTCGGTGAGCACCCCTCGGGACTGGGTGGGTCGACGGCTCGGCACCGTGCCGGGTGGCGAGGACGGCGACGGGGCGTTCCAGGTCGTCGGCAAGGCGATGCCGCGGGTCGACGCCGTCTCGAAGGTGACGGGTGCGACGGTCTATGCGGACGACCTCTCGTTCCCCGGGACCCTCCATTGCGTGCTCCTGCGCAGTCCCCTCCCTCACGCCCGGATCCGCCGCATCGACGTGCAGGAGGCAGCCGGGCTCTCGGGCGTCGTGGCGGTCCTCACCGGCGCGGCGATGCCGACGCGCTTCGGCGTCAGCCCGTCGAGCGAGGAAGAGCAGGCGCTCGCCGCTGACAAGGTCCGCTACGTGGGCGAACCGGTGGCGGCGGTGGCGGCCCGTGACGAGGCGACGGCGCGCGAGGCCTGCAAGTTGATCCACGTCGACTACGAGCTTCTCGAGCCGGTGACCTCGATCGACCAAGCGCTCGAAGTCCCGATGGACGAACCGATCCACGCCGCCTCGAAGGACAGCAACGTCCACCGCCTGGCAGCCCTCGAGTTCGGCGACGTGGACGAGGGCTTCGCGGCGTCCGACCACGTCCGAGAGGACGTCTTCTTCTACGAGGGCAGCAACCACCTCGCGATGGAGGAGCACTCGGCGACGGCCATCTTCTCCGACGGCCAGCTCACCGTGTGGAGCTCGACGCAGTCGCCGCACAGCGTGCACCGAGCGTTGTCGAGCGTGCTCGGGGTGCCGATGCGACGCGTCCGCGTCGTGGCGACGCCGCACGGCGGCGGCTTCGGCGGCAAGGTCGACCCTTGCTCCCACGAGATCGTCGTCGCGAAGCTGGCGATGATCACGGGGCGGCCCGTCAAGTGCACCCTCACCCGTGAGGAGGTCTTCTACAACCACCGCGGCCGGCACCCGGTGCTGATGTGGGTGCGCACCGGCGTGACGCACGACGGCCGGATCCGCGCGATGCACTTCCGCACGGCTCTCGATGGCGGAGCCCATGCCTCCCTCGGCGCGGCGACCACGTACTACACGGGCGCGTTGCAGCCGGCGACCTACGACCTTCCGGCCTACCGCTTCGAGGGCTGCCGGGTCTTCACCAACAAGGCGCCGTGCGGGCCGAAGCGCGGGCACGGCACCCCGCAGCCCCGCTTCGCACTCGAGCTCCACCTCGACAAGCTCGCCGAGGACCTCGGCATGGATCCGGTGGAGCTGAGACGACGCAACTACGTGCGGCCCAACTCTCGGACGGTCAACGGCCTGCGGATCACCTCGTGCGCGATCGACAAGGTGACCGACGAGGTCCTGGCGGCCTCCGGCTTCTCCCGGCGCGAGCGGCGCGACGGGCACGGCCAGGGGTTCGCCGTCTCCGCCTACCTCTGCGGCGCCGGGACTCCGATGTACCTCAACCGAATGCCGCACAGCGAGGTGAGCCTCAAGGTGGACCGCGGCGGCGTCACGGTGTTCTGCGGCGCCACCGACATCGGGCAGGGCTCGGACTCCGTGCTCGCCACGCTCGTCGCCGAGGAGCTGGGCCTCGAGCGCGGTGACGTGCGGCTGGTGACCGGGGACACGGGGCTCACCCCGGTGGACCTCGGTTCGTACTCTTCTCGTGTCACCTTCATGGCCGGCAACGCAGCGATCGAGGCCGCCCGCAAGATGCGCGCGACGCTCGTCGCCGCCGCCGCCGAGCACAGCGGGGGCCGGCCGGCCGAGATGACCGTGGCGGGCGGCAAGATCGGCCCGCTCAGCTTCGACCAGGCCGTGGCCGCCGCCGAGGAGCTCTACGGCACGCTCGGTTCGGTCGGCAGCTACGCGCCGCCTCCCAGCATCTCCGCGAGCAAGTACCGCGGCTCGGCCGTGGGTCCGAGCCCGGCGTTCAGCTACTCCGCGGCCGTCGTCGACCTCGACGCGGACCGCGTCAGCGGGGAGGTGAGGGTCAACAAGGTCTGGATCGCGCACGACATCGGTCGCGCGCTCAACCCGGTCCTCGTGCGGGGGCAGGTGGAAGGCGGCGTCTACATGGGGCTGGGTGAGGCCCTCATGGAGGCGCAGGCGTACCGCAACGGTCTCCTGCACCACCCCTCGGTGCTCGAGTACAAGACCCCGCTGTCCGCCGACATGCCCGAGATCGAGCAACTCCTCGTCGAGCAACCCGATCCCGAGGGCCCCTACGGAGCGAAAGAGGTCGGTCAGGGCCCGCTGCTGCCGGTCGTCCCCGCCGTCGTGTCCGCCGTCCACGACGCGCTCGGCGTCTGGGTGGACGAGGTCCCGGTCACGCCCGAGAAGGTCCTGCGGGCCCTCGACGCGCGCGCCAAAGGGAGCGACCCCCGCACCGGCCCTCGCTCCTTCCCCAAGATCCCTTATCCTCCGTGCGAGAAGGTGGCGCTCCCCGATGCTGCGTCTGCCACGCTTTAGCTACCTTCGCCCCGCCAGCGTGGCGGAGGCCGTCGCCATGCTCGCCGACCACGGCGACCGGTCGAGCGTGATCGCCGGCGGCACCGACCTGCTCCCGAAGATGAAGCGCCGCCAGGTGCAGCCGACCGTCCTCGTCGGGATCGCCCACCTGGAGGCCCTCTCCCACCTGGAGACGACGCCGTCGGGTGCCGTCGAGATCGGCGCCTCGAGGACGCTCGCCTCCGTGCTGAAGGATGACGAGCTCGCGCACCACCAGTCGGGGTACGTGCAGGCAGCCGGCCTCGTCTCCTCGCCTGCCCTGCGCAACGCTGGCACGGTCGGCGGGAACCTCTGCGTCGACACCCGATGCAACTACTACGACATGAGCGAGGAGTGGAGGACCGCCAGCGGCTCTTGCCTGAAGACCGGCGGCGAACTGTGCCGGTTGGCCCCGAGCAGCCCGCGTTGCTGGGCGATCTCGTCGTCGGACACGGCGCCGATCGCGGTCGCGCTCGGTGCGACGGCCGTCGTCGCGGGTCCCGAGGGGGAACGCGAAGTCCCCGTCGCCTCGCTCTATCGTGACGACGGGAACGCTCACCTCGTGCTCGGACGCGGCGAGATCCTCACCCGCCTCCGGCTGCCGGCACCTGACGGCTGGCGCTCTTCGTACGTGAAGCTCCGGCGCCGCTCGTCTATGGACTTCCCGCTCGCCGGCGCAGCGGTGGCGCTGAAGATCGACCGGGGCGTCGTGGAAGGGTGCCGCCTGGTGCTGGGAGCCGTGGCCTCGCAGCCGGTCGAGCTGAACGATCTCGTGCACGGACTCGTCGGACAGCCCCTGGACGAGGAGGCGATCGAGGAGGTGGCGAGCAGGGCGAGCCGGCTCGCCAAGCCCCTCGACAACGCCGATCTGAGCTACGTGTGGCGCAAGCGCATGGTCAAAGAGATCGTCGCCAGGGCGTTCCGCGAGGCGGCCACGTCCGAGGTCGCGGCCGCACCCTGAACCTCGTGGGGCGCGTCGCGCCCCGTCGCATTGCTAGCGCCAGAGGTGCGACGACGCGATCGCCGCACCCTCGGTGAGCGCCTTGAGCTTGGCCCACATCACCTCGGGGTGAACCCGTTGGAGCCTGCTCGACTGGGCGAACCCGCAGTCGGTGCTGGCGATCACCCGCTCCCGCCCGACCAGCTCGGCGAACCGCTCGATGCGCAGCGCCACGAGCTCGGGATGCTCGACCGTGGTCGTATGGTGGGTGACGACCCCCGGGAGGAGGACCTTGTCGTCTGGGAGGGCGATGTCCTTCCAGAGCCGGTACTCGTGCTCATGCCGCACGTTGCCCGCCTCGATCGAATAGCCGCCGGCATTCACTTGCAGCATGAAGGGCAGGATCTCCGCGAGCGGCGCGTCGGCGACGTGGGGGACGTGCCAGCTCCCGAAGCAGACGTGGTAGCGGACGCGCTCGGCAGGGATGCCGTGGAGCGCGTGGTTGAGAGCCTCGACGCGCAGCTGAGCCCATCGCCTCCAGACGCTCTCCCCCTGCTCGATCAGATAGTCGTACATGTTCGCGAACACCGCGTCGTCCAGCTGGAGGACGACACCGGACTCGTGGATCAACCGGTACTCGACGGCCAGCGCGTCGGCGAGGGCGTAGATGTACGTCTCCTCGTCGCCGTAGTGCTCGTCGATCCCCTGGTAGGCGGTGCTGGCGGGGGAGACGCTCGTGAGGAAGAGCTCCTTTCCCTGCTCCTCGAGGCCAATGGCACGCGCCGCCGCGATCAGGTTGGCGAGGTCGCGTCGCACCGGCGCCTCGTCGACGTATGCGACGGGCCCGATGCAGACTTCGGCCGGCGCGCCGTCCGCGACGGCAGCGGCCATCTCGCTCTCCGCGAAGAAGCCCTTGAAGCGTTCACGATCCCGGCCGAGCCAGACGAGCGGCTTCAAGCGGTCGGGCTGGACTTCGAAGCCGGAGATCCGTTCCAAGACGTACGCCGACCAGCTGACCTTGCCGTACTCCCCGTCGTTCACGACGTCGAGCCCGCATTCTGCTTGCGCTGCGACGACGTCACGGACGGCATCGCGCAGCTCTGCGTCGCCGGGGTCGAACCGCTCCTGGCTGCTCGCCATGGAAAAGCCCCCGGTCGACCCCGGCGGGGCGACGAGGCTCGCCGGCCGCACCATGCTGCCGACGTGCGTGGTCAGGATCCGGTCCTCGCTCCGCTTCATCGGTTCTCCTCCCGAGCGCTCCGGCACCCTCGCTCGGACGGTACCAGCCGCTGCGACGACGCGGTCGGGCGGTACCAGCCGCCGACGTCTCGGCCGCGCCGGCCCTGCGCCGAGCAGCGGCTCGAGCACGCTGGCTGCGTTGACGTCTCCCCCTTTCGACGGTACCCTCCTCCGCGGTCAGGGGCTGGCGATCGAGCAGGTGCGCCAGGGGCGCGCGACCGAGTCGAATTGGTGAAGTTGCTGCCGGCGGACCTCGACGCCGCGGCAGCCGATCGGATCAGGGTGGTGGCCGGATGAGCGTCCGATGACCGCAGGTGAGGCACGCCGTGGCCGCGTCGATCTCGCGCGCCAACGCGCCGAGATCGAGCGCATCCGAGCGGAGAAGTCGGCCCTGCCCGCTCCGGAGCGTCGCGTGACGACGAGGGCCGTCGCGCGAATCGTCGCGGACACCCAGATCGAAGGCAGGCTCGGCCGCTTCACCGTGCATTCCGACGAGCCGGCGGACCGGGGCGGCGACGACTCGGGCCCGTCGCCGCTGCAGTTCCTGATGGCAGCCGTCGCCTTCTGACTGCTGACTCAAGTGGCGCGGTTCGCGCCCCTCTACGACGTCGAGATCGCAGATGCTGAGGCGGATGTCCGCGCGACGTTCTTCAACACGCAGAAGTACGGCGTCGACGACGCGCCCGCACACTTCGAAGAGGTGGCCGTCCGGCTCTCGATCGACTCTCCGGCGGAGGCGAGCGCCGTCGCTGCGCTGGTCGATCACGCCGAACGCGCCTGCCACGCCGCCCAGAGCCTGCGGCACCCCGTACC
>JAKATJ010000014.1:4932-11057 GCA_021828005.1 Actinomycetes bacterium | reverse complement strand
CCGGTCTCGGCACCGGGGGGACCACGCCCACCGGCACCGGGCCGCTCCGGGTGGTCGAGATCGGCGACTCCCTCGGCGTCGACCTCGGGGAGGCGATGCAGAGCACCTGGCCGCCAGCGAGCGTCCAGCTCACGATGGCAGCGCGCGGCGACACCGGGCTCGCCAACAGCGGCTACTACGACTGGCCGTCCCAGCTCGCCGGCCTCTTGACCCGCACGCATCCCCAGGTCGTCGTCGTCCTGCTCGGCGCGAACGACCTGCAGTCGATGGTGACGGGCGCCGCGGTCCTCTACGACGGCACGCCGGCGTGGAACGCGGAGTACGCCGCGCGGGTCACATCGATCGTCTCGGAGTCGGTGCACGCCGGTGCGCGCGTCTTATGGGTCGGCGAGCCCGCGATGGAGACAGCCTTCCTCAACGCGGGCATGTCACGCATCGACGACATCGCCCAACGTGTCATCGCCCGCTATCCCGGCAGAGCGGCCTATCTGGACTCGAACTCCGTCCTCGCCCCTGGCGGATCGTTCTCCTTCGACGTCACGGGACCCACAGGCCGCCAGGTACAGGTCCGCACCCCCGACGGCGTTCATCTCATGCCAGCGGGCGCCGATCTCCTTGCGGCAGTGGCGGGCAGAGCGCTCGCGCGCAACTGGGGCATGCACGTCACGGGACCGTAAGCTCTCCGCCATCCGAGAGACCGATCACGAGATCGAGCGCCGCTACCGGGACCGGAGCCTGTGGCTCGACGGGCTTCCCGGACCGCTCCTCCCGAGGCCGCGGCTGCCGGGCGACGTCGCCTGCGACGTGGCGATCGTCGGCGCGGGGTTCACGGGGCTGTGGACCGCGTACTACCTGAAGCGCCTCCAGCCGGACATCAGGGTCGTGGTCGTCGAGCGGGAGATCGCGGGGTTCGGCCCAACGGGGCGCAACGGCGGGTGGGTCTCGTCCAAGATCGCCGGGAGCTGGGGCGTCTACGCGGCACGCGCCGGGAGCAACGCCGTCTTGCGGGCCGAACGGACGACGTACCAGACGGTCGACGAGATCGGGAGCGTCGTCGAGAGCGAGGGCATCGACTGCGGGTTCGCCAAGGCGGGGATGCTGATGGTCGCCACGAGCTCCCCACAGGCGTCACGGCTGCACGCGGAGCTGGACGCAGCTCGCCGGCGCGGGATCGGCGAGGAAGACGTGCGGCTGCTGCAACGCGCCGACGTCGAGGAGCTCGTGCACCTACCGGATTGCCAGCTCGCCACCTTCTCGCCCCACGCCGCGCGGATCGATCCTGCCCGCCTGGCCCGTGGCCTCGCAGACGCCTGCGACCGTCTGGGCGTGGCCATCTACGAGGGCACCGAAGCCGTCGACGTCGCGCCGCGGCGGGTGCGCTGCCGGGGGGGCACGGTGACCGCCGACCACGTCATCAGCGCGACCGAGTCCTACACGACGCAGCTCCCCGGCCAGGCGTTGCGCTACTTGCCGCTCTACAGCCTCATGATCGCGACGGAGCCCCTCCCGTCCGACGTCTGGACGGAGATCGGATGGCGGGACGGCCTCGTGATCGGGGACCGCCACCACCTGTTCTTCTACGCACAGCGCACGGTCGATGGACGCATCGCCATCGGCGGGCGCGGCGCGCCCTATCGGCTGCTGCAGCCGATCCAGGAGGCGGCGGAGCGCGACGCTGCGGTCCGGGCGCGCCTCGAGACGACGATCGCACGCCAGTTCCCGGCGGCTGCGGGCGCGGCGATCACCCACCACTGGGGAGGACCGCTGGCCGTCCCGCGGGACTGGTGCATGGCGATCACCTACGACCCGGCGACGGGGCTCGGTAGTGCCGGCGGCTACTCGGGCCACGGGGTCGTCGCGGCGAGCATCTCGGGGAGGACGCTCGCCGACCTCGTGCTCGGCCGCGAGACGGACCTCGTGACGCTGCCATGGGTCGGGCACCGGGCACGGTCCTGGGAGCCCGAGCCTCTGCGCTATCTCGCGTCCAAGGCGATCGTCCGCGTCCTGGGGTCGGCAGACCGCTACGAGGACCGCTCGAACCGGCCTGCACGTCGGTGCCGGCTGCTCGCCCCCGTCCTGCCGCCCTCCTGACCGGTGAGCGCTCCCGCGAGCGCACGGAACCTCGCGCAGGGAGGAACGCGGGCTCTCTCAGTCCGCCAGCCGGTCGTGCAGGTAGTCGTCGTAGGCGGAGAGGTCGAGCAGGCCGTGGCCCGAGTAGTTGAAGAGGATCACGCGCTCCTCACCGTTCTCCTTGGCCGCCAGCGCCTCGTCGACGGCGCACCGGATGGCATGGGCCGTCTCGGGGGCTGGGACCGTGCCCTGCGTGCGGGCGAACTGCACTCCGGCCTCGAAGACCTTGGACTGGGGGTACGCGACCGCCTCCATGCGACCCGACTTCACGAGCGCGCTGATGATCGGCGAGTCGCCGTGGTACCGAAGGCCGCCGGCGTGGATGGGGGGAGGGATGAACTCGTGCCCCAGCGTGTACATGGGCAGCAGCGGGGTGAGGCCGGCCGTGTCGCCGAAGTCGTACTCGAAGCGTCCCGCCGTCAGCGTCGGGCAGGACGCCGGCTCCACGGCCACCAGCCGCACCCCCTCGTCGGGGACGAACGGCAGGCTGATGCCGCCGAGGTTGGACCCGCCGCCGCACGAGCCGATCACCACGTCGGGCAGCCGCTCCCCCGCCAGCTGCAGCTGCTGCTTCGCCTCGAGCCCGATGATCGTCTGGTGGAGGAGGACGTGGTTCAGGACCGAGCCGAGTGAGTAGTGGCTGTCCTCACGCCCGGCGGCGTCGCGCACGGCGTCGCTGATGGCGGTCCCGAGGGACCCAGGGTGGGTGGCGTCCTCGACCGGCGAGGGTGCAACGCGAGCGCCCCAGGTCTCCATCAGCATCCGCCGGTACGGCTTCTGCTCGAACGACGCCCGGACCATGTACACCATGCAGTCCAGGCCGAACACCGACGACGCGAACGCGAGCGCGCTGCCCCACTGGCCGGCGCCCGTCTCGGTCGTCAGTCGGGGCACGCCCTCCGCCTTGTTGTAGTACGCCTGCGGCACGGCCGTGTTGGGTTTGTGCGAGCCGGCAGGCGACACCGACTCGTCCTTGTAGTAGATGCGGGCCGGCGTGCCCAGCGCCTGCTCCAGGCGTGTCGCGCGGACCAGCGGCGTCGGTCGCCACAGTGACAGCACGTCGAGAACGGGGCCGGGGATGTCGACCGCCGGCTCGGTCGACACCTCTTGCGCGATGAGCGCCATCGGGAAGAGCGGGGCGAGGTCCTCGGGACCGAGCGGCTCCTTCGTCCCCGGATGCAGCGGCGGCTCCAAAGGAGCGGGCAGGTGCGGCGCCACGTTGAACCACGCCGTGGGAAGGTCTTGCGGAGACAGGTTCCAGCGCACGGGTCCTCCTCGGGGCGCTTCTCTGCTGCGGCTCGGTCGCCGACGGCGCACGTAGCTTCGCATACGCGAGGCCCGCCGACCACGGACGCGGCTGGGCCCGCGACCGGGCTCGAGGTCGAGGGTCCCGAGGCGGACACCGCAACCGACGGTGGCCGCCGCGGTGTCCTCGGCGCCGAGACCCGGTTCCCTCAGCCTTCTCCTCCCTGGTGCCGGCGCAGCTCCGCACGGGCCAAGGAACGGAGGTGCACCTCGTCGGGGCCGTCGAAGATCCGCATGGCCCGGTGCCACGCCCACATCTGACCGAGCGGAGTGTCGCCGCTCACGCCGGCTCCGCCGTGCACCTGGATCGCGCGGTCGATGACGGCAAGGGCGGCCCTGGGAACCGCCACCTTGATGGCCGCGATCTCCATCTGCGCCCCCTTGGCGCCGTAGCGGTCGATCAGCCACGCAGCCTTGAGGGTGAGCAGGCGGGCCTGCTCGAGCGCCAGGCGTGACTCCGCCACCGCCTCTTGGACCATTCCCTGCTCGGCGAGGGGCCGGCCGAACGCGATCCGCGAGGACGCGCGCCGGCACATGAGCTGGAGAGCCCGCTCGGCGGCGCCCAGGGCCCGCATGCAGTGGTGGATGCGTCCCGGGCCGAGTCGCGCCTGGGCGATGGCGAAGCCGGACCCCACCTCGCCGAGGAGGTTCGAGACGGGCACGCGGGCGTCGGTGAGCCGCACCTCTGCATGCCCGTGCTGGGCGGAATAGCCGAAGACCGTGAGGTCGCGTACCACCTCGACGCCCGGCGTGTCGGTCGGCACGAGGACCATCGACTGCTGCTTGTGCTTGGGCCCTGCAGGATCGGTCTTGCCCATGACGATCAGGACCCGGCAGCGCGCGTCGAGCGCGCCGCTCGTCCACCACTTCCGGCCGTTGACGACGTAGTGGTCGCCATCGCGCTCGATCCGGCATTCGATGTTGCCGGCGTCGCTGCTTGCGACGTCCGGCTCGGTCATCGCGAAGCCCGAGCGGATCTCGCCGTCGAGCAGCGGCTGCAGCCAACGCGTTTTCTGCTCGGCGGTCCCGAAGAGGTGGAGGATCTCCATGTTCCCGGTGTCGGGCGCGGCGCAGTTGAGCGCCTCGGGGGCCAGGTGCCCCGACCAGCCCGTCAACTCGGCCAGGGGGGCGTACTCCACGTTGGTCAACCCGCTCTCCGCAGGAAGGAAGAGGTTCCACAACCCGCGGCCGCGGGCTTCGTGCTTCAGCTCCTCCACGATGGGCGGGACCGAGTGGTCGGAGGGCCCCCGCTCTGCCCGGTACCGTTCGTACTCGGCCTCGGCCGGCAGTATCCGCTCGTACAGGAACGCCGACAGCCGAGCGTGGTACTGCTCCGCCTTGGGCGACATCTCGAAGTCCACGATGCTTCCTTTCGTCAGTGCGGCAGGCCGCCGGATGCTCGCACAGGTGCGTGCCGGCGCGAACCAGAGGACGTGAGCACGAGCCCGTCTTCTGACGCGTGCACGACCGTGTGGAACTCCTCGCTGCGGGATCGGACCATCTCGGAGATGCGGGCACCTTCTCGAGAGGGCGGCGCGACGAGGGTGGCTCGAGCCGATGTGTCGCGAAAGGTCGGGAGCACGGAGCACGAGCGGATCGTCGACCCGCGGATCTCCAGCTTGGCGAGCACCCCGTCGCGCGTCGCGTCCGGATGGAACCCGGTGTTGAACACGAAGTTGCCGAGACTGTAGAAGACGACGCCCAACCCGTAGAATTCGACACCTCCAGGCGTGTGCGAATGGGAGCCCGCCACGATGTTCGCGCCTGCATCGACCAGCGCACGGGCGAGCTGTCGCTGGTACTCGTGGACCGTCGGGCTCATGGATACGCCGAAGTGCAGGTAGACGACGAGCACGTCCACTCGCTCCCGGAGCGACCGCACGTCCCGGCATGCGCGCTCCATCTCCTCTGGATCCGCCCAGGTGTGGACGAGTGCCGGCGCGCCCGGCATCTGGAGGACGCGCGGGTTCGGCTCGTAGGCGGTCAGGGCCTTCACCGTCGCCACGCCCGGGCTCGTCGCCGAGGCGGCATGCCCGGACGGCTCGAAGACCGACGTGTAGGAGAGCATGCCGACCGAGCCGGCGGCGGAGCTCACGATCGCCGGCGTGCGGGCCCGGACGATGTCGGCGCCTGCGCCGGCGTGGCCGATGCCCAGCTCGTCGAGGACCTGCAGGGACTGGACGATCGCGTCCCCGTAGTGGACGTTGTTGGCGCAGGCGACGGCGTCGAAGCGGCCCACAAGGCACCGCGCCATCTCCGGCTGGCCGTGGAACCAACCGGGCTTGAACGGGAGCTCTTCTTCTTCTGCGGCGAACGCGCCTTCGAGGTTGCCCAGCCGCACGTCGACCGACGCGAGCTCACCTGCCACCTCGTCGAGGCACGTCTCGTCGGTGTCGAGGCAGCGCCGCAGGTTGATGTCGCCGACGAGCCCGATCGTCCCTGTGAACACGAAGATGAACCGCCCGCTCTCCCGGGTTTGCACCGTTCCGCCTCGACCGGCTTCGTGCGCAGACAAGACGCCGTCGCTCGCTGCTTCCATCGGACACGGCGCGCAGGACCACCATACCCGCCGTCGCCCGACGCTCGTCGTGGTGCCACACCGCACGATCCTCGTGGGTCGAAGTGAGGCAGACTCCGTAGATGCCCGAGCCCGCCGTCGTCGAGCCCGCCGTGCCCGAGCCCGTGGCAGC
>JAKATJ010000014.1:2595-4832 GCA_021828005.1 Actinomycetes bacterium | reverse complement strand
GTGGCAGCCGCGCCTGTGGCAGCCGCGCCTGTGGCAGCCCAGAGGGCCGCCGGCCCGGCGATCTCGTTCTCCACAGTGTCCGTCGTCCGCGAAGGACGGCCGATCCTCGACACGGTCGACTGGGAGGTCGGCCCGAGGGACCGCTGGGTTGTGCTCGGGCCCAACGGCTCCGGGAAGACGACCCTCCTCCGGGTCGCCGGCGCCAGGCTCATGCCGAGCCGCGGATCGGTCACGGTCGTCGGTCAGCGCTTCGGACGGAGCGATCTCCGGACGGTGCGCACCAGGATCCCCTTGGTGAGCGCGTCGACAGTCCGGGCGCTACGCCCGTTCCTCAGCGCGAGGGAGGTGGTCGTGACCGGGAAAGACGCTGCCCTGCTCCCGGTCAGGCACCGCTACACGCAGGCGGATTGGGCCGCGGCCGATCGCATGCTCGCGCGTGTCACGGGCCACGGGGCTGCGGTCCAGCCCGACTCCCCGTTCGGCCTGCTCTCGGAGGGAGAGCGCCAGCAGGTGCTGATCGCCCGGTCGCTCATGGGTGCGGCCGAGCTCATCCTGCTCGACGAGCCGGCTGCAGGTCTCGACCTCGCGGCTCGGGAGCGTCTGGTCACGCGTCTCGGGTCCTTGGCGTCGGATCCGAGCGTGCCGGCGATCGTCCTCGTGACCCACCACCTCGAGGAGGTGCCGCCCGGGTTCACCCACGGCCTTCTCCTGGCCGACGGCCGCAAGCTCGCCACAGGGCGGCTCGAGGACGTGCTGACCGCGCCGCTCGTGTCGAAGTGCTACGGCGTCGCGATCCACCTCGAGCGGCATGGCGGACGCTGGTGGGCGCACGCGTCCGGGTGAGCGGGTCCCGTGAGCTCTGACCGGACCGACGCGCTCGTGGTCGGGGCGGGGCCCAACGGCCTCGCGGCGGCCGTCGTCCTCGCCGCGGCCGGACTGTCCGTGCGTGTGCTCGAAGCGGCCCACAGGATCGGTGGCGGCTGCCGGACCGAGGAGCTGACGCTGCCAGGGTTCCGCCATGACGTCTGCTCGGCGGCACACCCGATGGCGGCCGCATCACCCTTCTTCCGGCGCTTCGGGCTCGAGACGCACGGCGCACGCCTCCTCCAGCCCGCGGTCCCGTTCGCGCACCCCCTCGGGGAAGACCGGGTGGTCGCCGCGCACCGCGGCGTCGACGAGACTGCGGCGTCCTTCGGCCGCGACGACAGACGGGCGTACCGCCGGCTGCTCGGCCCACTTGCGGGCGAGACGGACGGGCTCGCTGCCGCGGTCCTCTCCTCGCACCGGACGGTGCCCGCCGGCGCGCGTACGGGGGCCCGACTCGTCGCCTCCGGGTGGCGCTCGACCGAGTCGCTCGCCCGCAGGTTCGAGGGCACCGGCCCACGCGCGCTGCTCGCCGGCGCTGGAGCCCACGCCATGCGGCCCCTCACGACTCCCGTCACCGGAGGCATCGCGCTGTTCCTCACGAGCCTCGCCCACGGAGTGGGCTGGCCGGTGGTCGAGGGGGGAAGCGCCGGCATCGTCGCCGCGATGGCGGCGTTCCTCGCCGACCGTGGTGTGGCGGTCGAGGTGGGCGAGGCGGTGAGGTCGCTGCGCGGGCTCCCCCCCGCTCGCGTGGTGCTGCTCGACGTCAGTCCGCGAGGGCTCCTCGCCATCGCCGGCGACCAGCTGCCCGACCGCTACGCCCGCCAGCTCCGCCGCTTTCGGTACGGACCCGGCGTGTGCAAGGTGGACTGGGCGCTCGACGGACCCGTCCCCTGGAGCGCGCAGACGTGCCGGCGCGCCGGGACCGTTCACGTCGGCGGCACGCTCGAAGAGGTTGGGGCCGCCCAGGCGGACGTGGCGAGGGGCCGGCACCCGGAGCGCCCCTTCGTGCTCGCCGTGCAGCCCGGAGTGGTCGACCCCACGCGCGCGCCTGCAGGCAAGCAGACCTTCTGGACCTACTGCCACGTGCCGGCAGGGTCCGATTGGGACATGAGCGAGGCGATCGCCTCACAGGTCGAGCGCTTCGCCCCGGGCTTCCGCGATCTCGTGCTGGCGAAGTCGGCGCGCTCAGCCGCGCGCATGGAGGCCGAGAACGCGAACTACGTCGGAGGCGACATCGGGTGCGGGCTCCAGGACGCCCGCCAGATCCTTGCCAGGCCCGCGGCGCGCTGGAACCCCTACCGGGTACCGCTGCGCGGGTTGTACCTCTGCTCGAGCGCCACGCCGCCAGGACCGGGTGTCCATGGCCGGTG
>JAKATJ010000014.1:0-2495 GCA_021828005.1 Actinomycetes bacterium | reverse complement strand
GCGGCACAAAGCTCCCGCCCCTCCACGACCGCCCGGTAGGCGGCCTCGTAGCCCTCGACCATCCGGGAGGTGTCGAACAGCTTGGCCCGGGACCGGCAACGCCCGCGATCGAGGGTCTCGACCGCCCTGACCGCCTCGACGAGGCGCTCTGGCTCGTCGACCACGAACCCCGTCTCGCCGTGGACCACGATCTCGGGCACGCTCCCGCGCCGGAGCGCGATGACCGGGGTCCCGCAGGCCATCGCCTCCACCATGACGAGACCGAAAGGCTCGTCCCAACGGACCGGGAAGAGGAGCGCCTCGGCCCCCGCGAGAAGCTCCCGCTTCGTGGCGGCGTCAGCCTCGCCGACGTACTCGACCCCGTGACCGAGTCTGTGGGCGATTGCGTCGGCAAAATAGGCCTTCTCGGCCGCCTCGTTGAGCTTCCCGGCGAGGAGGAGTCGCCGACCCGCGCTCCGAGCGACGTCGATCGCCAGGTGCGCTCCCTTGTCGGGGTTGAAGCGGCCGAGGAAGAGGAGGTACCCGCCGTCCCCTCGGCCCATTGGGAAGGAGTCGACGTCCACCCCGTTGTGCACCGTCGAGAGCCAGTTGACCTCGGGACGCAGCTGGCGCTGAGCCCACGAGATGGCGACGACGTCTACCGACGATCCGAGAGCGACGAGATAGTCGCCGGGCTCTCCCCGGACCGGACCGTGCGCGGTCACGACGGTAGGCGCACCGCGGCCCCGGGCGAGCAGCGGTCCGGCCAGCGTGTGGTCGTGCACGACGTCGAGCTCCTCGCGCTCGATGAGGGCTGCCGCCGCCGCGGCGTGGAGCACCTCGGGCATCGGGTCACCGAGTCGGGCTGACGGAGGTTCGGAAAAGGTGGCGTGGAACCTCTGGGCGGCGGTCCTCCCGTCACCCGCGCCGATCAGGGTCACGTGATGGCCATGCGCCACGAGGCCATCCACCAGGCCGGCCACCATCGCCTCGATCCCGCCGTAGCCGGAGGGAGGCACGGAGAACCACGGCGGGGCGACGATCCCGATACGAAGTGGTCGCCCGCCCGGCGCCTGCTGTAGGCGCTCGACGTCTGCACGTGGCAGGGCAACCGTCCCAGCCGGCTCCATCTCACCTCCCCGCGGTCGAACGGCGGCCGGGGCCGCCGTGTGGAACAGTCCCGTCGACATGGGCGACTGCGACGTCGACCGCGCAGTGGCGCGGAACTGGGTCAACGCTCCGGAGGGCCGGGAGACCTCGGACACGACGATCACCTCCACTTCGCGCGTGCTGACCGCTCGCGCGCGTCAACGGTGACAGAGCAAATGTTAGCACTCTCAGACGACGAGTGCCAGGCGGCGCGACGGCGTGGCATGAAGCGGTGGCGGGGTGCTGCGGACAGACGTCAGGCCTGTGGCGCTCCGTCTCCTGCGCCCCGGTGCCCACCGGCTGCCCGCGCCAGGACTTTCCGACCCGGATGCCGGAAGGTGCCGCCATGTGGGTGGTTATCTTGATCGTCGTGGTCCCAGCGCAGGCAGGCGACGGACGCGAGGCACCCCGTCGGGTGCGGTTCACGGCGGACCTGCGCCAGCAGGGGGCTTCGGGCTTCAGCGCCGAGTCCCCCGATCGGGGCGGTCAGATACTCGTCGAAGGGACCTGCTTCGCGGTGAGCGGCCGCGGCGGGGACATCGAGGGCGCCACCCAGGGATTGTTCGTCCGCGACGCACGGATCATCTCTCGCTGGCGACTCCTCCTGGACGGGGCTCGTCTCGACCCCTTGGGCGGGTACACGGCGGAGCCGTTCGCGGGCGTCTTCGTGGCGCGCACCAGGCTGAGGGACGGCCACATCGAGCCGACGGTTCTCGTCGAGCGGCGCCGCTACGTAGGAAGCGGGATGCGCGAGGACCTCTCGGTCCACAACTACGGCAGTGAGGCGGCCGGCCTGACGCTCACCTTGGAGGTGGCGGCCGACTTCGCCGACCTGTTCGCCGTGAAGGCGGGGCGCGAAGAGCCGAAGGCCCCCGTCACGGTGACCGCGGCGGACGAGACTTGGCAGGCAAGCGCACGGCACGGTCGAAGCGACCGGGGCGTGAGAGTGCTGGCCCCCGGGGCCACGGTGGTCGAAGACTCGCTCACGTACAACATGGTCGTGCCACCCCAGGGCGAGTGGCACGCCTCTGTCGCCGTCGTGGCCGAGGTGGACGGTGAGGAGCTTCCCGTTCGCTTCCCGCTCGGAGTGCCGATCGAGCACACCATCCCCGTCCGCGAGATCGCCCAGCGGCACCGGGAGAGCCCCACGCTCCGCTCCCAGTCGCTGCCGCTCTCCTTGACCGTGATGCGAAGCCAGGACGACCTCGCAGCGCTCCGCCTCGCAGACCCGGGCGAGCCGGACCTCGACGTGGTCGCGGCTGGGGCGCCGTGGTTCATGGCACTGTTCGGCAGGGACTCGCTCATCACGAGCTCGCTCACCCTTGCAGTCGATCCCGACCTGGCGCTCGGCACGCTTCGAGCCCTCG
>JAKATJ010000118.1 GCA_021828005.1 Actinomycetes bacterium | reverse complement strand
ACGGCCTCGAGACCCACATCAAGGACATGGACGCGATGTTCGTCTACGCGCCCGACACCCGCATCGCCATGCACACCATGTGCATCGCCCATGCCCAGTAGACCGCAATGACCGGCGTGATGCGCAGCACCTTCACCGAACCCGTGCCCGACGGCAAGGGTGGTCTCATCCAGCCGACGGGCAAGGAGTTCTCCATCAACATGGCCACCTTTGCCCGCTGGAACGTACAAGGGACGATGGACTGTGGATGTCTCCGCCCTGACTCATCTCGTCGGGGCCCTGGCGGGTCCCAGCCCTCCGATCTGGTTCACTCACGTGGGCGCGAACCTCAACCTTCGGACTGGGCCCGAAGGTTGGCTCCCTTGTGGCGGCGCCGGCGGCGGCGGCCCGATCCCGCACGGGCAGAGCGGGCTCCAATAGCATCTCCGCCCGGAGGAGCAAAGGAGGGCCCGTGGCCTACCAGGACGGCTCCATCGGCGTGACCGACGATGCCCTTACCATCAAGGGCTACTACTTCCCTGGCGCCGTCAAGCGCGTGCCGCTGTCCGCCATCCGCTCGGTCCGCCGGGCCGACATGTCGATCTTTCGAGGCAGGGGCCGCATCTGGGGCACCGCGAACCCCGGCTATTGGGCCAACTTCGACCCTAGGCGCCCGCGCAAGACGGTCGCGTTCCTCGTGGACGCCGGCAAGGCGGTCAAGCCGTTCGTGACCCCCGACGATCCCGCGGCCTTCGAATCGGCGCTACGGGAGCGTGGCGTCGCGGTCACCGACAGCGGGACCTTGCCGGTTGTCTGACCGATGACCTCGACGGTCGAGGTGACCGAGGTGACCGAGGTCACCGAGGGGTGTTGATGCAAGGGTGCCCTGGTGGTGCACCGCCGTTGGTGCCCGCAGCTGCGGCGCTCCGACTCGGCGAGGATCCTCGGCGTGCGGCCCGAGCGCGAACAGAACTCGATGCACGCCGCGGCTGCCGCCTCGGGCAGGTGCTCGGCAAGGCGCCGCGCCCTTGGCCGTAACGACCCGGAAGCTCACCGGTGACTACGGCTGCTGGCGACGGGCAACGAGATCGCGGACCGCTCGCTCGTCGAGCCCACCACCCACCCAGCACCTCGCCTGCGGCGACGTCCGCTTCGGCTTCCCGCAGGCGGTCCCGGTCGTCGTGGCCGGCCAGCAGCTCGAGGGTGCCGACGGCTCGTTTTGGTCAACGTGGAAGGTACGTCGCGTCCTTCGTGAGATCGGGGATCCACAACTTCCGGCTATAACTCGTCTTCGCTCTTTCCCGCTTCAAGCATCCAGCGGACAGCCGCGAACCGCTGCGCGATCGAGTCGCCCGCCTCGAGCGCCGGCGCTACGCGCTCTTCAGGTACTGGCGGAGCGCCCTGCGGATGAGCTCGGAGACCGTGACGCCCTCGGTCTGTGCCCGTCGAGCGACTTCGTCGCGAAGCTCGGGTTCCAGCCGCACCGATTCCACCGACTTGGCAGCGTCACCAAGCGGGGGCCGGCCAGGTCCACGACGACGTCCCGTCAGCTGGCCAGGCTCGTAGCCGCGCCCTGCTTCCTCGGCGAACCGCTCGATCATCTCCTCGGTGAGCACCTCACCGCTCTTCGTGTGTCCGTAGGAGTGTTGGGCGGTCATCACTCGTCTCTGACGAGCTCCTGGGCGGTCATGCGCCGAAGTCCCATCGCGTGGATCACCAGCTCGTCTCCTCCGAGAACCAGGGCCACCAGTTCGAGCAGGTTCGAAGCGCGGTCGGGCCCGGCGAGCAGGTAACGCGGTGGATCGTCACCCAGTTCGGCCCAGGTGACGGAGGCGCCAGGACGTGTTCGATGTCCTCGTCGGCGACGCCGTGGCGCCGAGCTGACTCGTGGATCTCCACACGAGATAGGTGTACTACGAGAAAGCACGATGACTGGCTCACCTGGCTTCTGTGTCCTCAGCCGGATCCGACGGGGGCGGGCAGACACCGGTTCGCTCACCCGAGGGGCGGGTCGGACGGCCACAACGCGAACCGGTCCCACCGGTCTCTCGGGCAACGACCGCCCGCTGCCTTCGATGCGACAGCTCCCACCATCGGCGACATCGACACCGCCGGGATATGCAGTACCGATCGTCTCGGCGGTGTCGTGCACGAGTGCCGCTGGCTGGGCTGGGCTGAACTGGGCGGACAGGGTTCTCGGCAGCCACAAGGTTCCCAGCGTGCTCGTTTGCATGAACGACATGGCCGCGCTGTGCGAACACAAGATCGACCGTGTCGCGAGCCTCGCCGGAACCGGGGTCGGGTCGCTCAACCGCAATCTGCGCCGCAACATGAAAAGCGCCCGGGAGTAGCAACGACCGATCGACCTCGTCCTGCAGCGAACCGGCCGATAGCCGTGGTAGTTCCGCACGCCGATCGGTGATACCTGCCGGTGGCACCATCCGAGTGCTCATGTCCGATCGGTTCGAGGCGGACCTTCCAGCCCTACCCCGTTGCGTGCGGACGGCATGGAATGTCACGTCAGGTGCCGGACCCGGGAAGCGCCACGCCGAGGAGCGGGCTTCCGGCGACCGTCTCGATGGCGAGCGAGGCCAGTTGCGACGGCGACATGTCGCTGGCGATCTCGACCCGAGCGGCGTGGTCTTGCGTGGCCGACCAGTTGCCGATGGCCGCACGCTGCCCATGGGTCCCGGTGACGACAGCCTCGCAGGCCACCCGGGGCGGCAAGCCCTGCAGTGACAACGCCAGCTCGGTGCCCCACGGCTTGGGGACCAGCGTCACGTTCCCTGCCAAGCTGGACGAGGGGATCTCGGCGTGCAGGCGGTAGCTGGTCCCAGGTGGCGAGGTCACAGCTGGCGCCAGCGCAAGCGCAGCCACGACGATCGCAGCTGCGGCAGCCACGATCGCAGCTGCTCGCAACCGGCGAAGACGCTGACGGGATCTGTCCTCGATCCGGCGGGCGCGGGCGAGCAGCTCGCCGAGCAGGCCCTCTGAGGGACTGTCCGGCATGGTGCCGGTCAGGCTCGAGGCGGAGGAGGCGGCACCGAACGCGCTGGGGCCGAGCTGCGATCCGAGCTGTCGAGTGCCGAGGCGCCCGAGCAGCCCTGGCAGCGCGGCGAGCTCCACCAACTCTGCTCTGCACGTCTCGCAGTGCTTGAGATGATCGCCGACCTCGAGACGGGTTGCCGGTCCGAGGGAACCGGTGAGGTAGGACCCGAGCGAAAGTCGCAGCTCGTCGTGGTATGTCATCGCACGTACCCCATCTCTTCGAGGATCGAGCGGAGCGCCCGCAGCGCGTAATAGGTTCGTGACTTCACCGTTCCCGCCGGGATCCCGAGCTTCGCAGCGGTCTCGTCCACCGAGCAGCCGAGGTAGCTGGCGTAGTAGAGGACCTGGCGGTGCTCGTTGCTGAGCAGAGCGACGGCGTCTGCCAACGCCCAGGTCTCGACGGCGCGTTCCACCTCGTCAGGGCCAGCGATGTCGCTGAGAGGCTCCGCGCGCGTCGTGCGGGGCCGCGACGCGTCTCGACGCCAGCTGTCAGCGAGGCAGTTGCGCACCACGGTGAACAGCCAGGCCCGGGCGGATCCGCGGCTGCCGTCGACGGCTTCGGGATGCTGCCAGGCCCGCAGCAGTGCCTCGGCAACGGCCTCCTCCGCCCGCTCCCGGTCGCCTGAGAGCCGCAGAGCGAAGGCAAAGAGCGCGCCGGCGTGCTCAGCGTGAAGCTGCACGAGAAGACGCTCGGCCAGGGCAGGCGCGCAATCGCCAGCCGCTGGTACGCCCATCTCCTCGTTGCCGGGTTGTGCACTCACACCATCTCAACGCAGTCGAGAACGCACCCGTTCATCGGAAGCATTGAACCAGACCACCTGCCGCTGCGTTCTTGTCGGTGACAACGACTCGACCGCGAGGGAGGAACCTCATCATGCGACACTTCGGATCGCTCCTGGCGCTTGGCGCCCTCGGTACTGGCGCCCTCATCGCCGCACCCGCCGGCACCGCCTTCGCCAGCGGCCCGCCGCCCGCGGCCACGGCCTTCGCCACCGCTGTGATCACTCCGAACGGAGGCAGCATCAGCGGCTTCGGGATCACCGCCACGTTTGCCCAGGGGGCCGTTTCCCACGACGAGCTGGCCATCCTCGGCAACTGGCCCAACGGACTGGACATGACCCCCCCGAGCGGCCGCGCGGTCAAGACGTTCAGCTTGCAGGTCTGCAACGACTCGACCGGCACGCCGACCGACTGCACCAGCGAGCTCGGGAACTACCCAACCTCGCCGACCGCGGGGGGCTCCGAGCGCATCGACGGCCAGACGATCGCCTACACCGGGTTCCAGACCGGGGTCAACTTCGGCACCGCCACAGACAAGCTCGTGAGCTTCACCATCCGCACCGGTGCGAGCGCCGTCTACGTCTACAATCCCAATGCCACAGCTGCGAAGGCCTACCCCAAGCAATTGCCGAGCATGTCGTCGCACGGGACCCTCATATTCCAGACCTTTCAACCCATCGTCTGGACCCTCACCAGCCCGACAAGCTGATCCGATCCTGCACGCCACGGCGTCGACATCGTCGCCGTGGCGTGCAGGTATAGCTGCCCGAAATCCATCCGCCCGGCTCAGGTGGTGCATCCGCGGTCGACCCGTGGCTCACCCACGCGCAGACAGTGGTGGACGAGGTCACCCGAAGCTGGCGCGGTCCTCGCGTTGTGATCTGCGTCTACCGATCCCACGGAGTTTGTTGCGTCCAAGATAAACCCAGTGGGTAACGCGAGGGCGGATCGCGAAGCTGCACGTCAGCGCATCGCGCCCTGGCGGGCGGGCGCGCAAACCCGAACCTTGCGGTGGAGGTGACATCGTGAGCCGCCGCGCATCCGCGCCTCTGACCGGGCGAAGCCGCTGGTAGCCAAGCCTCCATATGGCGGTGCCTTAGCGGCCGCCTGCTCAATCTCGGGAACAACGAGCAAACCTTCACCGATAATCAGACCAGACCGCGTCGATGGCATGTCGGCCTCCCCGGGGAACCCGACATGCCGCGGCGCTAGAAGAACGGGAAGTGGAGACTCGAGATGGACGGCGGCTCCACGCGGTGGAGGGGAAGCTGCGGAGCGTGGACCAAGGGGTGGCAGGACAGCGACGGTACGTCTCCTACACGCGGATGACCGACAACCC
This sequence comes from Actinomycetes bacterium, assembly GCA_021828005.1. Lineage (GTDB taxonomy): Bacteria > Actinomycetota > Acidimicrobiia > Acidimicrobiales > RAAP-2 > JAJYVT01. The sequence goes on along the minus strand of JAKATJ010000118.1, from coordinate 613 downwards.
GTCCAGTTCGACGTAGTCGTCGTCCTGTGCGACGACCGGAACCTGGAGCGCCATGGCGGTCGCGGCAATCCACGAGTCGTTGACCGGCATACGTCGCTCCATGTCCCGAAGAAGCACCCGGAGCCTGGCCCACTGCGCAGCGACGTCGACGTCGACCGGAACCGGGTCCAGCTCCAGCGCAACCGTCAGGGTCGTCAAGCGCCGCTCTCGAACGCGGACGTCGTTCGCGGAGAGCACCCCAGCGCGCAGCTCCCCAACGGTGACGATTGAGACCGCGAGCTCGTCGGGCATCGAAGAATCGTCGAGCGGTCTCCCGGACTCCCTGGCGATGAAGACGGACGTATCGGCGAGCCCTTGGCTCACCGTTCGAGCTCGTCGGTCATGTCAGGCGCCAGAGCACGCAATTCCACGTCGAGGCCAGGATCCGCCTGCCGCCCGGAGAGACGCCGAACGAACTCGGTTCTTTGCATCCAGCGGGGTCGGCGCCGTAGTGGTCGGAGTGCGGCCACCGGCTCGCCGTCCACCGTGATCACGATGTCCTCCCCCGCCGCAACCCGACGGAGGAGCCCTCTCGTGTCGTTGCGAAGCTCTCTTGACGCTACCTCACTCATGC
>JAKATJ010000117.1 GCA_021828005.1 Actinomycetes bacterium | reverse complement strand
GGCGCGTCCCGCTGCTCGGTGCCGGTGAGGCTGGCGGGTGCGCCGCTCCCGGCGGGACGCGGCGCGGGAGGAGGCGTCACTCTCGACGGCCCCCCAGCCGTCCCCGCTCCGAGAACCGGTCCCTCGTCGACGAGCCCGACCGAGGGCGTCGCGCTCTCCTCCACGCCGGGAAGCGTGGGCTGGAACCGTTCGTACGTCGACAGCACCCCGAGGTCGAGCCTCTCCTCGTAGGGGAGGTAGTCGAGGGCCAAGCGCCGAAAGATGTAGTCCACGAGGCTGGTGGCGATCCGGATCTCCGCGTCGTCCGTGATCCCCGCGGGCTCGAATTTCATGTTGGAGTACTTACGCACGTAGGTCGCGAGCGGCACGCCGTGCTGAAGACCGAGGCTGATGGAGATCGAGAAGGCGTCCATGATGCCCGCGAGGGTCGAGCCCTGCTTCGAGACCTTGATGAAGACCTCGCCCGGACGCCCGTCCTCGTACTCCCCGACCGTGACGTACCCTTCGCAGTCGGCGACCCTGAACGCGAACGTGCTCGAGCGGCGGCGCCTCGGCAACCGCTCACGAACTGCGCCGACCACCACCGGCTCGGCCGTGCGCGCCCGCTCGTGCTCAAGCGCGCTCTCGAGCTCGGCGATGCGCGCCGCGACCTCGCGGTCCCTCGCCTCGGCGTCCGACCCCGGAGGTGCTGCGTCGCCCCCTTCGACGGCCTTTGCTCCCCGCACCTCCTTCTTCACGGTGGAGAGCGGCTGGCCGACCTTGCAATTGTCACGGTAGATCGCGATCGCCTTGATGCCCAGCCTCCACGCGTCGACGTGCAGCTTCTCGACGTCCTCGACGGTCACGTCCTCAGGCATGTTCACCGTCTTGCTCACGGACCCGCTGATGAAGGGCTGTACGGCACCCAGCATGCGGACATGCCCCGAATAATGGATGGTGTTGTCCCCCATCGAGCAGGCGAAGACGGGCAGGTGCCCGCTGGTGAGGAACGGGGCACCGACGATCGTCTTGTGCTCGTCGACGTACGCGATGATCTGGTCGACCTGGTCCTGCGCGTAGCCGAGCTGGCGGAGCGCCCGCGGCACCGTCTGGTTGACGATCGACATCGTGCCGCCACCGACGAGCTTCTTCATCTTCACCAGCGCGAGGTCCGGCTCCACTCCCGTCGTGTCACAGTCCATGAGCAGACCGATGGTGCCGGTCGGCGCGAGCACGCTGGCCTGCGAGTTGCGCACCCCGTACTGCTCGGCGAGCGCCACAGCCTCGTCCCACGCCTCCTGCGCGGCGGAGAGGAGCTCGGGCGGCACTCGCTCCTCGTCGATCCTCGAGGCTGCGCTCTGGTGCATGCGCAGCACGTTCACCATCGGCTCGGCGTTCTCGTGGAAGCCGGCGAACGGACCCATGCGTCCCGCGATCCGCGCCGACGTCGCGTAGGCGTGCCCGGTCATCAGCGCGGTGACCGCCGCTGCCCACGCGCGCCCCGCGTCCGAGTCGTAGGGCAGCCCGTTCGCCATCAGCATGGCGCCGAGGTTCGCGTAGCCGATGCCCAGCTCGCGGAAGTCCCGAGAGTTCTCAGCGATCTTCTCGGTCGGGTAGTCGGCGTTCCCGACGATGATCTCCTGCCCGGTGAAGAGGACCTCCACGGCGGCCTTGAAGCTCTCCACGTCGAAGGAACCATCCTCGTGGAGGAACTTGAGCAGGTTGAGGCTTGCGAGATTGCACGCCGAGTTGTCGAGGTGCATGTACTCGGAGCACGGGTTGCTGCCGTTGATACGGCCTGCGTTCGGCGCGGTGTGCCACTTGTTGATGGTGGTGTCGAATTGCATGCCGGGGTCTGCGCACTCCCATGCCGCATGGGCAAACTGGCGGAAGAGGTCGCGTGCCTTCACCCTGCGGACGACGGAACCGTCGGTCCGGGCCGTGAGCTCCCAGTCGGCGTCGGCGAGCACCGCCTGCATGAACTCGTCGGTCACCCGGACCGAGTTGTTCGCGTTCTGGTACTGGATCGAGTGACTGTCGGCGCCGTCGAGGTCCATGTCGAACCCTGCGTCGCGAAGCACCCGGGCCTTTCGTTCCTCGAGCGCCTTGCACCAGATGAAGTCTTCGATGTCGGGATGGTCGACGTCGAGGATCACCATCTTGGCCGCACGCCGGGTCTTGCCTCCCGACTTGATCGTCCCTGCAGACGAGTCCGCTCCGCGCATGAAGCTCACCGGGCCCGACGCGGTGCCCCCGCCCTTCAGGAGCTCGTGCGACGAGCGGATCCGCGAGAGGTTGACACCGGCGCCGGACCCCCCCTTGAAGATGATCCCCTCCTCGACGTACCAGTTGAGGATCGAGTCCATCGAGTCCTCGACGGAGAGGATGAAGCACGCGGACCCCTGCTGGGGTACGCCCTGCACGCCGATGTTGAACCACACCGGGGAGTTGAACGCAGCCTTCTGGTGGACGATGAGGTGCTTCAGCTCGTCGCGGAAGGTCTCCGCTTCCGCCCGGTCGGCGAAGTAGCCGTCCCTCATCCCCCACGCGGTGAGGGTGTCCACGACCCGGTCGGCGACCTGCTTCAGCGACCACTCCCGCTCGGGCGTGCCGAGCGTCCCCCGGAAGTACTTCTGGGCCAGGATGTTGGTCGCGTTCAGGCTCCACCCCTCGGGAACCTCGACGCCGAGCTGCTCGAAGGCGACCGCGCCGTCACGGAAGTTCGTGATGCGGGCGTCCCGCCGCTCCCAGCGGACCTCTTCGTAGGGATGCACGCCCTCGGTGGTGAAGTGCCGGCGGATCCCGATCGCGGCTCGCTGCGGTGCGATGGACATTGGCTCGTAGCTCCTCTGCTCGATTCGTTCGTTGCACCAACTCCACCGGACCCTCACCGGTGCCAAGGGCCCGAGGGCTCCCTGGCGCCGGCCGGGGCTCCCGACCGAACCCCAGCGACCGATGCCCACCTCGCCTCTGGCCGGGCCCGTCGGAGGTCAACCTCTCCGGGCTGTCGCTGAAACCACTACATCTTGTGGTCGAGCCCGTCCGGGACGCGAGATAGTGGGGTTCATTACAGCACTGTAGTTACGCTCTTGTCAACGGCCGCTCGCCGCCTTCGACCGGTCCTCGGCGCTCGACCAACGTCGGCACCAGGTCGCGACGCTCCGTTCGGGCACCTCCTAGCCTGCAGGCCGTGGCCATCGTGCTCGCCGTCGACGCGGGGACGACGAGCGTCCGGACGCTCGCCTTCGACGAGTCGGGCGAGGTCGTGGCCGCGGCGACCCGGCCGCTCACCCAGCGGTTCTGCGAGCCGGGCTGGGTCGAGCAGGACCCCGGGGAGATCTTCTCGCTCGCCGCCGCGACCCTCGCGGAGGTCTCGGCAAGTCTCGCGGGCGACGGCCGCGCCGTCTCCGCGGTCGGGATCACGAACCAGCGTGAAACTGCGATCGCGTGGGACCGCCGCACCGGCAGACCGCTGCACGACGCCATCGTCTGGCAGGACCGGAGGACCGCCGCGCGCTGCGAGGCGCTCGCCGACGCGGGCCTCCTGCCTCTCGTGCAAGAGCGCACGGGGCTCGTGCTCGACCCCTACTTCTCGGCGACGAAGTTCGAGTGGCTGCTCCACGACGGCGGCGTCGAAGTCGGCGGCGACCTCGCCCTCGGGACGGTGGACGCGTGGCTGCTCTTCTGTCTGACGGGTGGGGCGACGTTCGCCACCGACGTCTCGAACGCGTCGCGTACGATGCTCTTCGACATCCGCTCGCTCCGCTGGACAGCCGAGCTTTGCGCACTGTTCGGGGTCCCCGTCGACGCGCTGGGGGAGGTCCGGCCGTCGTGCGGCAGCTTCGGGACCATCGCAGAGGGCCGCGGGACCCTCGGCTCGATCGGAGCGCTCGCCGGCGTGCCCATCGGTGCCGTCGCCGGCGACCAGCAGGCCGCGCTCTTCGGTCAGGCCTGCGTCGACCCCGGAATGGCCAAGGTCACCTACGGCACCGGGAGCTTCCTCCTCGTGCTCGCCGGGGCGTCGTGCCCCGCGCCGCACGAAGGGCTGCTCACCACGGTGGCCTGGGACCTCGGCGGTCACGAGTCCCGACCCGGCCGCGCCGACGTCGCCTACGCGTTGGAGGGATCGACGCTCGTCGCCGGCGCGGCGATCCAGTGGCTCCGTGACCAGCTGGGCGTCGTCGACCGGGCCGAGGACGTCGGCCCGCTCGCGTCGTCCGTGCCCGACGCGGGCGGCCTGGTCGTCGTCCCCGCCTTCGCCGGGCTCGGCAGCCCCTGGTGGGACCCGCATGCGCGGGGCGTCGTGACCGGGATCACGCGGGGCGCGGGGCGCGCGCACCTCGCACGCGCGGTGGTGGAGGCGATGGCATTCGGCGTCCGCGACATGGTCGACGCCGTGACCGACGCGCTCGGTGCACCCATCCGGGAGCTGCGCGTGGACGGGGGCGCGTCCGCGATGGAGCTGCTCCTCCAGCTCCAGGCGGACCAGCTCCAGATTCCGGTCGTCCGACCGCGCTGCATCGAGTCGACGGCGCTCGGCGTCGCGATGCTCGCCGGTCTTGCCGTGGGAGTGTGGGGAAGCGTGGAAGAGATCGCGGCGCGTTGGGAGCCCGACGTCGAGCGCGTGCCGAACGTCGACCGGGAGCTCGCCGACCTTGCGCACGATGCGTGGCTGCGCGCCGTCGAGCGGGCCCGCGGCCGGCCCTGAGCCGCAGCCGTCCGCGGCCGGCCCTGACCCCCAGCCGTCCGCGCCGGCCCTGACCCCCGGGCGGACCCGCACTGCGTCGCCCTTCGACCCTGTCCCTACGTCCCCTCGGCGAGGTCGGGCCCGACCTCCCACGCCGTGGGGGCTTCGAGGAGCCGGACGCCCTCCACCTCTGCGCCGTCGACCTCGTGCACCTCCCGGCAGAGCAGCCCGACCAGGTCGTCGCCGCCCAGCTCGATCACGAACTCGTCGATCGCCGTGCCGTTCTCGCGCTCGAGGATGTCGATGGCCACGATGTCGCCGCCGACCGCGCCGATGCGGCTGGCCACGAGCCCGAGCGCGCCGGGCCGGTCGAGCAGGCGGACCCGGACGAGATACCTGGCCACCCCGTCACACTACGACTCGGTGGTGCCAGCCCTCGGCTCGTGCCCGACCGTCAGGCGACCGACGAGGCGCTGCTCCTCTCCGGCACGTACTCGTCGACGTACTGCTGGCCCGACAGCCGCGCGATCTCGCGCATGAGCGCATCCGTGAACGCACGGCACTGCCGGTGATCGTGGTCCGCGAGCGGGCGCGCCCGGCCGGGTGCCGAGACCATGTGCATCGGTGGTCCGAATCGCACGACGACCTTCTTCCCCGGCCGCATGAGCCGCTTCCCGACGGGTTGGACCGCGGAGGTGCCCTGGATCCCCACCGGCACGACCGGCACGCCGCACTCGAGCGACAGTCTCGCCACCCCGGTGCGGCCTCGATGCACCCGCCCGTCGAGCGAACGGGTGCCCTCGGGGTAGACCGCGACGACCCTGCCCTCGGCAAGCGCGTCCGCGGCGGTCTCGAGGGCCCGTTCCGTCTCCTCGCTGGCGCGCCGGACCGGGATCTGGCCGACCGCCCGGAAGAACCAGGCCGTCTTCGGCGAGTCGAAGTACTCGGCTTTGGCGAGGAACGCCACCGTGCGCGGGACGACGAGCGGAAGGAACAGGGAGTCGCAAAAGGACTGGTGGTTGGCGGCGACCAACGCGGCACCCTGGGCCGGCACGTGCTCGCGCCCTTCGACGCGGACCCGCCACAACAGATGGAAGAGCGGCGTCAACGCCACCTTCAGCAGCCGATAGGCCACG
>JAKATJ010000116.1 GCA_021828005.1 Actinomycetes bacterium | reverse complement strand
GCGCGCCTGCACCCGGCCCAGATCGCAGACCTCGTGGAGGCCGCATCCCACGAGGAGGGAGAGGAGATCATCGAGGCGGTCCGTGCCGACCGGGAGCTCGAGGCCGACGTCTTCGAGGAGCTCGACTCGGAGCACCAGGTCGAGTTCCTCGAGGCGCGCTCCGACCAGGACGCGGCACGGCTCCTGGCGTCGATGGCGCCCGACGACGCCGCCGATCTCATCATGGAGGCGGACCAGGATCGCCGGCTCCGCCTCCTCGAGGCTCTCCCCCAGCCCCAGCGCCGCAAGGTGCGCCTGCTCCTCAACTACAACCCCGACACCGCGGGCGGCCTCATGAGCCCGGATCTCGTCTCCCTGCCCGAATCGGCGACCGTGGACGACGCGCTCTCGGCCGTCCGGCACAGCACCGCCGCACCCGAGTCGCTGCAGGTCGTGTTCGCTCTCCACGAGGACGGCACCGTCGCGGGCTCGGCGTCGGTCGTGGCGCTGCTTCGAGCGGAGCCCAGCGCCGCGCTCGCCTCCGTGGTCCGTCCCATTCCCGCCCATCTCCATCCCGACTGGGACCTCGGTGCGACCGTGCGCAAGATGTCCGACTTCAACTTGATGGTTGCTCCCGTCCTGGATGTCGAGCACCAGCACATCCTGGGTATCGTGACGGTGGACGACGTGCTGGAGCAGATGCTGCCCACCGGGTGGCGTCGCGACTTCGGGACCATGTCGCCCGAGGACTGACGAGACTGCACAGATCGATGGAACCCCCACATACCAACCGGCCGGGGCCGACGGCACCCCGCGTCACCACTGACAGAACCGACGGACCGCCACGCCGGCGGGCCGTGCGCTCGCTCTCGGGAGCGGCGCGGGCTCACACTCCGCGCTGAGCTCCCGGTGGCGTGCGCGCACGCCACCGGGGACCAGCCGAGAGGAGGTGAGCCAATGGCAGAGACCGGGGCCGGAGCCCACCGTCCGGAGCCCCGCACTCCCGGAGCCCGCGCCTCCGTCGACGACGAGCTGGGGGCCATGCCCTCGGCAGTCCTCGACGAGGCGCACCTGGGGGACATCCGGGGCGCGTTCGGCACCATCCGCCAGTTCGACGCCGAGTCGCGCCGCTCCTGGAAGCGGCGCCTGCTCACGCTCCTCGCCATTCTCGGCCCCGGGATCATCGTCATGGTGGGTGACAACGACGCCGGTGGTGTCGCCACCTACGCCCAGGCAGCGCAGAACTACGGCCTCACGCTCTTGTGGACGCTCCCCCTCCTCGTCCCGGTGCTCGTCGTCAACCAGGAGATGGTCGTCCGCCTCGGCGCGGTCACGGGCGTGGGGCACGCCCGGCTCATCAACGAGCGGTTCGGCAAGTTCTGGGGCGCCTTCTCGGTGGGCGACCTCTTCGTCTTGAACTTCCTCACGATCATGACCGAGTTCATCGGGGTGAACCTCGCGCTCGCCTACTTCGGAGTGAGCCCGTACGTCTCGGTGCCCATCGCCGCAGCAGCCTTGGTGGCGATGACCGCGACGGGCAGCTTCCGGCGGTGGGAGCGCTTCATGTTCGTCTTCATCGTCGCCAACTTCCTCGTGATCCCCCTGGCGGTCTTCAGCCACCCGCATGCATCCGCGTTCTTCAAGGGCTTCGTCGTCCCGGGCGTCCACGGCGGCTTCACGTCGACCTCGGTCCTCCTCATCATCGCCATCGTCGGGACGACGGTCGCGCCCTGGCAGCTCTTCTTCCAGCAGTCCAACATCGTGGACAAGCGGATCACGCCCCGGTGGATCTCCTACGAGCGAGCAGACACCGTCATCGGTTCGTTGGTCACGGTCTTCGCTGCGTCGCTGATCATGGCGGTGGTGGCCGCCGCCTTCTCCGGGCATCCCCTCTTCGGGCACTTCACCAACGCCGGCGCCGTCGCCCGCGGGCTCTCGCGCGAGGTCGGCCATGCAACGGGCGCAATCTTCTCCGTCATCCTTCTCAACGCGTCGCTCATCGGCGCTGCCTCGGTCACCCTCGCCACCTCCTACGCCTTCGGCGACGTCTTCGGAGCCCGGCACTCTCTGCACCGGAGCTGGCGCGAGGCGAAGCTCTTCTATGCCTCGTTCAGCGTGATGGTGGTGCTCGCCGCGGCGATCGTCCTTGTCCCTGGGGCGCCGCTCGGTCTCATCACGACCGGGGTCCAGGCGCTCGCCGGTGTCCTCCTCCCGAGCGCCACCGTCTTCCTCCTGCTGCTCTGCAACGACAAAGAGGTGCTGGGACCCTGGGTGAACCGGCCGTGGCTCAACGTGATCGCGTTCGGGGTCGTCTCTGTGCTCCTGGTCCTGTCTCTGCTGCTCATGGCGACGACGGTCTTCCCCCACCTCGACGTCCGGGACCTCGCGTTCGGGCTGGGGGCGGCGCTCGCCCTCGTGTACGGGGTGGGGGGAGTCTCGTACTGGAGGGTGCTGCAGCGGCGGCCCCCCGAGCCGCCGATGCCACGCGCCCGCCGCGACCACTGGCGGATGCCGCCGCTCAACCGCTTGCAGCGGCCCGTGTGGTCGCGGGGCCGGCTCGTCGCCATGTACCTGCTGCGCGGCTACCTGGTGTGCGCGGTGATGTTGCTCCTGGTGAAGGCGCTCCAGCTCGGCATCCACGGCTGACGTCCCGGCAATCGTCGCCGCCCACGGGGCGGCATGCTGCGGCTTGCACCCGGACGCACCGCTTGAAAGGCTTTGCAGCCATGACCTCCCGAGGGCGCACCGGCGACCGCGCCCTTGGCTGAGGGTCTACGACGCTCGTGGCGCGAGGTGAGGCAGTCCTGGGACCGCTCCCGGACGATCGTCCTTCCCGCCCCGGTTGCCCCGGCTCCCGCCGGCCCTGAAGGACTGCGCGTCGCCTTCCTCGTCTATCGGGGGAACCCTCAGTGCGGCGGCCAGGGCGTCTACACGCGTCACCTCACGCGTGAGCTGGTCGCGCTCGGCCACTCGGTCACGGTGCTCGCGGGCCAGCCGTGGCCGGAGCTCGACCCCGGGGTGGGGTTCCTCCCCCTGCCGGGCCTCGACCTCTACCGCGAACCCGATCCGTTCCGCCTGCCCCACCCCCGAGAGGTTCGCGACCTGGCCGCGGCCGCGGAGCTCGGCGTGATGCTGACGGGCGGCTTCGGCGAGCCCTTCGCGTTCTCCCTCCGTGCGAGGCGAGCCCTCCGCCTGCGACGCGGCGAGTTCGACCTGGTCCACGACAATCAGTGCCTCGGCACGGGGATGCTCGGGATCCTGGCCGACGGCTGGCCCCTCCTCACGACCCTCCACCATCCGATCACCGTCGATCGCCAGCTCGCGCTCAGCCACGCATCCGGGCTGTACCAGCGGCTCGGGACGAGACGGTGGTTCGGCTTCCTCGGGATGCAGATGCGGGTCGCACGGCACCTCCCCGCGGTGGTCACGGTCTCGAACTCGTCGCGCAGGGATATCGCCGCGCAGATGGGCGTCGCTCCAGAGCGCATGACCGTCGTGCCCGTCGGCGTGGACCACGCCGTCTTCCGGCCCCGGTCCGACGTCCGTGCCGTCCCCGGCCGCCTGATGGTCACCTCTTCGAGCGACGTGCCGATGAAGGGGCTGGTGCCGCTGCTCGAAGCGGTGGCCAGGCTGCGCAGTTCCCGAGCCGTCGAGCTCGTCGTCGTCGGTCGGCCGCAGAAGGGTGGGCGTGTCGATCGCGCGCTCGACCGCCTCTCCCTCCGACCGGCGGTCCACTTCGTGAGCGGCATCACCGACGGCGAGCTCGCGCGCTGCTACGGGGAGGCGGAGGTGGCGGTCGTCCCTTCGCTCTACGAAGGGTTCTCGCTTCCGGCCGTCGAAGCCATGGCCTGTGGCGTACCCGTCGTGACGACGACCGGCGGCGCGCTCCCAGAGGTCGTCGGCAGGGACGGTGAGACGGCGGTCCTCGTGCCGCCGGACGACCCCGGAGCCCTGGCTGCCGCGATCGCAAGGCTCCTCGACGATCCCATGGCCCGCGCGCGGCTCGGCGCCGCCGGCAGGGCACGCGTCCTCCGCCGCTTCACCTGGCGCGTCACGGCCGAAGGGACGGCGGCGTGCTACCGCGCGCTCATTCGGGCGGCCCAGTGCTGACCGTCGACTACGACCGTCTCGGGCTCCGCCCGGGCGACCGGTTGCTCGATCTCGGATGCGGGTCCGGCCGGCACGCCTTCGAGGCGGCCCGCCGAGGGTGCGAGGTCGTCGCGCTCGACGCCGGCGTAGACGAGCTCGAAGAAGTCCGGGCGGTCTTCGTCGCGATGCTCGCTGCGGGCGAGCTCGGCGAGCACACCCGGGCGGGAGCCGTCCGCGCAGACGCGCTCCGCCTCCCGTTCGCCGACGGGGTCTTCGACCGCGTCGTCGCCGCCGAGGTCCTCGAGCACATCCACGACGACACCCGAGCCATGGCCGAGCTCGCCCGCGTCCTGCGACCCGGGGGCACCATGGCGGTGACCGTGCCCCGCTGCGGACCCGAGGTGGTCAACTGGCTCCTTTCCGACTCGTACCACGACGTGCCCGGGGGCCACGTGCGCATCTACAGGCTGTCGACTCTCGTGCGGCGCCTGGGGTCCTGCGGGCTCGTCCCCTCGGGCCGCCACTACGCCCACGGTCTGCACACTCCGTACTGGTGGCTGCGCTGCCTCGTCGGCCCCCAGAACGACGCGCATCCCGCCGTCGCCGCGTACCACCGGCTCTTGGTGTGGGAGATCGTGAAGCACCCCCCCCTCACCCGGCTCGCCGCCCGCCTGCTCGACCCGCTGATCGGGAAGAGCCTCGTCGTCTACCTCAGCAAGCCCGGCGGGACTGAGGTGCCGGGCCGTCGGCACGGAGGCCAAACGCCGGTGGCGGCGGCAGCATGACGCTCGGCGCTCGTCACGACTCGACCGCGCTCATCCCCGAGGTGCCGGGGGTGCTCAGCTCCGCCGAGGTCTTCGCCAGCGGGTGCGCCATCGCCTCGGTGCAGCGCGCGGACGGCATGATCCCGTGGTTCCCGGGCGGCCACTGCGATCCCTGGAACCACGTCGAGGCGACGATGGCGCTCACCCTGTGCGGGCTCCTCGAGGAGGCCGCGGCGGCCTTCGACTGGCTCGCGGCGACGCAGCTCGTGGACGGGAGCTGGTTCAACTACTACCTCGCCGCCGGGGTGGAGGACGCCAGGATCGACACGAACGTCTGCGCCTATGTCGCGACGGGGCTGTGGCACCATGCGCTCGCCACCCGAAGCTACGACCTCCTGGACCGTCACTGGCCCGTGGTGGAGCGCGCGATCGACTTCGTGCTGCGCTGGCAGCGGCCCGACGGGTCGGTGCGGTGGTCGCTCGACCAAGCCGGTCGCCCCGAGGGCTTCGCGCTGCTCACCGGGTCGTCGTCCATCTTCCACAGCCTGCGCTGCGCGGTGGCCGCCGCGGAGGCGCTCGATCGGCCCCGGCCCGATTGGGAGCTCGCGGCCGACCGCCTCGGCCACGCGGTCGCCCGGCACCCGCGCGCGTTCGCGCCGAAGGACGAGTTCGCGATGGACTGGTACTACCCGGTGCTGTCAGGCGTGCTCGGTGGTGAGCCGGCTCGCCAAAGGCTCGAGGCGACATGGGCGACGTTCGTCATGGACGACCTCGGCGTCCGCTGCGTGTCAGGCAACGACTGGGTCACCGCGGCCGAGACCGCCGAGTGCGCGATCGCGCTGAGCGCTGCTGGCTTGGGGCGGACAGCTGTGGAGCTCTTCGCGTGGGGACAGGGGCTCCGGCTGCCGGACGGGAGCTACTGGACCGGGATGGTCTATCCGGGTCAGGTCACGTTCCCCGGCGGCGAGCGGACCACCTACACCGCGGCCGCGATGGTCCTCGCAGCGGACGCCTTGTCGTCTGCGTCCGGCGCGTCCGGCCTGTTCCTCGG
>JAKATJ010000115.1 GCA_021828005.1 Actinomycetes bacterium | reverse complement strand
GCGGGACGAGTACTTCCTCGCCTCGAAGTGCGGCTGCCCGCTGTCTTCGCCGCCCGGCGGCCCGGTGCCCGCCCCGCACGACTTCGGCGCCGGTAACGTCCGCGCCGGGGTCGAGCAGAGCCTGCGCAGGCTGCGCACCGATCGGCTCGACCTGGTACAGGTTCACATGTCGCCCAGCCGAGCCCAGCTCGAGGCGGACCACACCATCGGCACCCTGCGCGACCTCCAGGACGAAGGCAAGGTGCGGTTCATCGGGATGTCGGGCACCCTTCCGAACCTGCCGGACCACCTTTCCATGGGTGTCTTCGACGTGTTCCAGGTCCCCTACTCGGTGGTCCAGCGCGACCACGAAGACCTGATCACCCAGGCGGCCGAGCAAGGCGCAGGCGTCCTCGTTCGCGGCGGGGCAGCCCGCGGGGCGCCGGGTGAGGACAAGGGCTGGGAGCGGGGCCCGCTCGGCATGGCCGAAGGTGTCGCCAGAGCCCGGTGGGAGCTGGCCGCGGGGGACGACCTCCTCGACGGCATGAGCCCGATGGAGTTCGTCATCCGGTTCACGCTCAGCCATCCGAAGATGTCCACCACGATCGTCGGCACCGCCAACCCCGACCACCTGGCGTCGAACCTTGCCGTCGCGAGCAAGGGTCCGTTGCCGTCCGAGGTCTACGAGCGGGCGAAGGAGCGCTTCCCCGGCCCGGGAGACGGCGTCGGCGCGTGACGCAGCACGGCACCGGCGCTCGGCAACGCTGCGACGAGCGACGCTGCGAGGAGCAACGCTGCGAGGAGCGACGCTGCGAGGAGCAAGGAGGGTGAGGTGAAGTACACCAAGCTGGGCCGGACCGGGCTCGACGTGTCGCGCATCTGCCTCGGCTGCATGAGCTACGGAGACGCTTCTCGCGGCGGTCACCAATGGGTCCTCGACGAGGAAGAGAGCCGGCCGTTCGTCAGAAAGGCGATCGAAGCGGGCGTCAACTTCTTCGACACCGCGAACGTGTACTCCGCCGGGTCGAGCGAGGAGTTCCTGGGCCGGGCTGTGCGCGACTTCGCCAACCGTGACGAGGTCGTCATCGCCACCAAGGTGTGCGGCCAGATGCGGGAGGGCCCCAACGGGTCCGGACTGTCGCGCAAGGCGATCCTGGCCGAAGTGGACCACAGTCTCGAGCGGCTCGGGACCGACTACATCGACCTGTACCAGATCCACCGCCTCGACCACCGCACGCCGATCGAAGAGACGCTCGAGGCGCTCGACGACGTCGTGAAGGCGGGCAAGGTGCGCTACGTCGGCGCCTCGTCGATGTACGCGTGGCAGTTTTCCAAGGCCCTCTACACCGCAGATGCCCACGGGTGGAGCCGGTTCGTCAGCATGCAGAACCACTACAACCTGCTGAACCGGGAGGAGGAGCGCGAGATGCTGCCCCTCTGCGTCGATCAAGGCGTCGGCGTCATCCCTTGGAGCCCCCTCGCGCGGGGCCGGCTCACGCGTGACTGGGGACAGACGACCAACCGCTCGGAGAAGGACGCCTTCGGATCCACGCTCTACGAAGACTCCGACCGGACCGTCGTGGAACGCGTGGCGGAGGTGGCCGCCGAGCGGGCGGTCCCGCGGGCACAGGTGGCGCTGGCGTGGTTGCTGTCGAACCGGGCCGTGACCGCCCCCATCGTCGGTGCCACGAAGCTCGGCCACCTCGAGGACGCGCTGGCCGCGGTGGACCTCGAGCTGAGCGACGAGGAGCTCGACCGGCTCGAAGAGCCCTACCACCCGCACGAGGTCGCCGGCTTCGACGGACCTGCCGGGCACGGCGAGCGGCGACGGGGCTGAGGCACGGCCAGCTTTCTCGCACGCAGACACTCGCGAGCCCGGCTCGCTCGCTATTCGGTCGATATCTCGTTCTCCTTGCAGGTGACGAACTCGAGAAGGGCCGGCCGGCCGGCCTCGGTCGCCTCGATCCCCCGTCGCAACGCGTCTGCGATCCCGGCTGGGTCGGTGACCCGCTCGCCGTAGCAGCCGAACGACCTGGCCATGTCGGCGTAGTGGCCGGTGATGTCCGTCGCCCCGTACTTCGCCTGGGAGACCGGCATGATCGGGATCTCGATCGCCATCGCGAAGTTGTTGAGCAGGACCGAGAGGATCGGGATCCGCTCCCGCGCCGCCGTCTCGAGGTCCATCCCGGTGAACCCGATGGCCGCGTCGCCCCACACGTTGACGCAGAGATGGTCCGGCTTGGCGAGCTTGGCGCCCATCGCCAGGCCGAGCCCGTACCCGAGCTGCGTCGTCTTCCCCCATCCGATGTAGCTGAGCGGCGCCGTCGCCGTCCAGAACGGAGTCATCTGGTCGCGCGGGCTGCCGGCGTCGTGGGTGATGATCGTCGTTCGCTTGTCGACGATGGCGTCGAGCTCCGCGATCACCCGGTACGGGTTGATCGGCTCCTCGTCGCTCCCCGTGCGGGCTGACCACTCGGCCCGCCAGGCGTCGCGCAGCTCGGTGATCCGTGCCGGCACGTCGCTGCGCTGCGCGGCACGCGACTGGTCCATGCCTGCCATGGCCTGGGTCAGGGCGGTCAGCGTCAGCTTCGCGTCGCCGATGAGGGCATGGCCGGCGGGGACGTCCTTGTTGAGGTCCCCCGGGTCCGACGTGGCGTGGATGACGGTCTTGCCCGGCGGCATGGCGACACCGAAGGCGGTCAGGGCGAAGCTGCACCCGATCCCGAAGATCACGTCGGCCTCCGCGAGAAAGCGCGTCACCGGCCGCGGGTTGGCTCGCCCACCACTGCCCAGCGACAGGGGATGGTCCTCTGGGAACGCGCTCTTCCCCTCGATCGAGGTGGTGACCGGGATGTTCCAGGCCTCGGCGAGCGCTCGGAGCTCGCCCCACGCCCTGGCCCAGTGGACGCCCTGGCCGGCGTAGATCACGGGCCGCTCGGCTCCGGCGAGGACCCTCGCCGCTTCGGCCACGTCCGTCGGGTCCGGACCGCTTCTGGCCCTGAGGGTGGGCGTGTGGAGGTAGTCGTCCGGCACCTCGTCGCTCCAGACGTCCGCCGGCACCTCGAGCAGCACGGGGCCGCCACGACCGTTGCGAAGCTTCGAGAGCACCCGGCGCATCACCTCGGGGACCGCGGCCCCCTCGGTGAGCGGCTCGGCCCACTTGGTGATGTGCTGCATGTTGAGCGTGGCGTTGAAGTTCGGATACCGGTGGGCGTAACGGCGGGGGTAGCCGCCGGGCACGACGAGGATCGGCACGGACTCCGAGTAGGCCTGGGCCACCCCGCCGAACGCGTTCTCCGTGCCGGGGCCCTGCTGCATGCAGAACACGCCGAACTTCTCACCCGCGGTCACGCGCGAGTACGCGTCGGCCATGTGGAGTCCGGTGCGCTCCTGGCGAACGATGACCGTGCGGATGTCCTCCTCGGCAGCAGCCTCGATGAGTGGGTTCACCGGGTACGCGAAGAGGATGTCGACACCTTCGGCCTTCAGGGACCTGGCGATGGCAGTGGCGACCCTCATCGGTTGGGACCTCGGTTCATTGGATAAGGCTGCCACCGCTCGAGCGTTCCGCGGGGCAGGACGGTGGGGTTGACGCAGCTCATCGGCCACCTGCCCTGGAGGACCATGGCCACCTCGCGGGCGGCCCGGCGGCGGGACTCGGGCCGCATCCGGGTGGTCGCAGACGCCACGTGCGGCGTGACAACCACGTTCTCCATGTTGAGGAGCGGGTTGTCCCGACGAGGCGGCTCCTGCTCCAAGACGTCGAGCGCCGCGCCGGCGATGGTGCCGGCCTCCAGAGCGTCGATCAAGGCGCGTTCGTCCACGAGCGCGCCTCGAGCCGTGTTGATGAGGATCGCGGTGGGCTTCATGCGCGCGAGCGCGGCCGCGTCGAAGGCGCGCTCCGTCTCGTTGTTGTGGGGCGCGTGGATCGAGAGGAAGTCGCTCCGCTGAGCAGCTCGCCGAAGGGCACGGGCTCTGCCCCGGCGCCGGTGATCTCGAGCTCGCTCACGTACGGGTCGTACGCGAGCAGGTGGAGGCCGAACGGCTTGGCGCGTCGCGCCGTGCAGCGCGCCACGTTCCCGAACCCGTAGAGCCCGAGCGTCTGGCCGAAGAGGCGCGGCCTGCGGCTCAGCGCCAGCCGTCCCTCGTGCCACTCCCCCTGCGCGGCGACGCGCGTCATGGCCGGGGTCATCCTCGCCGCGGCGAGCAACAACATCATGGTGTGGTCGGCGACTTCCTCGGTGAAGACGTCGGGGACGTTCGTGACGACGATGCCGGCGGCCGTCGCTGCGTCAACGTCGACCATGTCCACCCCCACGCTCCCGAGCCCGATCACCACGCACTGGCGCAACGCGTCGATGACCTGCCTGTCGATGCGCATGCCCCACGTCGTCATGATCGCGTCCATGTCCCGGGCGCCTTGCGCGAACTCTGCCGGCGTGTCGGCGCGGATCTCGACGATGTCTGCGATCGGGGCCAGCACCTCCAGCTCGAACGACCAGTCCTGGGGGACCCCTCCGTCCTGCACCTGCTTCGGCAGCCGTACTCCGACCTGTTTCTTCGCCGTCTTCGTCACGTCTCTCCTTCCCTGCCGCCCCTGCCGCTCGACGGGGCGTGGTCGTCTCGCCCGGGGCGTGGTCGTCTCGCCCGTAGCTGGTCGGTTTCGCCCGGGGCCGGCGGTTTCGCCCGGCCCTGGTCAGGCGGGCTCGCCTTGGGGCGGCGCCCCGGTGGGCCCCGACCGCTGGACCTCCGGGAAGCACCAGCTCCGCCTGCCCTCGCCGGGCAGGAGGCGGCCGAAGACGAGGTCCGCGAAGTGCGGACCCGCGGCGAGCGTGCCCGGGCGGAGCAGCTCCACCTCGATCTTCTGCTTCGTGCGCTGCGCGAGGTCCGGGTCCACGTCCGCGACGAAGGCGAGCTCTACTTCGAGCAGCTCGAGGGGGCAGTGGACGGCGTCCCCGAGGACGACGACCCGCTCGGTCCCCGACGACAGCACGAAGCTGCAGTGTCCCGGCGTATGCCCGGGCGTGGCAAGGACGTCGACGCCCGGCACCGGCGTGTCCCCGTCGGCGACGAATGCAACCCGCGCCGCCAGCGCGTCGAGCTGCTTCCTCGTCGGCGCCGGCCCGGCCCCGAGCTCCCCGGTCGTCGTCCAGTAGGTCCACTCCGCCTCGGCCACGAGGAGGCCGGCGTTCGGGAAGCAGGGCTCGCCGTCGCAATCCAGCCACCCGGTGTGATCCCTGTGCAGGTGCGAGAACAGGACCGTGTCGATGTCCTCGGGCCGCACACCGCACGCCTCGAGGTGACGCAGCAGCGCGCCCCCGACGATCCGGCCGTTCGTGGCGCCCGTCGCCGGGTCGACGATCGGCGACTCGGTCGGCCCCCATCCGAGGTCGAGGAGGACCCGCCGCTCCCCGCTGCGGACGAGGATGGCGCCGAGGCTCATCACGAACCGCCCGTCTTCGTCGAGCAGGTGAGGGTTGGCCCGCCACAGGGGCTCGGGGCTGCCCGGGTACGAGCTCTCGGGGGTAGCGCAGATGTACCCGTCCGGGAGGAAGGTCACCTCGAGGTCGCCTACCGCGACCCTGCAGGGTCCTGCTGCGCGCGCGGGCACGACTCAGTCTCGCGCGCCGGCATCGGGCTCAACTCGACCAGCCCACGTGCGACGAGGCGCTTCGCGTGGTCAGTTGAGCTCCGGCTCTCCCACGAGGTCGCTGATGGCCCGCCGCACCTCTTCGGCCATCTTGGTGCGGGAGGCGAAGTCCGGCCCGCCGGGAGCGTGCGGGGCGCCGATCACGACTTCGACCGGAGCCCGCCTCGGGAAGTAGCTGCCCGCGCGCACCACCTGTCGCGTGCCGCGAATGCCGACCGGGACCACCGGGCACCCTGCCAGGGCGGCGACGGTGAAGGCGCCGAGGTGGAACCGACGAAGCCCGGCCCCTGCGGTCATCGAGCCCTCGGGGAACAGGGCCAGGCGACGGCCGCTGCGCACCACCTCGACCAGGCGCTCGAGGTCGCGCTCGCTCTCCTCGGGCCGGCCCCGGTGGACGAAGACCGATCCGAGCC
>JAKATJ010000013.1:14086-32667 GCA_021828005.1 Actinomycetes bacterium | reverse complement strand
CGCGCTCCCAGGGCCGCAAGGATCCCGATGGCCGCGTACAGCCCGGTGAGCACGTCGACGACCGCGACCCCGACCTTGGTCGGCGGGCCGCCTGGTGGGCCGGTGACGTCCATCAGCCCGCTCATCGCCTGGACCACGAAGTCGTAGCCCGCAAGGTCTGCGCCGGGCGTGCCGGCCGGGCCGAACCCAGAGATCGAGCAGTACACGAGCCCAGGGTTGACCGCGGCGAGCTCGTCGTAGCCGAGACCGAAGGCGGCGAGGCGGCCCGGGCGGAAGTTCTCCACGAGGACTGTCGCGCGCGCAGCGAGGCGGCGGGCGTCCGCGGCGCCCTCGGGGACCGACAGGTCCAGCACGACGCTGCGCTTGTTGCGGTTGACGCCGAGGAAGTAGGTGCTCTCGCCGTCCTTGAACGGCGGGCCCCACTGGCGCGTGTCGTCGCCGTAGGGGTGCTCCACCTTCACCACGGTCGCGCCGAGGTCGCCGAGCACCATGGTCGCGAGCGGCCCGGCGAGCACGCGGCTGAAGTCGGCCACGAGACAGCCCGCCAACGCGCCGGCCGGGACCGGCTCCTCCGCGGGCTTCGTCACCCGCGCCTCATGCCGTGGAGCACCGCCGCCGGCCCGCGACCCGGCTCCTCGGCGAAGTCGCCTGCGGCACGTCGGATGCCCCAGAGCAGTGAGAAGAGCTGCCCGAGGGCCTCTTCGCCCAGGCCGAGGTCGCCGAAGACCTCGGCGTTCATGGCGTCGGTCGCCGCACGCGCTCTGGTGCGCCCCTCGTCGGTGAGCCGGGCGAGCCTGCCGCGCCCGTCGGTCGGGTTCGGCTCGCGCGCGACCAGCCCCTGGTCCTCGAGCCGGTGGATCGCGTTCGTGACGCTCGCGGGGTTCACCTGGAGACGCTCTCCGATCTTGCCGAGCGGGAGTGCCCCGCGCGAGGAGAAGGAGAGGAGCATGAGGACCTCGTAGCGGGAGAATGACAGGTCGAACGGCCGCAGTGCCGCGTCGGCCCGGGCGAGCAGCAGCTGCTGGGCGCGCATGATCGAGGTGACCACCGCCATCGCCGGCGCCGCGTCGCCCCATCCGTGGAGGGTCCACTGGCGGCGCGCTTCGCCGATCGGGTCGAACCGCAGCGGCACGCGTTCGGTCACCTGGTCGCCGGGCTAGTTGCGCGGGCGCTGACGCGGCTGGCCGGGCAGCGTGCCCGGTCGGAGCCCGCCCTTGTGCTGGCCCTTCTGGCGCTCCTGACGGCCCGCTGCGCGCCGGAGCGCGCGGTTGGTCGAGACGTCGTCCTCGGACCCCATCTCCATCATCTGCTCGACGACCTGCTGGCGCTTGGGCTTGGGCACCCGGCGGAGCTGGCGCTCGAGCCGGACCAGGTTCTCGGGGAGCGGCCGGCCCTTCTCCTGGAACTTGTCGATCGTCTTCAGGATCCTGCGGGCGTAGCGACGTCGCAACCAGGCCGTGCGGCCGATGAGCCGGGCGGGGGCGGTACGCAGCCGTCTCAGCCTCTTGCGCTTGGTGGGCGTCGTGGCCATCGCGTAGTTCTTACCCGATGTGCCCGCGCACGGGCACGACCGCCGGTGCGCCAGTGCGCCCTGCCGCCCGCAGTCCCACCCTCCCCCGGTCCGCCTCCTGGTCGGCGAACTGGGTGTGGTAGAGGAGCGTGTAGAGGCCCCCTGCGGCGAGGAGCTCGCGGTGGGTCCCCCGTTCCACGATCCTGCCGGAGTCGACCACGAGGAGCTGGTCCGCGTCGCGCACCGTCGAGAGCCGGTGCGCGATCACGAGCGAGGTCCGCCCGACGAGGGCACGGCGCAGGGCCTCCTGCACCGCCGCCTCCGACTCGGAGTCGAGGTGCGCGGTCGCCTCGTCCAGCACCACCACGTCGGGGGCCTTCAGGATGAGCCGTGCGAGCGCGACCCGCTGCTTCTCGCCCCCCGAGAGCCGGTAGCCGCGTTCCCCGACGAGCGTGTCGAGCCCGTCGGGCAAGGACGCGACGAGGGGGAGGATCTGCGCCTGCTCGAGCGCCGACACGAGCTCTTCGTCGCTCGCCTCGGGGCGCGCGTAGAGGAGGTTGGCACGGAGCGTGTCGTGGAAGAGGTGAGGGTCCTGTGCCACCACGCCGACGGCCTCCCGCAACGAGTCGAGCGTCGCGTCCCGGACGTCCACCCCGCTCACCCGGACCGACCCGGTCGTCGCGTCGTACAGGCGCGGCACGAGCAAGCTGATCGTCGTCTTGCCGGCGCCCGAGGGACCGACGAGCGCCACCATCTGGCCGGCCTCCACCCGGAACGAGACGTCGTGGAGGACCTCGGTCCGCACCGGCGACTCGAGCGTGGCGACGGCTTCGAGGGAGGCGAGGGAGACCTCCTCAGCCGTCGGGTAGGAGAACGACACGTGGTCGAATTCGATGCTCGCGGGGCCACGCGGGATCGCGACCGCGTCCGGACGCGCCTTGATCATGGGGTCGAGGTCGAGCACCTCGAAGATCCGCTCGAAGGAGACGAGCGTGGTCATCACGTCCAGGTTCAGGTTCGAGAGCTGCGTGAGCGGGCCGTACAGGCGCGCCAGGTACGCGGTCAACGCGACGATGGTGCCGATCGCGAGCGCGCCGTGGACGGCCTCGACCCCGCCGAAGCCGTACGCGAACGCCGTCGCGAGCGACGCGGTCAGCACGAGCGCGACCAGGAAGATCCGGGAGTAGAGCGCCTGCACGATGCCGATGTCGCGCACGCGGGCGGCCTTCTGGTCGAAGTTGCGCTGCTCGGTGTCGGGCCGGCCGAAGAGCTTCACGAGCATGGCCCCCGACACGTTGAAGCGCTCCTGCATGACCATGTTCATCTGCGCGTTGAGGTCGTAGCCCTCCTTGGTCAGCGACCCGATCCTCCGGCCGATCACGCGTGCGGACACGAGGAACGCCGGCAGCAGCACGAGCGCGATCAGCGTGATCTGCCAGGACAGGTAGAACATCGCCCCGAGCACGATGAGCACCGTCACCATGTTGCCGACGACGTTCGACAGCAGTGTCGTGAACGCCTGCTGCGCCCCGATCACGTCGTTGTTCAGCCGGCTCACCATCGCGCCGGTCTGGGTCCGGGTGAAGAAGGCGAGCGGCATCCGCTGGACGTGGCCGAAGACCTTGGACCGCATGTCGTAGATGAGCCCCTCGCCGATGATCGCGGCGACGCGGCGCTGGTAGAGGGAGAGCCCCGCTGTGACGAGCGCGAGGCCCCCTGCGAGCAGCGCGAGCTCGACGACGAGGCCGGCGTTCTTCCCGAGGATCCCGCGGTCGATGATCGCCCGCAGGATGAGCGGGTTCACCGCCCCGGCGGCGGCCCCGAGGACGACGACCGGGACGAAGATCATGAGGATCCTGCGGTAGGGCATCGCGAAGCGGAGCATCCGCCGGGTCGTGCCCTTCTTCACCCGGTGCTGGAGCACGGAGCGGTCCTGGTGGAAGGAGCGAAGCCCCATCCATCCCCCTGCCATCCCGCGCACCCCTCCGCTCCTCGACCGATCAGCCCAGGCCGGCGGCCTGGTTGCACGCGCTCACGAGGACCGAGCCTACCGGCGGGGTCGCGCGCCCCCTGCGGGGCTCAGCCTGGGACGGGGTCGTCCACCGACACCTGCAGGCGCGCCCGGAGGCGCGCGAGCGCGACGAGCACCGGTGCCCCGAGCGCGGCGACCATCACCGCGTTGCCCACGGCGCGGAACGTGTCGTAGACGATCGACGTGACCACGTAGAAGCGTGCGAAGTGGGAGAGCGCCTCTGCGGGCGGCATGCCCGGGTGGAACCCGAGCCCAGGGGAGGCCTGGTAGAAGGTCCAGTTCCACACGTCCATCGCCGCGCCGAAGGCGTAGCCCGTGACGACGCCGACCGCCGCGAGGACGACGACATCGCGTCGGGTGGGACGGCCGGTCCGGCCCCGGCCCGCGAGCCCCGCCGCCGCGCCCACCCAGCCGACGGCGAACAGCTGGTAGGGCAGCCAGGGCCCCAGGCCGCCGGTGACCAGCGCCGACACGAGCATGGAGGTGGCCCCGAGCAGGAAGCCGTACTCCGCCCCGTACACGTAGCCGCCGCACAGGATCAGAAGGAAGATCGGGCTGAACCCCCCGATGCCGGTGACGACCACGGCACGGGCCGCGGCGTCGATCGCCGACAGCGCCGCGAGCAGAGCGAGCCGCCGGGTGTCCAGGCGTCCCGCGGCCAGCTCGACGCCCGCCAGCGCGGCAGCGGTCCCCAGCGCGAAGGCCGTGGTGGCGGACGCGGCCGGCAGGCCCGCGCCGAGGAACGGCCAGAGGAAGACGCCGGCTCCGACGAGCGAGACGGCCGGAAGCGCCGCGCCGGCCAACCGCGCGGCGCCGCTCCGCCGGCCGCTCCCCGGGACCCGCGCCTCCACCCCTTCACGTGCGCGTGCGCTCCCGGCCTCGCCCACTCGGGTCACCGGGCCGCCTCCCCGTCGGGCACGAGGGCGCTGCCCATGATGCGGACCACGCGGCCGCCGAGCTCGCGCGCGAGCCGGAGATCGTGCGTCGCGGCGACGACCGCGGCCCCCTCGCCGGCGAGCCGCCGCAGGACGCGCGCGAGCGACACCCGCGCGGCGGCGTCCATCCCCCGGGTGGGCTCGTCGAGCAGCGCCAGGGAGGGCCGGCCCGCCAGCACGACGGCGAGCGCGGCCCGCTGTCGCTGGCCGCCCGACAGGTCACGGGGGTCGCGCTCGGCGAGCTCTGCCAGACCGAGCATCTCGAGCACGTCGTCCGCAGAGCCGGTCAGCTGCGACCACCGCAGCGTCTGGTCGACCTCCGCGCGCACGCTGTGGCGGTGCAGGAGGAGCCCCGGCTCCTGCGGCAGGTAGGCGACCCTCCCGGGCCTGCGCTCCACCTGGCCGTCGAGGGGCGCGGCGAGCCCGGCGATGGTCCGAAGCAGCGTCGTCTTGCCCGACCCGTTCGGGCCGGTGACGATGACGACCTCGCCGGGCGCGCCCGAGACGTCGATCCCTGCCAGAAGCGGGCGCCCCCCGACGCCGACGGTCGCCCCGGAGAGGGACCACGCCGTCGGGCCGCCGGCGGCACGGCAGCCCGAGGTGCCCGGCGACCACGGGCGGGACGCGTGGGAGAGAAGGGCTCCCGGATGCCTGGGAACGCGCGGGCCTGGCGGCGTGGGCGGCGGGTCGCCAGGAGGGCTCTCGGTGATACGCCCGCCGGCGAGCGACACCCGCCGGGCGCCCGGCAGCTCGCCGAGCCGGTGCTCGGCGACGACGACGGTCGTGCCTGCGCCGGCGAGGGCGACGAGCGTCGCGGTGAGGGCGGCGGCGCCGTCCTCGTCGAGCTGGGACATCGGCTCGTCCATGGCCACCACGGACGGGCTGGCGGCGAGGGCCGACGCCAACGCGACCCGCTGGCGCTCGCCGCCCGACAGCGTCGAGAGCCGCCGCGAGGCGAGGTCGGCGATGCCCGCGCGGTCGAGGGCCTCCGCGACCCGCCGACGGATGGACTCGCGAGGCAACCCCAGGTTCTCGGGGAAGAACGCCACCTCGCGGGCGACGATGCCGCGCACGAAGCCCGTCTCGGGCTCCTGGAAGACGAACCCGACGTGGCGGGCGAGGGCCCGGGTCGGCGTGGCGAGCACGTCCAGGCCGCAGACGGATGCCCGGCCCCCGAACGTGCCTCCGTGGAAGTGCGGCACGAGCCCGTTGCACACCCGCAGCAGGGTCGACTTGCCCGAGCCCGAGTCGCCGTCCACGAGGGTCAGCCCCGGCCCGAGCGCGAGGTCGACGTCGCGCAGCGCTGGCAGCGGTCGGTCCGACCATGCCGGGTACGTGTACGTCAGCCCCTCGAGGGACACCGTCGCACCGATGGTGCGCGCCGGCGTGCGGACCTCGCTCACCGGGGCTCGGGGGGCAGCAGCGCGCCGGCGAGCGCGACCAGGATCGCAGGGGCCAGGGCGAGCGGCGTCACCGACGGCACGGTGGGCACCGGGTACGCGTACCAGCCGCTCAGGCCTCCCGCGGCCGAGATCACGACCACCGACGCCAGGGCGACGACGCTGGCGACGGCGACGGCGGCGGGCCCGGCCGACCGCCCGCCGCCGGCCATGCGCGTGCGCCTGCCCGCGCCGAAGGCCCGGGCTTCCATCGACTCGGCCAGCTGCACCGACCGGTCGATCGCGCCGAGGAGGACCGGGACAGCGAGGTCGACCATGGCGCGGGCACCCCGCGGTCGCCAGCCCCTCAGGCGCTGCGCATCGCGCACCGCCACGAAGCTCGATGCCGTCGCGGGCACGAGGTTGAGCGCCGCGCCGAGGGCGGCGCCGGCGTGCTGCAGGGGACCGGGGAGGGCATCGACGAGGTCGGTCGGCTCCACCACCAGCGACAGGGCGGCGGTGACGGAGACCGCGGTGACGAGGCCGAGGGCGATCGAGCCGCCGCTGGCGAAGCCCTCGGCGGTCACCTGGCCGCCGAGCAGCGGCAACCAGGACGGGACCACGCCGAGGACGGTGGCCCCGGTGTGCGACAGCATCCCGTTCACGGCGACCGTGACGGCGCCGAGGACCGCGAGGCCGAGCGCCAGCGGGCGAAGCCGCCGTCCCGCGGCGCGCCGCCGTGCGAGCAGCGCCCACGCGCCGGCCAGCACGATCGCCTGGGAAGCGGGGTCGGTGTCCAGCAGGGCGACGGCGAGAGCCGCCAGCACCCAGACGGCCACCCCCGCCGTGCGGGTCACGCCGCCGTGCGGGTCACGCCGACGTGCAGGTCACGCCGGCGTCGGCGGGGGCGGCGGCGCCGGCGTGCCCTTCGGCGAGTCGTAGCGCAGCCCGAGAGACCCGCCCGGAGGGACCGTGACCTCGCTGACGCCGACCGCCGGGCTCGTCCAGGTGCGGCCGTTCGTCGACAGGAAGAGCGCCCAGTAGTCCTTCCCCGACGGGAGGCACTGGGTGTAGTGGGCAGGGACGTCGTCGACCTGGCAGACGGCCACGCCGAAGCTGAACGTCTGGGTTCCGAGCTCGATGTGGCTCTCCTCCAGCAGCTTCATCGCAGCCACGTGTTTCCCTGCGAAGCCCACGCAGCGCGCCAGCACCCGGCCTGCGGCCGGCTCCACGACCAGTCGGGCGTGATGGACGCCGGGCACCTGGCGGCAGGAGCCCGACCTCGACGACGCGGCGACCGGCGGCCGGGAGGTGCTCGTCGCGGCCGCAGGCGGCCCGCTCGAGCCGCAGGCTGCCGCGAACAACCCCGCTGCCACCGCCAGCGCCGCCAGCACCGGCACCCTGGCCCGCTTGACGGGTGCGCTGAACGAATTCGAACCACCGACCATGTCGCACGCTCCTCCGGGGTGCTCTCGCCCCGTTGCTCGGAGGGCAGCGGTCAGTATCCTGACTCCGGATCAACGCGCCCCTCGACCTTCCAGCCCGTTCGGGCCGTGGTCGTCTTTGAGGGACGCTCCCCGATCACAGTGGCGGCACCGTGCCGGACTCGCACCGGCTTCCTGGTTCCGCTGCCCTGTGTCGTCGAGATGGTAGCTCAGCTTTGAGGGTGCGGCACCGGATCCCTGCGACGCGGCGACGCGCGGCGGAGAGAGCGCGGCGCGGAGGGCGCGGCGGGCGCTGTGGAGAGGGCGCGGCGGGCGCGGCGGGCGCGGCGGGCGTCAGGCGCCGACCGCGTGCGCGCCGCCGTCGGCGTGCAAAGTCTCGCCGGTCGTCATCGGCAGCCAGTCCGAGAGGAGCGCGACGCAGGCTTTCGCGACCGGGGTGGCGTCGCGCACGTCCCAGCCGAGGGGAGCGCGTGCGGCCCAGGAATCCTCGAATGCCGAGAAGCCCGGGATGGACTTCGCCGCCATCGTGCGGACAGGGCCCGCGGCGACGAGGTTGACGCGGATGTGCTTCGGACCCAGCTCTTTGGCGAGGTACCGGGTGAGCGACTCGAGCGCGGCCTTTGCCACGCCCATCCAGTCGTAGGCGGGCCACGCCACGCTCGCGTCGAAGTCGAGCGAGACGACCGACGCGCCGCCGTCGGCTCCCGAGACCTCGAGCAGCGGCAGGAACGCCGCGACGAGCGCCTTCAACGAGTAGGCGGACACATGCAGCGCGACCGAGACGTCGTCCCACTGGGCGGCGAACATCCCCGAGCCGAGGCAGTTCGGCGGCGCGAAGCCGATCGCATGGAGGATCCCGTCGAGGCGGCCCCATCGCGCCGAGACGCCGGCGGCCGCAGCGGCGAGCTGTCTGGCGTCGGTCACGTCGATCTCGAGCACGTCGGGCTCCACGGGGAGCTTTCTCGCCGTGCGCCGCGTGATCGAGAGGCCGCGGCCGAACCCAGAGAGCACCACCTCCGCGCCCTCGGTCACCGCCGTGTGCGCGGTGGCGAACGCGAGTGAGTCGTCGGTCAGCACGCCGGTGACGAGGATGCGCTTTCCCTCGAGGATGCCCACGGCGGCGCAGGCTATCGCCCCTCGGTCGTGTGGTCGGTCAGCCCCTTCCCGGAGGTATTGACGTGAGGCGACAGGACCTGACCGGTGCAACGCCTGCCGCCGGACCACCACGACCACGGCGACGGGCGCCGACTGCCGGACGTGTGCTCCTCGCCCGGGACTGCGTAGTCTCGGCAGCGCAGGTTCTCGTGCGGCAAACCCTGAGAAGGTGGGCGAGTGGACGTCGGGATCATCGGAGGGACGGGGCCGGCAGGCCGGGGGCTCGGGCTCCGGCTCGCCGTCGCGGGCATGTCGGTGGGCATCGGCTCGCGCGACCCGGCGCGCGCGGCGTCCGTCGTCGGCGAGATCGCGGCGGCCTGGCCGGGCCGCATCGAAGGCGAGCTCGCCGGGGTCGGCAACGGCGAGGCGGCGGACGCAGAGCTCGTCGTGCTCGCGACTCCCTGGGAGGGCGCGGCCCGGACCGCGGCGGAGCTCGCCGACCGCCTGGAGGGGAAGGTGCTCGTGTCGATGGCGAGCGCGCTCGTCCGCGAGGGCCGGGAGATGCTCGGCCTCGTCCACCCCCGGGGGTCGGTCGCCGCGGCGCTGCAGGCCGCGCTCCCACGCACCAAAGTCGCCGCGGCCTTCCACCACCTTCCCGCCCGCGAGATGCAGGACCTCGACTCCGGGCTGATCGCGGACGTGCTGGTGTGCGCCGACGACCCGGAGGCGACCGCCGAGACCATGTCGCTCATCGAGCGCATCGAGGGCCTCCGCCCGCTCGACGCAGGGAGCCTGGGCCAGGCGGCGGCGGTCGAGGCGTTCACCGCGGTGTGCATCACGCTGAATATTCGGTACCGTGCGCACAGCACCCTGAAGCTCGCCGGGATCTGAGGTGCAGCTCTACGACACCGTCCGCCAGGCGGTGGTTCCGTTCCGGCCCGGGCCGCTCGTGACGATGTACACGTGCGGCATCACCCCCTACGACGCGGCGCACCTCGGCCACGCAGCGGTCTACGTGACCTACGACGTGCTCAAGCGCCGGCTGATCGACATGGGGCACCGCGTGCGCTGCGTGCGCAACGTGACCGACGTCGACGACGACATCCTGCGCAAGGCTCGCGAGCTGGGCGTCCACTACCTCGACCTCGCAGCCGAGGAGATGGCGCGCTTCGACGCGGACATGAAGGCGCTCGGCCTCCTTCCACCGGACGTGGAGCCGCGCGCGACCTCGGCGATCCCCGACATCCTCGGCCTGGTCGGCGCTGCGCTCGACACCGGCCACGCGTACCGCGCCGGCGGGGGCGTGTACTTCGACGTCACCACGTTCCCGGGCTTCGGCAAGGTGAGCCATCTCTCCGAGGAGGAGATGCTCGTGCTCGCGGCTGAGCAAGGCGGCAACCCGGGCGATCCCGCCAAGCGCCATCCCCTCGACTTCGTGCTGTGGCAGCCGTCGCTTCCCGACGAGCCGGCGTGGGAGTCGCGCTGGGGACCGGGACGCCCGGGGTGGCACATCGAGTGCTCGGCGCTGGCGATGCGCGAGCTCGGGCCCACCGTCGACCTCCACGGCGGCGGTCGCGACCTCGTGTTCCCACATCACGAATGCGAGACCGCGCAGTCAGAGTCGGTGACGGGACACCAGTTCGTCCGTCACTGGCTGCACGTGGGCCTCGTCGGGCTCGATGGCCAGAAGATGTCGAAGTCGATCGGCAACCTGGTCTTCGTGGGGGACCTCCTGAAGGAGTGGGAGCCCGCGGTCGTACGGCTCGCCCTCCTCGCCCACCGCTACCGCTTCGACTGGGAATGGGACGACTCGGAGCTCGGGCCCGCCGCTGAGCGCCTCGAGCGGTGGCGCCTGGCGCCGGCGCTCACCGAGGGCACGAGCGACGCGACCCTCGACCTCGTGCGGGAGAGGCTGGACGACGACCTCGACGTGCCCGGGGCCCTGGCGACGCTCGACGAGCGCGCCGCCTCGGGCGCCTCCGTCGTTGCGGGCGCCGCGCTCTTGGGAGTCGTCCTGTAGGCCGGTCCCGGGGCGGTACCGTTCTTCGACCCACGACCGGACCGGTGAGACGGACCGGTGAGACGGACCGGTGAGACGGACCGGTGAGACGGACCGGTGAGACGGAAGGACGGGCGCGTCGATGGCGCAACACGTGAGGGTCCAGTTGCCCGACGGCTCCGAGCGGGAGCTGCCCGAGGGCGCGACGGGCGCCGACCTGGCGGCCGCGATCGGCGCGCGCGTCGCGAGGTCGGCGGTCGCCGCGGAGGTCGGCGGGAGGCTGGTCGACCTCTCGAGCGAGCTCCCCGACGGCGCCTCGGTGTCGATCGTGACCGCCGACTCCGGACCCGGCCGCGAGGTGCTGCGCCACTCGACCGCCCACGTGATGGCCCAGGCGGTCCTGCGGCTGTGGCCCGGCGCGCGCTTCGCGATCGGCCCGGTGATCGCAGACGGCTTCTACTACGACTTCGAGCTCCCCGGTGGCGCGCGCTTCTCCGAGGAGGACCTCGGTCGCGTGGAGGCGGAGATGCGCGAGATCGTCGCCGAGGACCAGCCGTTCGTGCGCAGCGAGCTGTCCGTCGACGAGGGGCTCGCGCTGTTCGACGGCCAGCCCTACAAACAGGAGATCATCGAAGGGGCGCGGCGCGGCGCAGACGAGGTCGACGCGGGGGCCGGCGTGGGCACCGCGGGCGCGGTGACCGTCTCCACGTACCGCAACTCCGAGGCGTTCGTGGACCTCTGCCGGGGGCCGCACGTGCCGTCGACCGGAAGGCTCTCGCACTTCAAGCTCACCAGGGTCGCCGGGGCGTACTGGCGGGGCGACGAGCACCGCCAGCAGCTGCAGCGGATCTACGGCACCGCCTGGGAGTCGGAGGCCGCGCTCGCCGACCACCTCCACCGCGTGGAGGAGGCCGAGCGGCGCGACCACCGCCGGATCGGCCACGAGCTGGACCTGTTCTCGTTCCCCGACGAGATCGGCTCGGGCCTCCCGGTCTTCCACCCGAAGGGCGGGGTCGTCCGGCGCGAGATGGAGGACTACGCGAGGAAGCGCCACGCCGAGGCCGGTTACGACTTCGTCTACTCGCCCCACATCACGAAGGCGGCGCTTTTCGAGGAGTCCGGCCACGTCGAGTGGTTCGCCGACTCGATGTACCCCGCGATGGAGCTGGACGACGGCGCGGCGTACTACGTCAAGCCGATGAACTGCCCGTTCCACATCCTCGTCTACCGGAGCCGGCAGCGCTCGTACCGCGAGCTGCCCATGCGGCTCTTCGAGTTCGGCACGGTCTACCGCTACGAGAAGTCCGGGGTGGTGCACGGCCTCACCCGCGTGCGCGGGATGACCCAGGACGACGCCCACATCTTCTGCACCCGGGACCAGATGGCCGCAGAGCTCAGCCGGGCTCTCACCTTCGTCCTCGACTTGCTGCGCGACTACGGGCTCGAGGACTTCTGGCTGGAGCTCTCGACGAAGCCCGAGGGGAAGGCGGTCGGCTCCGACGAGGAGTGGGACGACGCGACCGACGTCCTGCGTGAGGCGGCAGAAGGGAGGGGCCTCGATCTCGCGCTGGACGTGGGAGGCGGTGCCTTCTACGGGCCCAAGATCTCGGTCCAGGCGCGCGACGCGATCGGGAGGAACTGGCAGCTGTCGACGGTCCAGCTCGACTTGCAGCTGCCCCAGCGCTTCGGTCTCGAGTACACGGGCGCCGACAACGCGAAGCACCGGCCGGTCATGGTCCACCGCGCGCTCTTCGGCTCGGTGGAGCGCTTCTTCGGCGTGCTGCTCGAGCACTACGCGGGCAACCTTCCGACCTGGCTCTCCCCGGTGCAGGTGCGGGTGCTGCCGGTGCGTGACGACCACGTCGACTACGCCACCTCGGCGACCGACCGCTTCGCAGCCGGCGGGCTTCGCGCGGAGATGGAGGACGCGAGCGAGCCGCTCGGCGCGCGGATCCGGCGCGCGAAGCTCGAGAAGGTGCCCTACGTGCTCGTCGTCGGGGACGACGACGTCGCCTCGGGCACCGTCGGCGTCAATCGCAGGGGCGACGACCGGCCAGAGCGCGGCGTCGCGCTCGAAGAGGCCGTTGCACGGGTGCGCGAGGACGTCGCCTCCCGGCGGATCGCGCCGGGCGCCTAGCCGTGCCGCTGGAGCAGCTCTGGGCGGGGTGGCGCGACGCGTACGTGCGCGAGGCTGCCGAAGCAGAGCGCACCCCGGCAGGGGGCCGCTGCGTCTTCTGCGCCATCGCCGAGAGCGGGCCACCCTCGGCCGACAACGGCGTGGTCTATCGGGGGGGACTCACCTTCGCGGTCTTGAACGCCTACCCGTACTCGAGCGGGCACCTGCTCGTGCTGCCGTTGCGCCACGTGTCCGGGCTCGACGAGCTCACCGACGACGAGTCCGGCGAGCTGTGGGCGACGTCGCGCGCGGCGGTCCGCGCGATCAGCGCCGCCTACGCGCCCGACGGCCTGAACCTGGGCGCGAACCTCGGCCGTGCGGCCGGCGCGGGCATTCCCCTCCACCTCCATCTCCACGTCGTGCCGCGCTGGTCGGGCGACACGAACTTCATGACCACGGTCGCGGGCGTCCGCGTGATCCCAGAGGCGCTGGCCGAGGCCTGGGAGAAGCTCACGAGGTCCTGGCCCCACGTCTCGTAGGGTCAGGGCCCGCCCACGCCTCGTGGCCTCAGGGCTCGGCCGGGACGCTCCGGGCGAGGGAGGCCACCAGGTGCTCGGGAACCGGGTCGTAGTGGTCGTGCTCCGCGCGGAACCGGCCCCGCCCGCCGGTCAGCGCGCGCAGGTCCACGGCGTAGCGCGCGAGCTCTGCGGTCGGCACCATCGCGGTCACCTCCTGGAGGGAGTCGATCGCCTCGGTGCCGACGATCCTGCCGCGGCGGGAGTTCAGGTCGCCGAGGACGTCGCCCTGGAGCTCCGCGGGCACCGTGACGACGACCTTGGAGACCGGCTCCAAGAGGACGGGTCCGGCGCGGGCGACGGCCTCGCGGAAGGCGAGCATCGCGGCAGTCTTGAAGCTGAGCTCGGACGAGTCGACCGAGTGGTACTTGCCGTCGTCGACGGTGACCGACACGTCGACCTCCGGGTAGCCGTACGCGCCGCCACGCGCCATCGCCTCGATGACCCCCTTCTCGACGGCAGGGATGTACTGGCGGGGGATCGCGCCCCCCACCACCTCGTCGTGGAACTGGAAGCCCTCGCCGCGTCCGAGGGGCTCGACGCGCAGGTGGCAGACGCCGAACTGGCCGTGGCCGCCGGACTGCTTCTTGTGCTTCCCCTCTGCGGCGGCGGGCTTGGAGATCGTCTCCCGGTAGGGGATCGCCACCTCCTGGCGCTCCACGGTGACTCCGAACTTGCGCGACAGGCGCTCGAGCGTCACCGCGAGGTGCACCTCCCCGGAGACGCCGAGGACGGTCTGGTGCGCCTCGTCGTTGCGGCTCACGGTCAGGCTGCGGTCCTCCTCGCAGAGGCGCTGGAGGGCCGACATCAGCTTGTCCTCGTCGGCACGCGAGGCGGGCGCCACCGCGACGGCGAGTGCGGGCGCCTCCGCGGCGGAGAAGACGACGGTGACGGGCTTGTCCTTCGGCGCGAGGGTGTCGCCCGTGAGCGACCCCGCCAGCCGGGGGATCGCGACGAAGTCGCCTGCGACGACGGCGTCGACCGGCGTCGCGTCGTGGCCGCGCAGCGACGAGAGCACGTGCAGCCGCTCGTCGGCGTGGGTGCGCGGGTTCGTGAGCACGGTGTCGGGCTTGAGCGTGCCCGAGAGCACCTTGCAGAGAGAGAGCTTGCCGGCGTGCTGGTCCGAGAGCGTCTTGCACACGACCACGAGCGGCGGTCCGGACGGGTCGGCGGCGACCTCGGCCGTCGTGCCGCCGGCGACGACCTGGGCCTTGCGCGAGCGGTCGGGCGACGGGCAGAGCTCGACGAGCAGGCGTGCCAGGCGGTCGACACCCACGCCGGTCGTCCCCGAGCAGCACAGCACCGGGAACACCGCGCCGGAGGCCACCCCCGACGCCAGGCTCGCCTGCAGCTCGGCCCGGTCGATCGGCTCGCCGTCGAGGTAGCGGGCCATCAGCTCGTCGTCGCCGACGACGATCCCCTCGACGAGCTGCTCGTGGACGGCGTGCTCGGCGACCTCCAGGTCCTCGGGGACGGGGCCGTCCACCCCTCTGACCGGCGGCCCGGACGCCGTGTCGTAGAGGGTTGCCCGGTCGTCGAGCAGGTCGATCACGCCGCGGAACCCGCTCTCTGCGCCGATCGGGAGCTCCACCGGCGCCACGCCGGCGCCGAAGGCCGCCCGGACCTCTGCCAGCGTGCGGTCGAAGTCGGCTCGCTCGCGGTCCAGCTTGTCGATGACGACGATGCGCGCCATCCCGAGGTCGGCCGCCGCGCGCCACGCATCCTCGGTCTGGGCCTGGACGCCGTCGGTGGCGCTCACCACCACGACGGCGAGGTCCGCGACGCTGAGCGCGTCGCGCATGTCGGTGGCGAAGTCCGCGTAGCCCGGCGTGTCCAAGAGGTTGATCTTCACGCCGTCGACGCTGCACGGCGCGATGGCGAAGGAGATCGACAGCTGGCGTGAGACCTCCTCGGGCTCGAAGTCGCAGACCGTCGTCCCCTTCTCGACCGACCCCTGGCGGCTCAGCGCGCCCGTGGAGAGCAGGAGCGCCTCGGCGAGGGTGGTCTTGCCCGCAGCATGGTGGCCGACAAGGGCGACGTTGCGGATCTCGGACGGCGCGAGCGGTGCCACGACGGCGACCTCCTTTCGGGCTGGCCGGCACCCCCGCCGGCGTGCGCCCGCCGCCAGTTAACCACCACCCGGCACGGGGTTCGTCGGGGGCCGGACCGGGCCGAAGGGCCCTGGAACCGCCGATGTAGACTCGGCGCGGTGTTCGACGGTCGCTGGCGACGAGGGGTCGACCGGTTCACGGGGCCAGTGAGTCGCCGGATCGCCCGTCTCGGGGTCACCGCCGACGTCCTGACCGCCTCGGGGCTCGTGTTCGCCGTCGCGACCGCGCTGGTCGTGGCGACGGGGCACCTCCTCGTCGGAATCCCGCTCCTGGCCGTCACGGGCTTCCACGACCTGTTCGACGGCCCCGTGGCGAAGGCGGCGGGGACCGCCTCGGTGCGCGGCGCGCTGTTCGACTCGGTCATGGACCGCTTCGCCGACGCCGTGCTGATGGCCGGTGTCGCGTGGTACCTCGTCTCGGTCCACGACGGGGAGCTCGCGCTCCTCCCCCTGGCCGTCCTCGCCGCCGCCTCGCTCGTCTCCTACGTGCGCGCGAAGGCCGACGCGCTGGGCCTGCCGATGACCAACGGCGGGGTGTTCGGGGGGCTCATGGAGCGGGCGGAGCGCATGATCCTCCTCGGGGCCGGCTTCCTCGAGCCGTGGCTGCTCGTGCCGGTGCTGTGGGCGCTGTTCGGCCTCACCGCGCTCACCGCGGTCGCCCGCTTCGTCACCGCATGGCGCGCGGCGGAGGGTCCGGCGCTCGCTGGGGGCGAGGCGCCCGCCGGGGCCCGCACGCCGTCGGGGTTCGGGTGGCGGTCGGAGCGGGGCGCGCGCAGGTCGTCGGTCCGGCGCGCGCGGCGCGACGGGTACCTCGCTCCCGGCCAGCCGCAAGGAGAGCTCGCCGCGCGCTGGCGGGCGCGCCGCCAGGAGGCGCTCGAGAGCCGGAGCGCGCGTGCGCGTGCGCGCCGCGAGCGCACCGAGGCCGCCCGCGCCGTACGGGCGTCCCGCGGCCCGCACCGCGCACCTCGCTCGGGGCATCGGGGCGCGAGGGGCTCCGACCCGCCCGACCGTGGCGTCTGAGCGGTTCCGGTCCGCCGCGACGTTCCTCGCCTACCGGATCTCGGGGGCAGGCCTCGGCGTCCTGCCGGAGCCGGTCGCCTCCGCCGTCGCCGCGCTGGTCGGGAGCGCCATGGCCCGCAGGCCGCACGGCACCCTCCCGCTGCGCGAGCGGCACCTCGAGCGCGTGCTCGCCTCCACGTCCCCTGGCGTCGCGCCGGACCCGGAGGTGGTGCGCCGATGGGCTCGCCGCTCGTACCGCAGCTACGCCAGGTACTGGGTAGAAGGCGCACGCCTGCCGTCGACGAGGCCCGAGGTGGTGCGGAGCCGGTTCGTGCTCGATTGGGGCTACGAGCACCTTGAGCAGGCCTTCGAGTCGGGCCGCGGCGTCCTGCTCGCGCTGCCCCACGTCGGCAGCTGGGAATGGGGCGGCGCATGGCTCGCCCTCGAGGGCCACCCGATGACGAGCGTCGCGGAGCGGATCGAGCCCCCGGCCCTCTTCCGCTGGTTCCTCGAAAAGCGCGAGGAGATGGGGCTTCGGATCGTGCCGCTCGGCGACGAGTCGACCGGCAGGCTGCTGCGCGAGCTCCGCAGCGGGGGGCTCGTCGGGCTGGTGTGCGACAGGGACATCGCCGGCGGCGGCGTCCCTGTCGAGTTCTTCGGCGAAGAGACGACGCTTCCCGCGGGGCCCGCGACGCTCGCGCTGCGCACCGGCGCGGTCCTGCTCCCGGCCGTCATCTACAGCGGTCCGGCCGAGTCGCACTTCGCGGTGATCACAGCGCCGCTGGACACGACGCGTACCGGGTCGCTGCGCACCGACGTGGCCCGGCTGACGAA
Source organism: Actinomycetes bacterium (assembly GCA_021828005.1). Lineage (GTDB taxonomy): Bacteria > Actinomycetota > Acidimicrobiia > Acidimicrobiales > RAAP-2 > JAJYVT01. The sequence continues at coordinate 15,638 of JAKATJ010000013.1, read as the reverse complement.
GGAGCTGGCGGGCGCGTTCGAGTGGATGGTGCGCCGGGCGCCCGAGCAGTGGTACCTCTACGGGCCGAACTGGCCGAGCGACCGTGAAGCCTGAGACGGCGCCCGAGGCGGCACCTGACGCGGTGCCCGCTGCCCCCCGCGGGTTGCGCATCGCGATGGTCTGCCCGTACGACCTGTCGCGGCCCGGAGGCGTGCAGGGCCAGGCGCTCGGTCTCGCGCGGGCACTCGAGCGCCTTGGTCACGAGGTCGTCGTGGTCGCGCCCGGCAACCGGGGACCGGGCTGGGCGACCGACCACCTCTACGTGGCCGGTCGCTCGGTCGGCGTGCGCTCGAACGGGTCGGTCTCCCCGGTCTCGGTGTCGCCGGCGGCCGCCAGGCGCGCCGTCGGCGTGGTGCGGGAGTGGCGTGCCGACGTCGTGCACCTGCACGAGCCGTTCGCGCCCGCGCTCGGCTACGGCTTCCTGCTCGTCCACCGGTGGCCAGTCGTCGCCACCTTCCACCGTTCGGGCGTCCCGCAGGCGGCGTCGCTCTTGGCGCTTGGCGCGCGCAGGGCGTGTCGCCGCATCGACGTGGCGGTCGCCGTGTCCGAGGTCGCCCGGCAGAGCGCGGCCTTGCTGTGCCCGGGCGAGTACGAGGTGCTCTTCAACGGGGTGGACCTGGACCGCTTCGCGCGAGCCCGGCCGGGCGAGCCCAGGGCGCCCGCCGTCTTGTTCCTCGGGCGCCACGAGCGTCGCAAGGGGCTCGGCATCCTCCTCGAAGCGTTCTCGCAGCTCTCGTCGTCCTGGCCCGAGGGGACCGACGGCCCTCAGGCGGAGCTGTGGGTGGCCGGCGACGGCCCCGAGACCGCCGCACTGCGCGCGCGGTACCCCGAGTCGGCGCGCCTGCGCTGGCTCGGGGTGGTGAGCGACGAGGAAGTCGCCGACCGGCTCGCCCGCGCCACCGTGCTGTGCGCGCCGTCGCTCGACGGCGAGTCGTTCGGCATGGTGCTCCTCGAGGCCATGGCCGCACGGTGCCGAGTCGTGGCCTCGGACATCCCGGGGTACCGGGAGGCTGCCGGCCCGCACGCGACGCTCGTCCCGCCAGGCGACGCCGGCGCCCTGCGCGAGGCGCTCGTGGTGGCGCTTCGAGAGCCGCGGGACGAGGGTGCCCTCGACGGCGCGGCGGACCACGCAGGCGAGTGGTCGATGGAGCACCTCGCGCGCCGCTACGCCGACGCCTACCGGCTCGCCGCCGGGCTGCACGCCGGGCTCGCCGCCGGGCTGCACGCCGGAGCGCCTGGCCTGGCCGGTGTCCTCTCCGGCCGGGCGGGTGGCAGGGCTCGCAGCGGTAACGTGGGCGCGCGATGAGCACCGGCGCGAACCAAGGCGCGGCGGCGCGACGCCGCAGGCGGGGACGCACCGGCGCGCCCCAGGATGCCCGGCAGGCGGCCGATGGTGGGAACGCCACCGGGGCCAAGCCCGCAACCGGCGGCGGACGCGCCACCCGGGCCAAGCCCGCAACCGGCGGCGGACGCGCCACCGGGGCCAAGCGCGCCACCGGGGCCAAGCGCGCC
>JAKATJ010000013.1:0-13986 GCA_021828005.1 Actinomycetes bacterium | reverse complement strand
CGCGCCACCGGGGCCAAGCGCGCCACCGGGGCCAAGCGCGCCGCGCCGCCGAGCTCGCGCCCAGGCGACCGCCCGCGCGCCCGACGGGGACGGGGGCCGGGCAAGCCCGCGCCCGGGGGTCCGGCGCAGCGGCGCCCGGGGTCAGCCGCGGGGTCTGCGGCGGGGTCTGCCGTCGAGACGCGTGCCGGGGCACACGAGCTGGCAGACGCCGAGACCGCGGCGCGGCGGCGTGCGAACGCTCGCCGGATGCGCGTCCTCGTGACCGGTGCCGCCGCGGGACCCGCGATCGTGCTCGGCGCCGTGATCGGAGCCGTGCTCGGCGTCGTCGCCGGCGCGGTTGCGGCAGGAGCGGTCTTCCTCGCCGTGGCCGTCTTCCTCGCCGTGGCGTCGATGCCGCTCGCGCTCCGCACGATCGGAGGCGCCCCGGTGCGCGACGGCGTGCTGCCCGCGCTCGCCAACCAGGTCGAAGGGCTGTGCGCGACGCTCGGGGTGTCCCGACCGGAGCTCCGTCTCCTGGACGACCCGGTCGCGAACGCCTGCGCGCTCGCCGGGCGAGGCGGGCGCGCCGTGCTGGTGGTGACCTCCGGGTTGCTCGAGCTGCTCGGGCTGATCGAGATGGAAGGTGTCGTCGCTCACGAGCTCGTGCACGTGCGGCGGCGCGACGCCGCGGTGTCGACCGTGGCGATCGCGACCGCCGGTGCCGTCGCGTGGGCGACCGGGCGGGACGGGCTGGTGCACCTGGCGGTCGGCCGAGGACGCGAGTACGGGGCGGACCTGGCGGCCGCGCTCGCCGTTCGCTACCCGCCGGGCCTTCGCGGCGCGCTGGCCTCCATGGGGGACCGCTCGCCGGGGCAGGGATCGCCGTTCTCGGGCCGGCGCTGGGCCGCGACCCGTTGGGTCTGGATCGATCCGATGGTCGGCGCCCCGGGGCGGGCGCCGACGGGCGAGCTCGATGCGACCGCCGTCCGCATCGACGCGCTGGCGGAGCTCTAGCGCTCTCCGAGCGCGAGCCGCGAGGAGCGCCGGCGCAGCCGGTAGCATGGGTGTCATGGCGACGGCGAACGGGGGTCGGGCGACGGGGACCTTCACCGTGAAGCGCGGCCTCGCCGACATGCTGCGCGGTGGCGTGATCATGGACGTGGTCGACGCCGAGCAGGCGAAGATCGCCGAGGATGCCGGCGCGGTCTCGGTGATGGCGCTCGAGCGCGTCCCCGCGGACATCCGGCGTGACGGCGGCGTCGCCAGGATGAGCGACCCGGCCCTGATCGACGGCATCCAGCAGGCCGTCACCATCCCGGTGATGGCCAAGGCGCGCATCGGCCACTTCGCCGAGGCGCAGGTCCTTCAGGCCCTCGGCGTCGACTACATCGACGAGAGCGAGGTGCTCACCCCGGCCGACGAGGCCCACCACATCGACAAGTGGGCGTTCACGGTGCCGTTCGTCTGCGGCGCCACGAACCTCGGCGAGGCCCTGCGGCGGATCTCCGAGGGCGCGGCGATGATCCGCTCCAAGGGCGAGGCCGGCACCGGCAACATCGTCGAGGCGGTGCGCCACCTGCGCGCGATCCTGGGGGACATCAGGAAGATCACCCAGGCCGACAGCGCGGAGCTCTACGCGTGGGCGAAGGAGCTGCGCGCGCCCATCGGCCTCGTGCAGGAGGTCGCGGAGACCGGCAAGCTCTCCGTGCCGCTCTTCTGCGCCGGCGGCATCGCGACGCCTGCGGACGCGTCCCTCGTCATGCAGCTCGGCGCCGAGGCGGTGTTCGTCGGCTCGGGCATCTTCAAGAGCCAGGACCCGGCGCGCCGGGCGCGGGCGATCGTGGAGGCGACCACCCACTTCGAGGACGCCGAGCACGTCGCAAAGGTCAGCCGGGGGCTCGGCGACGCCATGCGCGGCGAGGAGCTTTCCGAGCTCAGCGAGCGTTTGGCCGAGCGCGGCTGGTAGCGGTGGAGGAGCCGGCGGCGACCGTCGGCGTCCTCGCCCTCCAAGGCGACGTCCTGGAGCACGAGGCCGCCTTTGCCGACGTGGGCGTGGTCACGCGCCGGGTGCGGCGACCCGCGGACCTCGACGGCATCGACGGGCTGGTGCTGCCGGGCGGGGAGTCGACGACGCTTTCGATGCTGCTCGAGTCCTCCGGGCTGTTCGAGCCGATCGCGCAGGCAATCGCCCGCGGGCTCCCCGTGCTCGGGACCTGCGCGGGGCTGATCCTCCTGGCGGGGCGGGTGGAGGACGGCAGAGGAGACCAGCGGACGTTCTCCGCGTTGGACTGCGCGGTCCGTCGCAACGGCTACGGCCCGCAGCGGTTCTCCTTCGAAGGCGTGGCCGAGCCCGTGGGGGACGTGTTGGACGCCGTTGGGCCGCTTCCCGCTGTCTTCATCCGGGCGCCGCTCGTCACCGAGGTGTGGGGGGGTGCCGAGGTCCTCGCGACGGAGAGCTCGCAGGGCTCGGGCGGCAGGTCCGCCCCCGTGGTGCTCCGCCAGGGGCACGTGCTGGGCGCGAGCTTCCATCCCGAGCTCACCGGGGACAGACGGCTCCACCGGCTGTTCGCGCAGATGGCAGGGCGCGCGGAGCGAGCGCCGGCAGGCTCGCACGCGCGCCCCGCGACCGGGTCCCTCGGGCGCCGGCCCTCAGGCGAGCCGGCGCCGGCCCGGCGGTAGCATCGCGTGCTTTGGACCGGCAGGAAGGATCCACGACGATGTCGGGTCACTCGAAGTGGGCAACCACCAAGTACCGCAAGGGCGCCCAGGACGCGGCACGCTCGAAACGGTTCGTGAAGCACATCCGCTCGCTCGAGGTCGCGGCGCGGGAGGGCGGCGGCGACATCACCAACAACGCGTCGCTCCGCACCGCGTTCGATCGGGCGCGCGCCGACTCGATGCCGATGGACACGATCGAGCGCGCGATCAAGCGAGGCACCGGCGAGCTCGAGGGGGTGCGCTACGAGGCCGTGTCCTACGAGGGGTACGCACCGGGGGGCGTGGCGGTCATCGTCGAGACCCTCACCGACAACAGGAACCGCACCGCGGCCGAGCTTCGCAACATGTTCACGAGGAACGGCGGGTCGCTCGCGGAGCCGGGGGCGGTGAGCTGGCAGTTCGAGCGCAAAGGTGTGGTCGAGCTCGCGCGCTCCCTCGACGAGGACGCGATCACCGAGGCCGCCGCCGACGCGGGAGCCCAGGACGTCGTCGACGTGGGGGAGCGGTGGCAGGTGGTGTCCGCCGCGACCGACCTCGCCCACGTGCGCGCGGCCCTCGAGGCGTCGGGCATCGCAGTCGTCAGCTCCGAGCTCACGCTGGTGCCGACCACGACCGTGGAGATCACCGACTCCCAGGAAGCCCAGCGCGTGCTCCGGCTCCTCGAGGCGATCGAGGACCACGACGACGTCCAGGCCGTGCACGCGAACTACGACATGCCCGACACGATCCTCGCCGCCTACGCCGGCTGAGGAAAGCCACCGCAGGGGCGTTCGCCTCGGCTAGCGTCGAACGCATGTTCGTACTGGGCATCGACCCTGGTCTGTCGCGTTGCGGGTACGGGCTCGTTGCCGGCACCGGCGACCGTTCCACGCGCCCGGCCGGCGTGGCCGCCGTGACCGCCGGGGTCCTCGAGACCGATCCGGACACCGCGCTCCCGGAGCGGCTGTGCCTCCTGCGCGACGAGCTGCGTCGCCTGATGGTCGAGCACCGCCCGGACGTGGTGGCCGTGGAGCGAGTGTTCTTCCAGGTGAACGCCCGTACGGCGATGTCCGTCGGCCAGGCGAGCGGGCTCGCGCTCGCGGAGGCGGCGGCGGCGGGCGCCGAGGTCGCGCAGTACACCTCTAACGAGGTGAAGCAGGCCCTGGCCGCCTGGGGCGCCGCCGACAAGGCGCAGGTCCGCCGCATGGTCGCGACCGTGCTGGGGCTCGCCACCGTCCCGGGCCCCCCCGACGTCGCGGACGCGCTCGCGCTCGCGGTCTGCCACCTCTTCGCGGCGCCCGTGCGGCGCGCCGTCGCCGAGGCACGCCGGTGATCGGCTCGCTGCGCGGGACGCTCACGTGGCGGGGCGCCGACGGAGAGATCCTCGTGGAGGTCGGCGGCGTCGGCTACCGCGTCTCGGTCCCCACCCGGACCGCCGGGGCACTCGGCGCCGTGGGGAGCGAGGTCCATCTCCACGTCCACACCCACGTCCGCGAGGACGCGATCGTGCTCTACGGCTTCGTGCACGACGACGAGCGCCGGTGCTTCGAGGCGCTCCTCGGCGCCCACGGCGTCGGGCCCTCGCTCGCCCTGTCGGTGCTCTCGGCGCTCTCGCCGGCCGCCCTGTCCACCGCGGTCGTGGAGGACGACGCCGAGACGCTCTGCGCGGTGCCCGGGATCGGCCGGAAGACTGCGGCGCGCCTCCTCATCGACCTGAAGAGCCGGCTCGACGTGCCCGACCTCTCCTTCGCCGGGATCGTGGCGGGGTCCGCGCGGGCCGAGGCGCGTGCCGCGCTCGCGGAGCTGGGCTACGGGCCCGAGGAGATCCGCAGGGCGCTCGAGGGGCGGCGCGAGGATGTCGGGGTGGAGGAGCTCCTCAGGCTCGCGCTGCGGGACCTCGCCGCCCGATGACGCGCAGGGAGGTCCTCGCCGTGCCGCACGGGGAGCGCCCCGGCGCCGGACCCGGGCTCGCGCGTGCGGTCGACCCGTCTCAGGCTCCCGACGACGACGCGCAGTACGACGCCGACCTCCGGCCTCGGCGGCTGGACGAGTTCGTCGGCCAGGCCGATCTCGTCGAGCACCTCGGCATCGTGCTCCAGGCGGCGCGTGGACGCCGCCAGCCCGTCGACCACATCCTGTTCGCCGGACCGCCCGGCCTCGGCAAGACGTCCCTCGCCGGGATCGTCGCCGCGGAGATGGGCGTCGGCCTGCGGGTGACCTCGGGGCCGGTGCTCGCCCGCGCCGGCGACCTCGCGGCGCTGCTCACGGACCTCCAGGAGGGCGACGTGCTCTTCATCGACGAGATCCACCGTCTTCCCCGCTCGATCGAAGAGGTCCTCTATCCCGCGATGGAGGACGCGAAGATCGACATCCTGATCGGGAAGGGCCCGACGGCGCGGTCGATCCGGCTCGACCTGCCGCGCTTCACGCTCGTCGGCGCGACGACGAGGACGGGGCTGGTCGCCGGGCCGCTCCGGGACCGTTTCGGGTTCGTGGGTCGCCTCGACCTCTACGAGCCGGGGGACCTCGAGGCGATCGTGCTGCGCTCGGCTGCCATCCTCGGCGTGGCGATCCACCCCGAGGGCGCGCGGTGCATCTCGGCGAGGGCGCGCGGCACCCCCCGGGTCGCGAACCGGCTGCTCCGGAGGGTGCGCGACTTCGCAGAGGTCCGCGGTGACGGCACGGTGACCGCGCGCACCGCGCATGAGGGCCTCGAGCTGTTCGGCATCGACGAGCTCGGCCTCGACAAGGTCGACCGTGCGATCCTCCAGGCACTGTGCGAGCGGTTCGGCGGGAGGCCCGTCGGGCTCACCACGCTGGCGCAGTGCGTGGGGGAGGAGCCCGACACCATCGAGGACGCGTACGAGCCCTACCTGTTGCAGCAGGGGCTGCTCCAGCGGACGCCGCGCGGGCGAGCGCCCACGGCGCGCGCCTGGCGGCACCTCGGCGCGGCGCCCCCCGAGGGCACCTTGTTCTGACTGGATCCGGTCTGAACCGGACGGCCCCTCCCTCCTCCGGCGCTCGGGCGCGGGCCGGGGTGCTCCCGCCCGGGCCGCAGAACCTGCGGTGGCGCAGGCGCGCCGCCCCGGTGCGCTGCAGGCTGTATCGTGACATCTCCGTGCGGTTGAACATGTTCGAAGACATCTGCCCGAGGGGGTGGTCCGAATGATCGGTGCGATGTTCGCACTGCTGGCCACGGCGCCGGCCAAGTCGACGGGCAGCAGCGGGACCACCTTCATCGTGTTCCTGGTGCTGATCGCGCTCGTGGGATATTTCCTGCTCATCCGCCCGCAGAAGCAGAAGCAGCGGCGCCAGCGCGAGCAGCAGTCGGCGATCTCGGTGGGCGACGATGTCGTCACCGTCGGCGGCATCGTCGGCACGGTGGTCGCACTCGACGCCGACCGGGTGACGATCTTGTCGGGCGGCGACACGGTGGGGTTCCCGGCCGTCGGCAACGAGCCCACGCGGCTCGTGCTCGTCCGGAACGCGATCTCCCGGAAGATCGACCCGCCAGTCCCCGACATGACGTCGGACGGGTTCGACGAGAGCGCCGACGCCGAGGGTGACGAGGACGGCGAGACGAGCGCACAGACCTTCGACGGCCACCTGAACGGGCACGCCGGCACGCTCGGCAACGGCTCGGCGGAGGGCGTCGAGAGCGAAAGCGAGGGCACGAGCTCGTGAGCCCCCCGTCGTCGCGCGCACAGGCACGACGGCAGCGGTCATTGGTGATCAGCCTGACGATCGTCATCGTGGTCGCGGTGGGCTCGCTCGCCGGGGTGTTGGCCGCGCGCTGGTCCCCGCGCCTCGGGCTCGACCTGGACGGCGGGTTGTCGGTCATCTACAAGCCGGCGCACAAGGTGTCGCAGACAGACCTGAACCAGACCGTGACCATCCTCACGGACCGGGTGAACGGGCTCGGGGTGTCCGGGGCGACAGTCGGCACGCAGGGCGGCGACATCATCGTGCAGGTGCCCGGCGTGAAGAACGGGCAGCAGATCCTGAAGACGATCGGGCAGACCGCCCAGCTCTACTTCCGACCCGCGCTCTGCGGCGCGCCGGCGTTCGTCGGGAAGTCTTCCAAGTCCTCGAAGCCCGTGAGCGCGCCGCTCCCGGCCTGCCCCGCGGCGAGCCAGCTTACCGAGGCGAACCTGGGTGTGGTCCCGGCGGCGGGCACAACATTCCACGAGAACACGGTTCCGGCCGACCCCGTGCTCGCCGACTACCCCAGCACGTCGCCGACAAAGGACCTCAGGACGAAGACCGTGCTCCTGCCGGAGATCCCCGGCGCCGGGCAGTACACACGGTACCTGCTCGGTCCCGCCGCCCTCACAGGTCACGCGGTCGCCCACGCGGTCGCCCAGCAGACACAGCTCGGCCGGTGGGTCGTGAGCTACACGCTCACGGCGAAGGGCTCTCCCGCCTGGGACAAGCTCGCGCAGAAGTACTTCCACCAGATCATCGCGATCGAGCTCGACGGCCAGGTGTACTCGGCGCCGATCATCCAACCGTCGCAATCGGCGTTCTCGTCGTTCGACGGCAAGGGCCAGATCTCGGGCCACCTCACCGAGGCGCAGGCGAAGACGCTCGCGCTCGCCATGCAGTTCGGGTCGCTGCCGGTGCGGCTGATCCCCCAGACGACCGAGACGGTCTCACCGACCCTCGGCCACTCCGCGCTCGTCGCCGGGCTCGGCGCGGGGCTGGCGGGGCTGCTGCTCGTCCTGCTCTACACGATCGTGTACTACCGGCTGCTGGGCATCGTCGTGTTCAGCGGCCTCGCGGTGACCGGGGCGCTCCTGTGGGTGATCATCTCGGCGCTCGGGCACACGTCGGCGGCGCCGAGCTTCGACCTCGCCGGCGTGACGGGCGTCATCGTGTCGATCGGCATCACGGTCGACTCGTACATCGTCTATTTCGAACGCCTGAAAGACGAGACCAGGTCCGGCCGGACGGTGCGGACCAGCGTGGACCGGGGGTTCGCCAGCGCGTGGCGAACCGTGCTGGCGGCTGACACGGTCTCGCTCGGCGCGGCGGTCGTCCTGTTCTTCGTGGCGGTGGGCGCGGTCAAGGGGTTCGCGTTCTTCCTCGGCCTCTCCACCTTGATGGACGTCTTCATGACGTACTTCTTCACGCGGCCGCTCGTCGTGCTGCTCGGGCGGAACGAGCGGCTCGCCGGCGCCGGCCGGATGGGCATCGCGAGGGGTCTCGCAGTGAGCTCCGAGGCGGGGCCGGCGTGAGCCCGCGCGACGCCAGGCGCGGGGCGGCTGGCGGCGACGGCGAGGTCGAAGGCGGCGACGTCGACGACGTAGACGCCGCCGGGTTCGCCGCAGACGGGGGCTCCGACGCCGCCGGGTTCGTCGCAGACGGAGGCTCCGACGCCGCCGGCGGCCCGGAGGGGCCCGGGGGCCCGGGGGTGGTGACCGGCCAGGGGACAGACGTTGGCGCGCCGCCAGCCGACGAGGACGGCGCCGGGGATGTCACCGAGGCCGAGCTCGTCGAAGACGAGGTGGAGCGGCTCGCCGCCCGCTCGTCCGGCTCGCGGCCGCGGCGCACGGGTCCGTTCCGGCGCCTCTACCGCGGCGAGACCTCGTTCGACTTCGTGGGTCGGCGGAGGTGGTGGATCACCTTCTCCTTGGTCATCATTCTCGCCGGCATCGCGTCGCTCGGCATCCGCGGGCTCAACCTCGGCATCACATTCAAGGGAGGCGACGCCTGGACGGTGAAGGCGAACGGCGTCACCCAGACCCATGCGATGAGCACGGTCCAGGCAGCCGGCCTCGCCCAGCCGACGGTCGAGCTGCTCGGGTCCGGCAGCAACCAGACCGTGCGGGTCACCGCAGACCTGAACAGCCTCGGCACACGGGCGCGGGCCGCGGAGGTCACACGGGTCATCGACGCCCTCGCGAGGGTCACCAAACAGCCGGTCACCTCGGTGTCGGTCACAACCGTCGGGCCCACCTGGGGAGGCCAGGTCACCCAGAAGGCGGTGATCGCGCTCATCGTCTTCCTGGTCCTCGTGGCGGTGTACATCAGCCTCCGGTTCGAGCCGAAGATGGCCGTCGCCGCGTTCATCGCGCTCCTCCACGACCTGCTGGTGACGGCGGGCGTCTACTCACTGACGGGCTTCCAGGTGACCCCGGACACCGTGATCGCGGTGCTGACGATCCTCGGCTACTCGCTCTACGACACCGTCGTCGTGTTCGACCGCGTGCGCGACAACGCCAAGGGGCTCGGCGCCACCGGGCGGATGACCTACACCGAGATGGTCAACCTCTCGATGAACCAGACCTTGGCGCGCTCGATCAACACCTCGCTGGTCGCGATCATGCCGGTGCTGGCGGTGCTGCTCATCGGCGCGGAGCTGCTCGGGGCGACGACCCTCCAGAACTACGGCCTCGCCCTCTTCGTCGGGCTGTGCTCCGGCGCGTACTCGTCGATCTTCATCGCCTCGCCGCTCCTGGCGTTGCTGAAAGAGCGCGAGCCCCGCTACGCGGCGATCCGCCAACGCATCGAGTCGAAGGGCGAGCGCCTGGGGCTGCTCACGCCGAAGGCCGCAGCGGCGCTTCTCGGCACGTCGGCCGGCGGAGGCGCGCTGCGCATGTCGCGCGACGGCGGAGCCCGTCCCCGCACGATCCGTCCCGGCCAGGGCCGCGCCGCCGTGCGTCCAGGCGCGCAGGCGCGGGGCGCGGCGACGGCGACGCTCGAGCCCAATACGGCACAGCCAGGCGCCGGTGCCAGCATCGCCGCCGGCGCCAGCGTCGCAGGGGCGCCATCCAGGGCCGCGGCAGCGCCTCGCGGCGGGTCCAGGCCCCAGCAGCGACAGTCGGCCGCACGCCGCCAGGCCTCTCGCCCGCGCAAGGGGGGGAAGGGCAAGCGCCGCCGGTAGTCGTGCTGGCGGCCGCGGCCGGCCGGGCACGGCTCAGGGGACCGCAACGGGTAGTTTGAAGGAATGGTGACGCTGGCAGCGGTCGGCGGTGGGGACGCCGCGCACGTGGAGACCGGCCAGCTGGGCGAGCTGCTGGACCTGATGCTCAGGACCTTCGCCGCCCGCCATCCCCGGGCCGACGTCACCCCGATCCTCCGCGCCGCCGCCATGGCGGCGAGGGCCCACGACGGCCAATTCCGGCTGTCGGGCGAGGCGTTCGTCACCCACCCGATCGCCGTCGCAGGGATCGTCGCCGAGCTCGGCCTCGACGCCCCTTCGGTCGCGGCAGCCCTTCTCCACGACGCAGTCGAGGACACCGGCCTCAGCCTGGAGGTGCTGGAGGCGGAGCTCGGCCCGGTCGTCGCCGGGATCGTCGACGGGGTGACGAAGCTCGACCGGCTCCAGTTCGACTCGAAGGAGCAGCAGCAGGCCGCCACCATCCGGAAGATGCTGCTCGCGATGGCGAGCGACTGGCGGGTCCTGCTCATCAAGCTCGCCGACCGGCTCCACAACATGCGGACGCTCGCGGTGATGCCCGAGTGGAAGCAGCGGCGGATCGCCACCGAGACCTTCGACGTCTACGCCCCGCTGGCGCACCGCCTGGGGGTCCAGCAGGTCCGATGGCAGCTGGAGGACCTCGCGTTCGCGACCCTGCACCCGAGGCGCTACGCGGAGATCGAGCAGATGGTCGCGGTCCGGGCCCCCCAGCGCGAGGAGTACCTCGCACGGGTGCTCGTCTCGGTGCGCGAGCGGTTGTCCGCAGCCGGCATCGAGGCGGAGGTGACCGGCCGTCCGAAGCATCTCTGGAGCATCTACGAGAAGATGGTCGTGCGCGGCAAGCAGTTCGACGACATCCACGACCTCGTCGGCATGCGCGTGGTCGTCGCATCCGAGAAGGACTGCTGGGCGGCGCTCGGGGCGATCCACGCGATCTGGCCGCCGGTGCAGGGCCGCTTCAAGGACTACATCAACACGCCGAAGTTCAACCTCTACCAGTCGCTGCACACGACCGTGATCGGCCTCGACGGCAAGCCCATCGAGGTCCAGATCCGGACCCACGAGATGCACCGGCGCGCGGAGTACGGCATCGCCGCGCACTGGGGCTACAAGGAGAAGGAAGACGTCTCCTCTGAGATCGCCTGGATGCAGCGGATCTCCGACGTGGACCAGGAGACGACCGACCCGCTCGAGTTCCTCGAGGCCCTGAAGCTGGACCTCGAGCAGGACGAGGTCTACGTGTTCACCCCGAAGGGGAAGGTCATCGCCCTCCCGGCGCGCTCGACGCCCGTCGACTTCGCGTACGCGATCCACACGGAGGTCGGTCATCGCTGCATCGGGGCGCGGGTGAACGGCAGGCTCGTCCCGCTGGACACGAAGCTCACCTCCGCCGACACGGTCGAGATCTTCACCACCAAGTCCCCGACGGCTGCGCCCTCGCGCGACTGGCTCGACATCGTCTCGTCTTCGAGGGCGCGCAACAAGATCCGCCAGTGGTTCAGCCGGGAACGGCGCGAGGACGCGATCGAGACCGGCAGGGAGGAGCTCGCGAAGGCGCTGCGGCGCGAGGGCATGCCGCTGCAGAAGGTCATGGCGTCGAGCGCGCTCGCGCAGGTGGCCGCTGTGATGAACCTTGCCGACACGGACGCCCTGTTCGCTTCCATCGGCGAGCACCAGGTGTCCGCGCACTCGATCGTCCAGCGCCTGGTGCGCGAGCTGCGCCCCGGTGAGCCCGAGCAGCTGCCGACGACCGCCACCCTCACGGCGGGGCGCACTCGCCGGAGCCGCCTCCCCGCAGCGGGCCTCTACGTCGAGGGGCTCGACGACGTCATGGTGCACCTGGCGCGGTGCTGCACGCCCGTGCCGGGCGACCATATCCTCGGGTTCGTGACCCAGGGTCGGGGGGTGTCGGTGCACCGCGCCGACTGCTCCAACGCCACGGCGCTCTCCCGGCGGTCCCAGGAGCGGTTGATCGAGGTGGAGTGGGACCGGGGGGTCGAAGGAATCTTCCTCGCCACGGTCGAAGTCCTCGCCTTCGACCGCGAGCGGCTCCTGTCGGACGTGAGCCGCGTGGTGTCCGAGCACCACTTGAACATCGTGGCCGCCCGCACCGCGACCACCCCGGACCGGGTGAGCCGGATGTCGTTCGAGGTGGAGCTCGCCGACCCGACGCACCTGCAGTCGGTCCTGGCGTCTCTCAAGCACCTCGACGGCGTGTTCGACGCGTACCGACTCCTGCCCGGCAAGAAGGCCTGACGGTGACCGGAGGACCCGGCGAGCGCGTGCCGCCGCGCGCCCCCACCGGCACGAGGGACCTCCTCTGGCCCGAGTCGTGGCGGTTCGAAGAGGCCGCGGCGCGCTTTCGGGCGCTCGTCGAATCCGCAGGGTACGGCCTCATCCAGAGCCCCGTGCTCGAGTACGCGTGGGTGTTCCGGCGCGGCATCGGCGAGCAGAACGACGTCGTGGGCAAGGAGATGTACGAGTTCGCCGACCGCGACGGCCAGATGCTGGCGCTGCGCCCCGAGGGGACCGCGTCGGTCGTGCGCGCCTACCTGCAGCACCGCCCCGGCCTGCCGTGGAAGGCGTGGTACCTGGCGCCGCTGCTGCGCCACGAGCGCCCCCAGGCCGCGCGCTACCGCCAGCACCACCAGCTCGGGGTCGAGGCGCTCGGCGTCGCCGACGCCGACCTCGACGTGGAGGTGATCTGGGTCGCGCACGCGTACTTCACGACGTTGGGTCTCGCCGACTACTCGCTGCGCATCGGCTCCATGGGCGACGCCTCGTGCCGTCCCGCGTATCTCGTGGGCTTGCGCGCGTTCTTCGAGGCGCACCAAGGCGAGCTGTGCGACGAGCACCGAGAGCGCTTTCGCACCAACCCCATGCGGGTGTTCGACTGCAAGCGCCCCGAGTGCCGGGCCGTGACGACTGCGGCGCCGAAGCTCGTCGACCACCTCTGCGTGGAGTGCGCAGCGCATTTCGCCCGAGTTCAAGAGGGCCTCGGCTCGCTCGGCATCGCCTTCGAGATCGATCCCCGGCTCGTACGCGGGTTCGACTACTACACTCGCACGACCTTCGAGTTCGCGTCGGGGGCCATCGAGACGGCGCAGAACGCGCTCTGCGGTGGCGGCCGCTACGACGGGCTGGTGGAGATGCTCGGGGGACCCCCGACGCCGGGTGTCGGCTTCGGCATGGGGATCGAACGCGTGCTCGTCGCGTGCGACGCCGAAGTGGTCTTCCTCGCGGACCCGCCAGCGCTCGACGCCTTCGTCGTCGACGTCGCCGGCGGCGACGCTGCGCGTGCGATCACCGCCAGGCTCCGCGGGGCAGGGCTCGCGAGCGACCGTGCGTTCGATGGTCGCTCGATGAAGGCGCAGATGAAGCTCGCCGACCGCTCGGGCGCGGCCGTCGCCCTGATCGTCGGTCCGGCGGAGGCGGCGGCGGGCACCGTGCTCGTGCGACCCCTGCGATCCGGTGGCGACCAGGAGCCCGTGCCGATCGCCACCGTCGTCGACGCGGTGCGCGGCGCCCTCGCCGGTGCGCCCGGACGGGGTGCGGCTGGCCCGGGTGCCGCCGGAGAGGGTGCGCCCGGACGGGAGGGCCGGAGATGACGGGCGCGACGTCGATGCGAACGGGGCTGTGCGGCGAGGTCGGGCTCGGCGACGTGGGCGCGCGGGTGCGGCTCTGCGGATGGGTCGCCCGGCGCCGCGAGCACGGCGAGCATCTCGCGTTCGTCGACCTGCGCGACCGCAGCGGGATCGTCCAGTGCGTCGTGGACACCTCGGTCGATCTTCGGAGCGAGTACGTCGTCGCCGTGTCGGGTGTGGTGCGCCGCCGGCCCGAGGGGATGGAGAACCCGAACCTCGAGACCGGGGAGGTGGAGATCGGGGACTGCACGGTCGAGGTCCTCTCGGTCGCCGAGCCGCCGCCGTTCCTCGTGGAGGACCGGGCCGACGTCGACGAGGCCGTGCGGCTCCGCCACCGCTACGTGGACCTCCGCCGCCCCCGGATGCAGGCGAACCTTCGCCTGCGCGCGACGGTCGTCTCGGCGATCCGGCGGGCGATGGAGCGCCAGGGGTTCTGCGAGATCGAGACTCCGCTCCTTTGGTCTCCGACCCCCGAGGGCGCGCGCGAGTTCGCGGTGCCGAGCCGGCTCCACCCGGGCACCTTCTACGTCCTCCCGCAGAGCCCCCAGATCGCCAAGCAGCTGCTCATGGTCGGGGGGGTGGACCGCTACTACCAGATCGCACGGTGCCTGCGGGATGAGGACCTGCGCGCGGACCGCCAGTTCGAGTTCACCCAGCTCGACATGGAGGCATCGTTCGTCACCCAAGACGACGTGCTCGACTTCGTCTCCGAGGCGGTGCTCGACGCCGCGGAGGCCGCGACCG
>JAKATJ010000114.1 GCA_021828005.1 Actinomycetes bacterium | reverse complement strand
GTCCTCCATCACGCGGACGACGTCGCGTCGCCGATCACCGGAGATGCCCAGCGGAGACGCTCGTCGTCGCGCGATCAGGGGCACCCTGGGATCAGAAGAGGGTTCCGCTCCGTCGCTCCCCGGCGCAGCGAGCACAACGTCGCTCGCTCCACGCGCGCTCCTCTATCCACGAGAGGAGGTCTGCGCTCGGTGGCCAACCGCGCTGGATGTGCCTGCCGATCACGACGGGACCCACGACGACCGCGTCGCGCCGGCGCAATGCAGCGACCGCGCTGAAGAGCTTGGCCCCACTCACGAACGTGTCGTCGAGCAGCAGCACCCGCCGACCAGCCACGTCCTCGGTGACTGCGAATTGCTCTGGGTCCAACGTTCGCTCGTCGGCGTCGGGCTGCGCGGCGAGAACCTGGCGAAAGCGGCCGGCGAGCTCCCTGACCCGAGTGACGACTGGCTGGAGGGCGACGCGGCCGGGCGAGGGGACGCAGGTGGCGATGTCCCACTCGCCGATACAGCCCTCGTGCTGGGCCGTGAACATGGCGAGAACCCCTGCCAGGCGCAGGCTCATGCGGACCCGGGCCGTGACCGAAGGGCTGTCCTTGTAACCGCGCAGGTGCGCATGGAGCAGTCCGCCGTGGACCGAGAGGGCGATCGGGAGGATCTCGGGAGGGTTGAGCCGGGCCGCGTCCGTGCAGGGTCGGCAGGTCGCGAACCCGGGTTTCGCACTGCTGTGACAGATGGCACAGACGCCGACCTGAGGTTGGGATGGAACTGGGATCAGCGCGCCCCGCATGGGCACGATGAGCTGGCCTGCGTCGGCCACCTGCTCGGCCTACACGAGAACGGCCGCGTCAGTGATCAGGTCGACCTCCACCGCGTCGACGACCTGGTCGACCGAGTCGACGGCCGCCACGTCGGGCCGGGCGGCAACGTCTCGGGCCCATGGCTGAGATCGCACGAGCTGGTCGAGGAGGAAGACCCGCTTTCCGTGGCGGAGGGCGGCTTCCGCCTGGAGGCGCGCCCCCGACGTCTCGCCGGCTTCCACGACGACGGTGCCGAGCGACAGTCCCGAGGTCACCACGTTGCGGACGGGGAACGTCCAGCGAGCCCCGCGCATCGACGGCCAGAACTGCGAGACGCATGCACCAGATCGTGCGATCGCGTCGGCGAGAGGCCGGTTCTTCGCCGGGAACACCACCTCGATGCCGGTGCCGAACACCGCGATCGTTCTGCCTCCGACGGAGAGCGCCCCGCTGTGCGCCGCCGTGTCGATCCCTTCGGCGAGGCCGGACACGACGGTCACGCCGCGGTCTGCAAGCTGGCGGGCGATCTCGTAGGCGGCGTGCCGTCCCTCGTCACCGGCCCGACGGGTGCCCACGACCGCGATCGCCCGGTCGTCGCCGGCGGCCAGGTCGCCTCGGACCATGAGGAAGGGCGGACGGTCGTGGATCATCCGGAGATTGACCGGGAAGTCGGCATCGACGGTGTCCACCATCCGGATCCCGCGTTCGGCGAGCCGATCGAGCTCTCGCTCCCAGTGGCGGAGCCGCTCCCCGGAGACCTGCGCGAGACCGGCCTCGAACCAGGCGCGGTCCCCGGGGGCCAGTGGCGCCGGGTCGTCGAGGGCTCCGGCCTCGACGAGATCGGCGAACCGGTGCGACGGTGGGCCGCTGAGCGAGCGGCAGAGAACCTCCGCTGCGGCGAGGACCCTCGGATGACGAGCAACCCTGTCCTCAGGACCCATCGACGCTCCTTGTCGTCACCCCAACGCTATCCACCGTACCAGCGATCCAGGCACGATACGAACATATGTTCGTGCTCCTAGCAGCGGTCCTCGGTTCGCTCGCATCTCGTCCCGTCGCCCGCGGGCGAACGTGTGCGTCGTCCCATCTCGACGTGTCGGTCTGATGGCCGGAACCGAGGCCGGACCGCTGGCTGAGCATGCGTCTGCGACGTCGACGGCGTGAAGGTCGCCATCGAGCGCGGTTCCCTGGAGGTGCACGATGGCATCGGTCACGCCGACGGGAGGACCCAGGTGCTCACGACTCATCTCCGGGCGGCGAACGCGATCTGCAACGACCTCTTCGCCCTTCCCGACCCCGGGGCGGCACTGCCCACCTATCGCCCGATGACCAGGTGGGGCCGGCTGGGATCGAACCAGCGACCGAGGGATTATGAGTCCCCTGCTCTGACCACTGAGCTACGGCCCCGTGCCGTGTCTATCAGTCTGCGCTCTTGGAGCTCGCCTCGCCGCGCGTGGAGCTCCCCTCACCGCGCGTGGAGCTCGCCTCGCCGCGCGTGGAGCTCCCCTCGCCGCGCCGAGCTGCAGAGCAAGCCGCACCGCGAGCTCGGTGCGCCAGGAGTGGTTCTGTCACGACGCGACCGGTCATGAGCCGCACGCTGCAGGCACCTGCGCGATGCTGACTCGGTGACCGCGGAGGTTCGCGATAACCAGGAGTCCGGGTCGGACCGTACTGCCTGGGCCCACGAGCTCGTCGACAACGCCGCAAGCCCCGCCGCGCGAGAGCTCGCGCTCGACCTGAGCCGTCGAGCACCCGGGAGCTACCGCGAGCGGACCACCCCGGAGCAGGCGGCCATGGACGCGCACGAGCTGCAGGCCCTGTTCGGCCCAGGACGACCGGGGACGGACGAGCGGGCGGTCAGCACGACCATGGAGCACCGCTTCGCCGTCCGGTCAGTGGCTGCCGAGAAGTTCCACATCCGCCGGCTGGCCGCACGACCCGTCGAGCTCACCACGCTCCTCCCGGTTCTCGAGAGCTTCGGCCTCGTCGTCGAGGACTCGGTGCCGTACCGGTTCGAGCTGCGCGCGGGGCTCGCTGTCGCGATCGACGACGTCGGCGTCCACCTCGCCGACCTGGGAGCCGCGCCCATCGGCTTCGACGCGTCTGCCGACGCTCCCCGTCTGGTAGAGGCGCTCGACGCCGTCGTCGGGGGACGGACGGAGGTCGACCGCCTCAACCGCCTCGTCATCGCAGCCGGTCTCGACTGGCGTGAAGTCTCGCTGCTCCGCGCCTATGCGTCCTACTGGGCCCAGTGCAACCCCCCGATCCCGGTCGGCGACGTCGAAGAGGCCCTGGTCGCGTTCCCCGCCGTGTCGCGCAGCCTCGTGGCGTACTTCGCGGCGCGCTTCGACCCCGCGGCGGGCGACCCGACGCGCGTCGACCCCGCGGCGGGCGACCCGACGCGCGTGGAGCCCGCGGCGGGCGACCCGGAGGCATCGGCGCGTGCGGCGTGCGTGGCCGAGCTCACGCAGGTGCCGCTCCTCCGCTGGGACCGCGCGCTGCGCGTCGTGCTGTCGCTCGTCGACGCAACCGTGCGCACGAACTTCTACCAGCGGGGCCCGTCGGGGGAGCCCAGGGAGACCATGACGCTCAAGCTCGAGAGCGCGTCGGTCCCGCAGCTCCACCCCCCGCACCCCCGCATCGAGACCTGGGTCCACGCACCGGGGGTCGAAGCCATCCACCTTCGCGCCGGGCTCGTCGCCCGCGGCGGCATCAGGTGGAGCGAGCGCCCCGAGGACTTCCGCACCGAAGTGCTCGACCTCATGGTGGCTCAGGTGAAGAAGAACGCCATCATCGTCCCGACCGGCGCGAAGGGGGGCTTCGTGTGCCGGGTCCCCGGCCGCCCCTCCCCCACTGACGTTCGTCGCTGCTACGCGGCCTTCGTGAACTCGCTCTTGGACGTCGCTGACGACCTCGTTGGCGGCAAGGTCGTGAGCCCACCCGACATGGTCGTCCACGACGGGCCCGACCCCTATCTGGTCGTCGCGGCCGACAAGGGGACCGCGGAGCTCTCCGACCTCGCCAACGAGCTCAGCGCGGCGCACGGGTTCTGGCTCGGTGACGCCTTCGCCTCGGGTGGCAGCCACGGCTACAACCACAAGGCGATGGGCATCACCGCCCAGGGCGCCTGGGTCGCCGTGCGCCGGCACTTCCACCAGCTCGGCATCGACGTCCAGCGCGAGCCCATCCTCGTCGCCGGCATCGGCGACATGTCCGGGGACGTCTTCGGCAACGGGATGCTGCTCAGCGACGTGATCCGGCTCGTCGCCGCCTTCGACCACCGTCACATCTTCTTGGACCCCGACCCGGATCCCGCGGTCTCGTACGCAGAGCGCAAGAGGCTGGCCAGCCTCCCCGCGTCGAGCTGGGCCGACTACTCGGCGGCGGCGATCTCCCCCGGGGGCGGCGTATGGCCGCGCGGGGTGAAGGAGGTGCCGCTCGCCCCGGAAGCCCGCCGCGCCCTCGGCGTCGAGCGCGAGCGCCTCTCGCCTCCCGAGCTCATCAGCGCCATCCTGGAGGCGCCGGTCGACCTCCTGTGGTTCGGTGGTGTGGGCACCTTCGTGAAGGCCGCGGACGAGTCCGACGCCGAGGTGGGCGACCGGGAGAACGACGAGGTCCGGGTGACCGCCGACCGCGTACGGGCGCGGGTGGTCAGCGAGGGCGGCAACCTCGGCTTCACGCAGCAGGCGCGGATCCGCTACTCCCGGCGCGGCGGCCGGATCAACACCGACTTCATCGACAACGCCGCAGGGGTCGCGACCTCGGACCGGGAGGTCAACCTGAAGATCCTCCTGGCGCATGCGATCGAGGAGGGGCGCCTCGGGCCAGGCGACCGCGACGCCTACCTCGAACGCGCCCAGGACGAGGTCGCCGCAGAGGTGCTCCGGCAGGTGGACCACAGTGTCGCCGCGCTCAACCGCGGGGTGCCCGACAGCGCGGATCGGCTGGACGCCTACGCGGCGCTCATCGACGTGCTGGAGGCGTCGGGGCGCGTGGACCGCGCCGTCGAGTCGCTTCCCGGCGCCGACGAGCTCGCCGTCCGGCGCGCCGCGGGCGCCGGCATGATCCGCCCGGAGCTCGCCGTGCTGCTCGCCTACGCGAAGTCGGACCTCGGCGCCGCGATCGAGCAGTCGCCGATCGTCGCCGACCGCTCGTTCGCCGAGGCGGTCGAGGGGTACTTCCCTTCTGCCATGAGAGCGGACTTCGGAGACCTCGTCGCCAAGCACCGCCTCTACGACCAGCTGCTTGCGACCGAAGTCGCGGGCGAGATCGTCGACCAGCTGGGCGCCGCGTGGGCCCACGAGACCGCGGCGGAGCTCGGGGTCGGCCTCGACGACGTCGCCGGCGCGTACTGGGCCGCGCGGCACGTCGTGGGCGCCGCCGCGCTCTGGGCCGAGCTGGACGCTCGATGGGCGGAGCTGCCCGCCGACGCCGACGCTCGGCTCCACCGAATGGTCAGCGACGCCGTCGCGGGGCTCGCCCGGACGTACCTGCGCCGGGAGGTCCCGGTGCGACCCGGCGCGCTCATCGCCGACGACCTCCCGATCGCAGAGGCCCTTTCAGGCGTCGCCCCTCCACCGGGCACGGTCGGCGAGCTCCTGGCGCTCGGCGTCGACCGGTCGACCGCGGAGCGGTGGCTCGCCATCGGCGCCCGCGGGATGGCGGGCGACGTCGGCCCCGTCGTCAGGGCGACCGGTCGGCAGGTGGACGAGGTCCTCGCGGCGTTCGCGACGCTGGACGAGGCTGCCGGGATCCCGCGCATGGTGGGGGCACTTCGTCAGGTCCCCTCGCCGAACCGATGGCGCTCCTGGCTCACGAGGGCCACGCTCGACGACATCGACGACTGGCGCAGGGGAGCCGTGATCGAGGCGTTCCGCTCGGGTGCCGGCTCTGCGGACCCGCTCTTCGAATGGACGTCTACGAGGCGAGCAACGCTCGCTGCGGCAAGGCGGCTCCTCCTCGCTCTGGACGCGCAGGGCGCAGACCCGACGACCCTCGTGGCCGTCGCCGTCCGCCGCCTCCCGAGGCTCGCGACGCCGGACGGGAGGGGGCTCGAATAGGCGCACGGCCGGCGCGCATGCGCCCCGAGACGCTTCGGCGCCACGCACGGTCCGCCATCGACCCCGGCCGCCTCCAACGGGGCCCCGCCGGGACTTCGGGCGGGGTACGCTCGGCCTGCCGCCCCTGCGGGTCGGCGACAGAATCGAGGCAACAACAGGACAGCCGGTTCGTCCGGTTCGTCCGGGGGTCCGTGAATGGGGGTTGGCACTTCAGGCGGCGGCGCCTCGCAGTCGTCCCGATCCCTCACGCGAACGCCGGCCCCGCGTCCGTTCCTCGACGGGGCGGT
>JAKATJ010000012.1 GCA_021828005.1 Actinomycetes bacterium | reverse complement strand
TGATGTCGGCCGGCTCCCGTGCGAGCACGTAGCCGCCTCCGACGCCGCGCTTGGAGCGGACGAGCCCTGCCCCCTTCAGCGCGAGAAGGATCTGCTCGAGGTACGGCTGGGGGAGCCCGGTCCGTTCGGCGATGTCGCGGACGGAGGTGGGTGTCGACGTGGCGCCGTGCAAGGCCAGCGAGAGCAGGGCTCTACAGGCGTAGTCGCCGCGGGTGGACACTCTCACATCCCGATGTTACCGGGACGTCCAGGCGCACCAGAGGAGGCAGGCCCCGTTCCCGGGCAATTCGGCGTGAGCCAGCGAGGAGTCGCCGGTGCAGTCGTGTCGCGGGGCGCCGTCTCGCCTGGCGGGCCCGCGGACTTCTACGCTGGGCGGCGATGGTCGCAAGCCCGGTGCCGGCCGATTCGACGCCCGAGCCGGTGCTGCCGGACTTCGGCGGGCGCTGCCTGACCGAGGTCGTCCGCCTGCTGCTCGCCGAGGTCGGCGCGGTGGACGAGCCGGCCGAAACCCGGGCCGACTGGGTGCCCGAGCCGGTCCATGGAGCCCGTCAGATCGTGCTCCTCGTGCTCGACGGCCTCGGCTCGCAGCAGCTCGACGCGAGGGTCTCGCGTCTGGCGCCCGCGCTCGGCAGCGGCACGGGCACGACCATCACGTCGGTCGCGCCCAGCACGACCGCGTCGGCGCTGACCAGCCTGACGACCGGGCTCCCTCCGTCGGAGCACGGCGTGGTCGGCTACCGCGTCGCGGTGGGCGACGAGATCCTGAACGTCCTCGGGTGGCGGCTCGGGGAGCGCGACGGACGCCGGCTCGTCCCCGCACGCTCCTTCCAGCCGCGCCCGGCCTTCCCGGCGAGCCCGGGACCGACGCCCGTCGTCTCGAGGAACGAGTACGCCGCCACCGGGTTCACCGCGGCTCACCTCGGCGACTCGCCCCTCTACGGCTGGCGCACGCCCGCGGGCCTCGTCGTCGAGGTGTGGAAGCTTCTCGAGCGCGGTGCGCCCTTCGTCTACGCGTACTACGACGGCGTCGACCGCACTGCGCACGCGTGCGGGCTGGACGAGCACTACGACGCCGAGCTTCGTGCCGTGGACCGGTTGGTCGGCGACCTCCTCGACGTGCTCCGGCCCGGGGCGGCGCTGGTCGTGACGGCCGACCACGGGCAGGTCGAGGTCGGTCCGTCGATCGAGGTGCTCGGTGCCGACGTGATGGCTGCCGTCACGCTGCTCTCGGGAGAGGGCCGGTTCCGGTGGCTGCACGCGCGGCCTGGCGCGAAGGACGACCTCCTCGCCGTCGCCTCGGAGCGGTACGCCGACGTCGCCTGGGTGCGCGACGTCGCGCAGGTGGTCGACGACGGCTGGCTCGGCGGCGTCCCCGCCGCGGACGTGCGGGCGCGGCTCGGGGACGTCGCTCTCGTGCCGTTCGCAGCGACGGCATTCTTGGACCCTGCCGACACGGGGGAGCAGCGCCTCGTCTGCCGTCACGGCTCGCTCACGCCGGACGAGATGTCCGTCCCACTGCTCGCGTGGGCACCCAAGTCGTGATCGCACGCGCGAGCGAAGCCGTCGGCGGATCCTCTGGGACCCCCCGGCCTCTGGCATCATCGACGCCATGAGCACAGTGGACTCGACACCGACGACGGACGCCGAGCAGGCGGTCTCGCCAGACGAGGTGCTGCCGGGGCCCGGGCGACCATCGCCCTCGGCGACACGGGGTGCCGGAGCTGACGGCGCAAGCGGCGACGGAGGGGAGGGCCCCGACGAGCGCCGCGAATCCGTCGAGCAGCCCGGCAAGGTGATGCGGATCGGCACCATGGTCAAGCAGCTTCTCGACGAGGTCCGCCAGGCGCAGTTGGACGAAGCCGGACGCGTGCGGCTGAAGGAGATCTACGAGCAGTCGGTCCGGGAGCTCTCCTCCGGCCTCTCGCCGGACCTGTCCGAGGAGCTCGACCGCATGGCGTTCCCCTTCGACAACGAGGTTCCCTCAGAGGCGGAGCTCAGGATCGCACAGGCCCAGCTCGTCGGGTGGTTGGAGGGGCTGTTCCACGGCATCCAGGCGACGTTGGTCGCTCAGCAGATGGCCGCCAGGGCGCAGCTCGACCAGATGCGCCAACGAGGGTTGCCACGCCCCGACGACGACGAGCCGGTCCCGCCACGCCCGGGGACGTACCTCTGAGCCCCCGCCGTCTCAGCCCCGTGGAAGGCGCCGCGGCGCTGTGCGGCGCGGTCCGGGCGCGGTCATCGCCGATCCGTCACGGATGTGGCCGCTCGGCTCGGGCGGTAGAATCTCGCCATGCCGATGGTGGTCACAACGAAGGATTGCACCGCACTCAGTGACGCTGAGCTGGAAGAGCTTGCCGATCTCGGAGTAGAGCCCCTCGGGTTCGACATCGGGTTCCTGTCGAAGGAACGTGAGGAGTGGGTGCTCGTCACGACCGTAAGGGACGAGAGGAAGCTCCGCGGCTATTCGTTCTGCACGCTCGAGCGGATCGGCGGCACGCCGTCGCTGCTCGTGGGCGTGGCCTCGGTCGACCGGACCAGCCGGGCCGACTCCGCCCTGAAGGCCATGATGGCGGACCAGTTCCGGCGGGCGTTGCTCGCGTTCCCCGACGAGGACGTCCTGCTCGGCACGAGGCTCGTGCGCGCGGACGGCTTCTGCGCGTTCACCGGGCTCGTTGACGTCGTCCCGACCGCCGGCCACCGCCCCTCGGGCGAGGAGCGAGCGTGGGCTCGGCGTCTTGCGAAGCGGTTCGGGGCAGGGTCCAGGCTCGACGACCGGACCTTCGTCGTGAAGGGAGACGGCTCTGCAGCCGGCGGTCTGGACTTCGTGCACCCGAAGGTGAAGCTTCCCGAGGGTGCGCTCGAGGTGTTCGGAGCGGTCGATTCCGAGCGGGGCGACCGGCTTGTCGCCTTCGGCTGGGCCATGGCCGAGGACCTGGCCGGAGGCAAGTTCTCCCGCTGACGTCCAGGGCTCGCCTGCCTGTGGAGGTCGCGTGCTCGGCGCGGGCGAGCGGCGCGGGCTGGCCGGCCACCTCTCCGGCGGACCTCCCGTCAGCCCTTCGGCAGCACCGCCGCGCAGATCTTGTAGCAGTGACCGGCACGGGGACCGCTCAGCGCGACGAGGAGGTAGTGCGGAGAGAACCCGAGCGCCGTCGCGAGGGCTTTTCCCGACAGGCGGTCGCGGCGGGAAGCGGCGAGCGCCCGGACCGCGCGGCCGTCCTCCACAGGAAGCCAGACGTCGTCGCGCGCCCAGCCGAAGCGGACCCAGGTCGAGCCGTCGGCGCCGCGGCGAAGCAGCTGCGGGCCGCGCGCCGGCCGGATCAGCGCCAGCGAAGGCCGGAGCCCGTGGAATCCCCAGTACGGTGCGGACGGCCCGTGGAACCCGAGCAGCGGGTCGTCATGGGTGGTCACGAGGCGCGCGAGCACCCTGCGCACGCGCCGCCCCTGCAGCGACCCGACGTGGCGTGGGGGCGCGGCGACCGTCACCGCCTCGGGCTGGGCCAGGTCGTCGGACTCGGGGTCGTCGGCCAAGGTGGCCTCCACCACGTCGAAGAGGGCGAGGTCCGGCGCGTGGCCGGCCGGCCATGGGACGCGGAGCCGTACCAGTGATCCCGATGCGAGGTCGACGGCGGTCGTGTCCTCCGGGGTGCACGCGATCACCAGGAGCCGGAGCTCGGCGCCCCCCGCAGTGAGCGTCCGGTCCCGGTGCACGACGTCCCGCAGGAGCGCGCGGCCGCGGCGGGAGGGCTCAGCGGCTCGGAGGGAGGATCTCGCCGGGGTCTCGCTCGAGCGTGCAGCGCCGCCGGCGGCCGTCAGCTGCTCCTCTGGGACGGGCACGGCGCCGCCGCCGCCGGCCGCGCCGCCGCCACGCCGTGTCGCGGCGCCCCCCCGCGCGTGCGCTGGCGCATGCACGCCCTGGCGTCGTGTGCCGGGCACCTCACCTCCTCGATGCGGACCCGGTCGACGCGCCGGGCGGCCAGACGAGCCTACCGGCGCGGTCCCGCCACGAGCTTCTCGAGCTGCGCCTCGAGCGTCGCGACGTCGCGAGCGGGCTGGTGGCAGACGAAGCCCCGGCACACGTACGCCGCGCCGGGCTCTCGTCCCTCCCACAGCGGGCTGCTCGTCGGCTGGCCCCAGGCGACGACGGCGTCGGGGAGCCACCGCCGCCGGACGGCGTCGAGCAGCTCGGGCCGGTCTCCTGCGACGACGATCTGTGCGCCGCGATCCATGAGCGAGAGGGCGGGAAGCATGTCGGCGACGGCGAGCGTCTGGCTGACGGCGAGCGGGAGGGCCAGCTCCGCGATCCGCGCCCCCGCGTCGGTCCACCGATCGGCCCCGGTGAGCGCGCCGAGGCGCAGGAGCGCGACCGCTGCAGCGGCGTTGGCAGACGGGAGCGCCCCGTCGGTGACGTCCTTCTGGCGTACGAGGAGCGCCTCGGCGTCCCGTCCCGTGGTGAACACGCCGCCGCGCTCTTCGTCCCAGAACAGCTCGAGCAGCTTGTCGGCGGTCTCTTCGGCACGCCCGATCCAGCGCGCCTCTCCGGTCGACGTCGCGAGCCACGTCGCGCACTCGACGACCCACGCGTAGTCGCCGGCGAACGCAGGCACGCCGCTTCGGGCGGAGCGCAGCCAACGCCCGTCGGGCCGGCGGTTGTGCGAGAACAGGTGCTCGGCGGCCCGGAGCGCGCATCGCGCCCAGCCTTCCTCGCCGCAAGCCCACGCGGCCTCGGCGAGGGCGGCGGTGAACATGGCGTGCCACTCGGTGAGGACCTTTTCGTCGCGTGCAGGTTGGGGGCGGCGGCGCCTGGCGGCCACCAACGCCCTCCTCCCGGCTTCGATCTCCGGCGGCCGGGCGAGGCTCGCGCCGAGCGGTCGGTGGAGGACCGAGCGCCCCTCGATGTCGCCCTGCCCGGTCACGCCCCACCAGTCGCACAGCGCCCCGGCGAGGTCCGCCGCGCCGCCGGGCTCCTCGAGCTCCGTCGAGAGCGCCGCGGCGACCTCCGCAGGCGTCCACGTCGCGTGGCCGCCCTCCGTGCCGGCCGAGTCGGCGTCCAGCGAGGCGCAGAACCCTCCGTCTTCGGTCGACAGGGAGCCGGTGACGAAGTCGATGGTCTCGCGCACGACCTGGAGGTATGTGGACGTGCCGGTCACCTGCCAGGCGTGCAGGTATGCCCGGACGAGCAACGCCTGGTCGGTGAGCATCTTCTCGAAGTGGGGCACGAGCCAGCGCGCGTCGGTCGCGTAGCGAGCGAACCCGCCTTCGAGATGGTCGTAGATGCCACCGGCCGCCATGGCGTCGAGCGTCCTCGTCGCCATCGCCAGCGCGCCGCCGCCGGCGTCTTCGCTCGCGGCCCGCAGGCACAGCTCGACGAAGCCGGGCCTCGGGAATTTCGGCGCAGGGCCGAAACCGCCCGATGCGGGATCGAACTTCTCCGCGAGCTTTCCCACTGCGAGCGTCGACACCTCGTCCCACGCGACGCGGTCGGCGGGCCGTGCGAGACCCTCGAGCGCTGTCGTGTGGCGCTCGAGCGCGTCCGCGAGCGCGGACGCCTGCGCCTCCACCGCGTGCCGCCGCTCGGACCACGCATCCGCGACCGCCTCGAGCACCCGCCGGAACGAGGGCATCCCGTGGCGATCGGACGGCGGGAAGTACGTCCCGGCGAAGAAGGGCCGGCCGTCGGGCGTGCAGAAGACCGACATCGGCCATCCTCCTGATCCCGTCATCGCCTGCACCGCCGCCATGTAGAGGGCGTCGACGTCGGGACGCTCCTCGCGGTCGACCTTGACCGAGACGAACGCGTCCAGGAGGACCTGTGCGATCGCGGGGTCCTCGAAGCTCTCGTGGGCCATGACGTGGCACCAGTGGCACGCTGCGTAGCCGATGGAGACGAAGAGGGGCTTGCCCTCTTCCTTCGCCCGCGCGAACGCCTCGGCCCCCCACGGGTACCAGTCGACCGGGTTGTCGGCGTGCTGGCGGAGGTACGGGCTCGAGGCCTCGCGCATGCGGTTCACGACGCTGATGGTAGGGGCGCCGGCGCGTCGATAGCGTGGTCGGCAATGGACGTGCGGCTCGACGGCAAGGTCGCGCTGGTCACCGGTGCGAGTCGAGGCATCGGGCTTGCGATCGCGCGGCGCTACGCGGAGGCGGGAGCTTCTGTGATGCTCTCGTCGAGGAGGGCCGACGCCCTGGAGGCCGCCGCCGACGGGCTCGCCGGCTCGGACGGCGAGGTGGCCTGGCACGTCGCGCACGCCGGGGACCCCTCGCAGGTGAACTCGTGCGTCGAGGCGACCATCGAGCGGTTCGGCTCGCTGGACGTCCTGGTCAACAACGCCGCGACCAATCCCCACTTCGGCCCGCTCCTCGAGATCGACCGCGAACGGGCGACCAAGACGCTGGAGGTCAACCTCCTGGGCGTCCTTTGTTGGTGCCAGGCGGCGTACGCCGCAGCCCTGCGCGACAGGGGAGGGTCGATCCTGAACATCGCCTCCGCCGGCGGTCTCGGCCCCGAGCCCGGCATCGGCTGGTACAGCGCCACGAAGGCCGCGGTGATCCACGTCACCAGGCAGCTCGCGTACGAGCTCGCGCCCGGCGTGCGGGTGAACGCGATCGCGCCCGGGCTCGTCCGCACCCGCTTCGCCCGTGCGCTGTGGGAGCCCCACGAGGCGCTGGTCGCCTCCCAGATCCCGATGCGCCGCATCGGCGAGCCCGACGACGTCGCGGCGGCCGCCCTCTTCCTCGTCTCCGACGAGGCGTCGTGGGTCACCGGCACCGTCTTCACCGTGGACGGCGGCGCGACGAGCCGGCCGTCCGGAGGCATCGCGTAGCCGGCGTGGGCGTGGACGACTGCGCGGAGGCAGGCGCCGTCAGGAGAGGCCCGCCCGCCGGAGCTTTCCCGACGCCGTGCGCGGCAGGCGGTCGGTGAGCACCAGCTCCTTGGGCGCGGCCCAAGGCGGCAGCGTCGCGCGCACCGCCTCGACGAGGGAGGCGAGCTGGGGCGGAGCTGAGGGGTCCGCGGGGACGACCCACGCGACCACCCGCTCGCCCCACTCGGGGTCCGGCCGCCTCCACACCGCGACGTCGGCGACCGAGGCGAGCGTGGCGATCGCCTGCTCGACGGGGATCGGCCACACCTTCTCGCCGCCGGTGGTGATCACCTCTGTGAGCCGGCCGTCGACGACGAGGCGGTGGCCGGACAGCGCGCCCGCGTCGCCCGTCGGGAGCCACCCACCGCGCCCGTCGGGGCCGGGCACCCTCGGGTCGGTCCCGTCGCGATAGGCGCGTAGCAGCATGGGGCCGCGGAGGAGGACCTCTCCGGCGCGGCCCTCCCCGGCACGCCCGGTTCCCACCGCGACGTCCACACCCTCGAGCGGGACGCCGTCGTAGACGACGCCCGAGCCGGTCTCGGTCATCCCGTAGGTGGTCACGACGTTGGCGGGGACCGCGTGCGGAGGTGCCGCGCCGCCGAGCAGGATGCATGCGAAGAGCGCAGGGTCGACCCGGTCGAGCGCCGTCGCGACGAGCGACGTGTGCGTGGCGTCGCCCCGTCGGGCCACGGACTCGACCACGTCGGCGTCGAAGCCAGGGAGCACGGTGCACGGGGTCCCGGTGACGAGCGAGCGCGTCAGCACCGACAGGCCCCCGATGTGGGAGAGCGGGAGGCACGCGAGCCAGCGGTGCCGGCCGGGATCGACGGCGAGGCGTGCGCTCGTCGCCCGCGCGCTCGCGTCGATCGCGTCGTGCGTGAGCACGACCCCGCGCGGCCTGCCGGTCGACCCGCTCGTCGCGACCACGACGGCGTCCCCCTCTTCGACCGGGATGCCGCCTTCGAGCGTGACGACGTCGCCGTCGGGAGCGATCACCTTCGTCGGCGCGAGCGCGCGGAGGAGCGCGCGCGCGGCGGCAGGGGGAAGCCGCCCATCGAGCGGCGCGACGGCGTCGCCGACGTCCCATGCCGCTCGCAACGCGTCCAGGAACCCGGGTCCACCGGGGAGGTCGAGTGCGACGAGCTCCGGCACCTGCCGGTAGGTTAGAGGGCCATGGACGCGGTG
Organism: Actinomycetes bacterium; assembly: GCA_021828005.1. Lineage (GTDB taxonomy): Bacteria > Actinomycetota > Acidimicrobiia > Acidimicrobiales > RAAP-2 > JAJYVT01. Next base: position 25,053 of record JAKATJ010000012.1, on the reverse strand, counting down.
GACACGGTCGTCTCCGGCAGGCCCATCGACCCCCTCGACGGGCTGCGCGCGCTCCCGCTCCCGGAGTTCGAAGCGTCCGGTGAGTGGCGGGACATCCGCTACGAGACGGCGGAAGGGATCGCGCGGATCACGATCTGCCGCCCCGAGGTGCGCAACGCCTTCCGGCCGCAGACCGTGTCGGAGCTGTCGAAGGCCTTCGAGCTGGCCCGCGACGACCCCGAGGTGGGTGTCGTGGTGCTGCGAGGCGAGGGGCCCGACGCGTTCTGCTCGGGCGGCGACCAGCGGATCCGCGGGGACGACGGCTACGTCGGCGACGACGAGCTGGCGCGTCGCGGCGTGGGCCGGCTCAACGTGCTCGACCTCCAGGTCCAGATCCGGCGGCTCCCGAAGCCTGTCGTCGCGAGCGTCGCCGGGTACGCGATCGGTGGCGGGCACGTCCTCCACCTGGTGTGCGACCTCACGATCGCGGCCGACAACGCGCGGTTCGGCCAGACGGGGCCCAAGGTCGGGAGCTTCGACGGCGGCTACGGCGCGGGCCTGCTCGCGCGCACGATCGGCCTCAAGCGGGCGAAGGAGGTCTGGTTCCTCTGCCGCCAGTACGGCGCGAAGGAGGCGCTCGACTGGGGTCTCGTGAACGCGGTCGTCCCGCTCGCAGAGCTCGAGCCCGAGACCGCGGCGTGGTGCCGTCGGATGCTCACGCTGAGCCCGATCGCGTTGCGCATGCTGAAGGCCGGCATGAACGCCGCAGACGACGGCCTCGCGGGCGTCCAACAGCTCGCGGGGGACGCGACCATGCTGTTCTACATGACCGAGGAGGGGCAGGAGGGGCGCGACGCGTACGTCGGGCGACGAGCGCCCGACTTCTCGAGATTTCCCCGCCGTCCCTGACGAAGAGCTGAGCCGCTCGTGAGCACGGCGCCCGCGGCGGTCCCGGGTCCGCTGTCGCGCTGGGTGGCCGGCGCGCGGCCTCGAACGCTCCCGGCGGCGGCCGTGCCGGTCGTCGTGGGCACCGCCGTGGGGTGGTGGATGCGGAGCGGCGCACCCGGCGGCGGACGGCTGGTCGCCGGCCCGGACGCGGTCATCTGGTGGCGCGCGGGGATGGCGCTCGTCGTCGCGCTCGCGCTGCAGGTCGGCACGAACTACGCGAACGACTACTCCGACGGGGTCCGCGGCACGGACCGAGGACGTGTCGGGCCGCTGCGCCTCGTCGCGTCGGGGTCGGCGACGCCCGAGTCGGTCCGGCGAGCGGCGCTCGCGTGCTTCGGGGTCGCTGGCGCAGCGGGTCTCGCGCTGGCCGCGTCGACCACGTGGTGGCTGGTCCCTGTCGGCGCAGCGTGCGTCGTCGCCGGGTGGCTGTACACGGGCGGACCCAGGCCCTACGGCTACCTCGGGCTCGGTGAAGCGTTCGTCTTCCTCTTCTTCGGCGTCGTCGCGACGGTGGGCTCCGCGTACGTGCAGCGCCAGGCGTTCGGCCTGTGGTGGGTGTGCGTCCCGGTCGGGCTCCTTTCGACTGCGCTCTTGGAGGCGAACAACCTGCGCGACGTCGCCGGCGACGCGGCGGCGGGGAAGCGGACCCTCGCGGTGCGCGTCGGCCCCCGGCGCGCCCGGTGGCTTTACGTCGGGTCCCTCGCAGGGGTCGTGGCGGGGATCGCGGGCGCGGCGGCAGTCCGCCCCTGGGCGCTCGTCGCGCTGGGCGCGCTCCCCCTTGGGTTGCGGCCTTCGCGTGCGGTGCTCGACGGCGCGAGCGGACGGGAGCTGCTGGCGGTCCTCGCAAGGACGGGACAGCTGCAGCTCGCGGTGGGTGCTCTGCTCGCGCTCGGGATCGTGCTGTGAGCCCCCGGCGCCGGGCGTCGCCCTCAGGGCGCGGCGCGGGCCGGCCGCCCGGCGTCGAGGAAGCGGCGGACGATCCCCGCGCACAGCTCCGGCTGGGCGAGGTGCGCCGCGTGACCCGCGCCTGGGACGAGGGAGAAGACCGCGGCCGGCGCGGCCGTGGCGAGGCGCTCCGCCGCGAGGGCGAACCGCACGTCGTCCGCGCCTGCGAGCGCGAGGAGAGGAGCTCGAAGGTCGAAGAGGCGGTCCCACAACGGGTCCTGGGCTCCGGTGCCCGCGAGCCGCAAGCTCGACGCGAGGCCGGCCGGGGTGTTGCGGCGCCGCTGCTCCATGCCGGGGTCGCCCAGCGCGGCGAACATCGGCTGGGCCACCCAACGCGCGAGGAACGCGTCCGCGTCCGCCTCCACGTCCGCGGCCAGGGCGAGGTCGCGCCGTCGCCGGTCTTCGCGCGCCCGAGCGTCCTCGATGCCCCCGGTCGCGCCGATCAGGACGAGGCGTCCGAGCCCGTCGGGGCGGCCGAGCGCGGCGTGCAGGGCGACGCGGGCGCCGAGCGAGTAGCCGAGGAGGTCGAACGGCACCCCGCCTGCTCCCGCGACCTCCGCGAGGAGCGCGCCGCACTCGACGAGGTTCGCCCGTACGGCGGCGGATCCCCCGTGGCCGGGGAGGTCGACGCGGACGAGCTCCCGGCCTGCGCCCACGAGATCGGCGAAGCGTCCCCACGACCTCGCGGTCTGGGTGAACCCGTGCGCGAGCACGAGCCGCGGCCCCGACCCGCTCGACTCCGCGTGCAGCACGTGCGGTGAGCGTAGTCCAGGCCACCTTCGCGGCGACCCTCGTCGACGAGTGGGTTCGCGCCGGCGTGCGCGACGCCGTGGTCTGCCCCGGCTCGCGCTCGACCCCGCTCGCGCTCGCGCTCGCCGGGAACGTGGCGATCCGCCTGCACGTCCGGCTGGACGAGCGCGGGGCGGGGTTCTTCGCCCTCGGGCTCGCCGGCGCGACCGGGCGTCCCGTCGTCGTCTGCGTGACGAGCGGCACCGCCGCGGCAGAGCTCCACCCTGCGGTCGTCGAGGCCCACCACGGGCGCGTCCCGCTGATCGTCTGCACCGCCGACCGCCCTCCCGAGCTGCACGGCGTCGGCACGCCTCAGACCATCGACCAGCGGGGCATCTACCCTGGCGCGCTCCGCTGGGCAGCCGACCCGGGCGTCCCCGTCGAGGAGGCCGCGTGGTCGTGGCGGTCTCTCGGGGCGCGTGCGGTGGCCGAAGCGATCTCGGGCCCTCTGGGCCCGGGCCCCGTCCACCTGAACCTGGCGTTCCGCGAGCCGCTCGCCGGCGAGCCAGGGCCGCTGCCCGAGGGACGGCCCGCCGGCGAGGCCGCGCACCGCGTCGTGGTCCACGCCGGCGCCGCCGAGGGGTGGACCTGGCCGGCCGCCAACGGCGTCCTCCTCGCCGGGGCGGGCTGCGGGTCGCCCGCGGGCGTGCTCGCGCTCGCCGAGCAGCTCGGCTGGCCGGTGCTCGCCGACCCGCGTTCGGGGTGCCGGGTCCCGCACCCCCACGTCATCGCGGCGGCCGACGCGATCGCACGCCACGCGCCGGCGGCGCTCCGGCCCGACGCGGTCGTCCGGCTGGGCTCGCCGTGGGCGTCGAAGGCGGTCCCCGCCTTCCTGTCCCAGGCGGCGACGATCGCGGTCGATCCGTGGTGGCGATGGGACGACGCGGACCGCCGCGCCGCCGTGGTCCACCGCGCCGACCCCGAGGCATGGCTCGCCGCCGCGCTGCGCGTCCCGCGCCCTGAGCCGTCCCCCGGCTGGCTCGAAGGGTGGCAGGACGCCGAGCGCGTCGCGCAGGGTGCCGTCGACGCAGCCCTCGGCGGCGACTGCTTCAGCGAGCCGCTCGTCGCGCGCCGGCTCTTCGCCGAGGTGCCCGCCGGCACGACCGTCGTGGTCTCCTCGTCGATGCCGGTGCGCGACCTCGAGTGGTTCTGCCGGCCGCGCCCTGCGCCCCCGAAGGTGCTCGCCAACCGCGGCGCGAACGGCATCGACGGCGTGTGCTCGACCGCCATGGGCGCAGCGGCCGCGGCGGCGGGCCCGGTGCTCGCGCTGGTAGGAGACCTCGCGTTCTTCCACGACCTGTCGTCGCTCGTCGCGCCGTGCGACGCGCAGCGCGTGCCCTGCACCATCGTGGTGGTCGACAACGGCGGTGGCGGCATCTTCGAGTTCCTGGAGCAGGCGGACGCCGTCGACAGGGCCCGGTTCGAGCGGCTCTTCGCGACGCCCCAGGCGCCCGACGTGGTGCGCGCGGCAGCGGGGCTCGGACATCGGACCGCGGACGTGGGAACGCTCTCAGAGCTGGGAGAGGCGGTGCGGGCGGCGTGCCGAGGCGAGGGCGTCACGGTGGTCCGGGCGCGGGTGGTGTCCCGGCAGGAGAACGTGGCCGTGCACGGCCGGGTGCATGCGGCCGTCGGCGACGCGCTGAGGGGCGTCGGGCTGCACACCGCGGGAGCCGCGTAGGGCGCCGCGCGACGACAGGGCGCGCTCGCGGCGAGAGGGTAGAACGCGGGATATGGCAGGCTGGTCCGGTGCCGACCCTGTCGGAGGACCTCCGTTTCCGCAAGGTGGTGCACCAGGTGACCGACGACCGTCTCTGGTCCCGCCTCGACGACGACCGGTTGACCTTGTACGTCGGCTTCGACCCTTCGAACGCCAGCCTCCACATCGGGAGCCTGCTCCAGCTCGCGACGCTCCGCCGCTTCCAGCTGGCCGGCCACCGGCCCATCGCGCTCTGCGGCGGGGGCACCGGCATGATCGGCGACCCGGGAGGCAAGACCGACGAGCGGCCGCTCCTCTCCGCCGAGCAGCTCGCAGCCCACATCGAGGGCATCCGACCGCAGCTCGCACGCTTCATCGACCTCGCCGACGGGCTCGTGCTCGACAACAGCGCGTGGCTCTCCCAGCTGCCCGTCATCGACTTCCTCCGCGACGTCGGCAAGCACTTCACCGTGAACCAGATGGTGGCCAAGGAAGCCGTCCGCTCGCGTTTCGAGCGCCCGGACCAGGGGATCTCGTACACCGAGTTCAGCTACATGCTCCTCCAGGCCTACGACTTCCTCCGCCTCCACGAGGACTACGGCTGCGAGCTGCAGGTCGGCGGGAGCGACCAGTGGGGCAACATCACCATGGGCGTCGAGCTCATCCGCAAGCTGTCAGGGAAGACGGCGCACGGGATGACGACGCCGCTCGTCTTGAAGCCCGACGGGACGAAATTCGGCAAGACGGCCTCTGCAGCCGTTTGGCTCGACCCGGCGCTCACGAGCCCGTTCCACTTCTACCAGTACCTCATGAAGACCGAGGACGCCGTCGTCGGCACGTACCTCAGGTACTTCACGTTCTTGGAGCACGACGAGGTCGAGGCGCTCGACAAGGAGATTGCAGAGCGCCCACAGCGCCGCGCCGCGCAGCACGCGCTCGCGCACGAAGTGACCACCCTCGTGCACGGCGAGGCGGAGGCTCGGCAGGCGGAGCGCGCGTCGCACGCGCTGTTCGGCGAGGAGATCGCCGCGCTCGACGAGCGGACGCTGCTCGACGTCGTCGGCGAGGCGCCGTCGAGCGGCGTCGCGCGCTCGGCGCTCCTGAGCGGCGGGGTGGGCGTCGTCGACGCGCTGACGTCATCGGGGCTCGTCGCCTCGAGGGGAGAGGCGCGCCGCGCCATCGCGCAGGGCGGCGCGTACGTGAACAACCGGCGCGTGGACGACCCCGATCGGGTGCTCGGCCCGGGCGACCTGCTGCACGACCGCTACCTCGTGCTGCGGCGGGGGAGGCGCGAGTACCACCTGCTCGTCGTCGAGTGAGCCAGATGGCGCCGGCGACCGAGGCGGCCCGCGCGCGGTGATTGGCAGGCGATGGCTGGTGCTGGGGGCGTTCGTGGTCGCCGCCATCGGGGTCGTGGCGTTCGTCTCCCTCGGTCACGGTGCGTCGGGGAGCCCGGCGCAGCGCCTCGCGAGCTGGGTGGGCAGCACGAGCCTGGGCCAGGACATCGGCACGCTCGAGGGCGACGGCAACGACGTGCAGAAGGCGCTGGCCGCGGGCAAGGGCATCACCGCCGCGCACACGGTGTGCGCGGCGATGGCGACCAGCTCGCAGACATTCAACGACCAGCTGCCCTCACCCGACACGGTGGTCACCCAGCTCCTTGCGCGCGCCTACGGCCTGGAGTACGACGCCGCTCAGGCGTGCTACCGGTCTCCGGCTGCGAGCGCCCCGCTGTTCGGCGCGTTCGGACGCGACCGGGACCGGGCGGCGGTCCTCTTCGAAGACGTGCTGCGCCGGGTCCGGGTCCTCACGGGGACGACGCCGCCCACGACGACCACGACCGTGCTGCCGGTCACAACAGGGATCCTCTGATGCCGGGCCGTGCCGGAGGCGGCGTGCCCGAGGATGTCGACGACCGCCTCCGCCGGCGGGTGCTGTGGGCGATGCCGAGCGGCCTCTACGTGGTGGGCAGCGCGGCGGGCGGCAGGGTCAACCTGATGACCGCCAACCTCGCCTTCCAGGTCGCGGTCGAGCCGAAGCTCGTCGGGGTGGCGGTCGACGCCGCCTCCGTGACTCACGAGCTCGTCGCTGCGGGCGGGGGCTTCTCGTTGAGCCTGCTCGCGCGGGAGGACCGTGCAGTGGTTCGGCGCTTCGTGAAGCCCGTCTCGGAAGACGAGATCGAAAGGCGCGACGGCGGCGCGGTCGTCTCGATGGCGGGGGAGGGCGTGGAGGTGCGCGCGACGGGCGCGCCCGTGCTCACGCGCGCCGCAGCCTGGCTCGACTGCTCGCTGCGGCACCGCCTCTTGCTCGGCAGCCACGAGCTCTTCGTGGGCGAGGTCGTCGCGGTCGGCGGCCCCGCTGGCGACCTGCCCCCGCTCCTGCGGATGGAGGACACCGCCATGAGGTACGGCGGCTGAGATCAGCGGGGGCGGAGGTCGACCCGCAGGGTCAGGATCCCGTCCTCGAGCGTCGCCTCTGCGTCGCCGATCATGGCGAAGTCCATGTAGTCGAGCTGCGCCTGCTCCCTGAACCTCTGGCGCTCCGGCCCCTCGACCGGAGGGAGCCCGCGGTCCTTGACCGCCTGGGCCCGTTCACGGAACCGCGCGACCATCGCGTCAGTGTCGAAATCCATCGTCGGGCCAGCATACGAGGGGTGGAGCCGGCGCACACGCCCCGGAGGCGACGAGGTGGGGCGCGTTCCAACGACTACACTGCAAGCGCGGCCGGGCGCTCACCGATTGCGATGGGCAGGTGTCGGCCAGGTCGTCTACATGGCCCCAGGCTCGGTCGACCAAGCGTCTCGAGCGCGGACGGGCAGCAAGGGAGTGGTCGTGAAGAAGGGACGCCATCGGCGCTTCGAAGAAGCGCGTAGCCTCAAGCGTTCAGTCACCACCGCTGGGGAGCGGTGCCCGGAGTGCGGAGCCGAGCCCGAGGATGTGCACGCGTCGTGGTGCCTCGCCGAGGAGGACCAGTACGACCGGATCCTCGGGTCGCTCGCGCCCTCGCACGACGACTGGGAGCGCGACCCGCTCGAGGACTGACCGCCGCGCACGACCGGCGAGCCCGCCCGGAGCGTCAGCCGGCGTCGGTCCCCGGAAGCAACCGCTCGCGATCGTTGCGGCGGACCGCGGGGTGGGGGAGCGGGACCCGCACGCGCCGGGCCCGGTCTTCGAGGTAGGCGCAAAGCGCCCGGTGCACCTTCCTGCCCGTCATCTCGGCGAGCTCGTCGGCCATCTGCTCGTAGACCGGTGACGTCCCGACGAAGGCCTCTTTCGACTCGGTGCACCACCAGGCGAACTCCTGCCCCCCGGCCCCCCAGTGGCGCCTGTCCCACTGTCCGACCGTCGAGGTGACGTGGCCGTCATCGGCGACCTGGTCCTCCCTGCGGAGCGGCAGCTGCCAGCACACCTCGGGCTTCAGGTCGAGCGGGCGTCGCCCCCCGGCGAGCGCGGCCTGGTGGAGCGCGCACCCCGGACCGGTGGGGAAGCCCGGCCGGTTGAGGAAGATGCAGGCGCCGTCGACGAGCCGGGTGATGGTCTCGCCCCGCCTGGTCTGGCGGGTGATCCCCTTCTTCAGGGCACGGCTGCGGTACTGCCACTGTCTGTCGCTCAGCTTCCCGGCCGCCCGCTCGACGCGGCGGACGTCGTCGTCGTCGACGAAGTGCGCCCCGTAGGAGCAGCACCCGTGGACCAGTTCGGGAGCGGGCTCGGTGAGGACCCCCTGGCAGCCGCGGCCGTAGATGCAGGTCCAGTTGCTGGTGAGGAACGTCACGTCGAACACCCAGGTCCGGTCCTCGTCGGGATCCTCGAAGCTCACCCATTCGTGGACGGGGACGTGGCGGGTGGCCATGGCGCCGGACCATACCCCGTACAATGGCGCGATGGCACGGATCGCAGAAGAGCTCGCCCTCGTCACGCTGTCGCCCGAGGCGCGCCAGGTCGTGGCAGAGGCGCTCGCGCAAGAGCAGGACCCTGGCGGCCTCGCGCTGTGGCTCGAGGTGCGCGGCGTGCAGCATGCCCAGTTCGTCTACGACCTCTACTTCCAGGCCCGGGCGGATGCCGCGGACGACGACACCCTCGTCGTGGACGACGAGCTGACCATCGTGGTTCCGAAGTCGAGCGTCGACCGGCTGCGCGGCGCGCGGCTCGAGTGGAATGCCGAGGGCGAGGGCGGGCTCGTCCTGGTGAACCCGAACTCGCCCGAGCCCGACGAGCTCGGCGTACCCGAAGACGTGATGGCGGCGGGCCTCGACGGCCCTCTCGGCACCCGCGTGAGGGCGGTGCTGGAGGAGATGGTCAACCCCTCGATCGCCGCGCACGGCGGCCGATCCGACCTCGTCGCGATCGACGAAGGCGGCGGCGTCGCGTACCTGCGGCTGTCGGGCGGCTGCCAGGGCTGCGCGATGTCCCGCATGACGTTGTCGCAGGGAATCGAGACCGCCCTGCGCGAGGAGGTCCCCGAGATCACCCGGGTGGTGGACGTGACGGACCACGCGGTCGGCGCCAACCCGTACTACTGAGCGCGCCATGACGGCCTGGGTTGTGGCCGTCTGCGGCGTCGGCGGAGCAGCAGCCGGGCCGCTGCTCGACCTCGTCGCGCGACAGGTCCGGCGCCCGGCCGCAACCGGCGAGCCCCAGCTCGCCGCGGACGGCGCCGCAGGTCCCGCGTTGGCCGTTGCCGGACCGCCGCCGGCCGGCGCGCCGACAGCCGGCGCCCGGTCGCCGGGGGACGTGACAGCGACGGTGGTCCGTGCCGGCGCGCCGGCCGCGCTCGAGACGGGAGCCGTGTCCCTGGTCACCGCGGCCGCCTGCGCGCTCGGCGCGGTCCGGCTCGGAGCGGTCCCGCAGCTCGCTGCGTACTGCGTGCTCGCCGGCGCGCTCGTGGTGGTCTCGGTCACCGACCTGCGCACCGGCCTCGTCCCGCGCCGTATCGTCTACGTCGCGGCGGCGGTGGTGGGAGCGGGGCTCCTGGCCGCCTCGGCGACGGACCACGCGTGGCGCCCGATGGTCGAAGCCCTCGGAGGCGGAGCGATCGCGTTCGTCCTCTTCGGGGTGGTGTGGTGGATCTCCCCCAAGGCGATGGGCTTCGGGGACGTGCGGCTCGCCGGGTTGTGCGGCGGCGCGCTCGGATGGCTCGGGTTCGCTGCCCTCTACCTCGGGTTCCTCGCGGCGTTCGTGGCTGGCGCGCTGTTCGGCATCGCGGTCCTGTCCACCCGCGGCCGCCGCCGCTTCCCGTTCGCGCCCGCGCTCGCGCTCGGCACGATGTTCGGCGTCCTGTGGGGCGCCTGGCTGGGCGGCCTCTGGCTCCACGCCCGCTAGGCCGCGCGCCGCGCTCGGGGGCGGGCGGCTCACGCCGCGAACGGGGGGCGCCGGCTCCCCGTTCGCCCGGCGCTCGGTAGCGTGGGGGGATGCTGCGGTACCTGACGGCCGGCGAGTCGCACGGAAAGGCGCTCGTCGTCGTGGTCGAGGGCCTGCCCGCCGGGCTGCGGGTGACGGCCGACGACGTGGGCGCGGAGCTGCGCCGGCGTCGTCTCGGCTTCGGCCGGGGGCCGAGGATGCGCTTCGAGGCGGACGAGCTCACCATCTTGGGCGGCGTGCGCCACGGGCGGACCCTGGGGTCGCCGGTCGCGATCGAGATCGGGAACTCCGAGTGGGAGCGGAAGTGGACCGAGGAGATGTCGCCCGCACCGGGCGCGCCCTCGACGGTGCTGACCCGGCCCCGACCTGGCCACGCGGACCTCGCGGGCATGCAGAAGTACGGCTTCGACGACGCACGCGACGTGCTCGAGCGCGCGTCCGCCCGGGAGACGGTCGCGCGGGTGGCGGCCGGCGCGCTCGCCAAGCTGCTGCTCGCCCGGCTCGGGATGCACGTGCTGAGCCACGTCGTCCAGCTCGGCCCCGAACGCGCGAGCGAAGAGACGCGGCCCGGGCCCGGGGACCTGGAGCGGATCGACGCCTCACCCGTGCGGACGGCCGACCCCGAAGCCGAGGAGCGGATGGTGGCCGCGGTGAAGGCCGCTGCGAAGGAGGGCGATTCCTTGGGCGGGGTGGCCGAGGTGCTCGCCTACGGCGTCCCCGTCGGGCTCGGGAGCCACGTGCACTGGGACCGGCGGCTCGACGGCCTCCTCGCGCAGGCCCTGGTGAGCATCCCGGCGGTGAAGGCCGTGGAGATCGGCGACGGGTGGGAGGTGGCAGCGCGCCGCGGGTCCGCGGCCCACGACGCCATCCGCGTCGACGCTGCCGCTGCCGCGTCAGGCGGGTACGTCCGTGACACGGCGCGCGCGGGCGGGATCGAGGGCGGCATCTCGATCGGCGGGCTCCTGGTCGCCCGCGCGGCGATGAAGCCCCTGGCGACCCTGGGCCGGCCCGTCATCGAGACGGTGGACGTGGCCACGAACAGCCCGGCCGTGAGCTTCAAGGAGCGCACGGACGTCACCTCGGTGCCCGCGATGGGCGTCGTGGCCGAGACGATGGTGGCGCTCGTGCTCGCGGACGAGGCGCTGAGGAAGTTTGGCGGGGACTCGGTCGCAGAGGTGGTGAGGAACCGAGACGGTTACCTCGGCGCCCTCGGCGAGACGCTGTCGCCGCCCGTGCGCGCATGACGACGCCGCGCCGCGTGCTCCTCGTCGGGATGATGGGCGCCGGCAAGACGACGGTGGGCGAGCTGTTCGCTCGTCGCCTCGGCTGGCGCTACGTCGACTCGGACGACGAGGTCCAAGCGCTGACCGGGCGCACCGTGAAGGAGCTCTTCGAGGCCGGTGGCGAGCAGGCGTTCCGCCCCCTGGAGAGCAGGGCGCTCGCCGCCGCGCTGGAGGACGACGAGCCCGCGGTCGTCTCGGTCGCCGGCGGCGCGGTGCTCGACCCGGCGAACCGGACGCTCCTCCGGCGGGCCGGCACCGTGGTGTGGCTTCGGGCGAGGCCCGAGACGCTGCTCCGGCGCGTGCGCGCGGACATGGCCGCGCCGGCCCGCGACGGCGCGGGAGCGGACGACCACCGCCCCCTCCTCTTCTCCGACGCCGAGGGCGCACTCGTCCGCCTGGACCGGGAGCGACGCAGTCTCTACCAGGAGGTCGCCGACGTGGTCGTCGACGTGGACGACCTCGACCCTGCCGGCGTGGCCGACGAGGTGCAGCGGCGGGTGCCCGAGGCGCGGGCGCGCGCATGAGCGCGTCGAACGTGACGACCGTGCCTGTTGCGCTGCGCGCGTTCGGCTACGACGTCCTCGTCGGAAAGGGTGCGTCCGGCGAGCTGGCCGGTCTGCTCGCCCGGCGGGTCCCGGCCGCCCGGCAGGTAGCGGTCGTCACCGACGAGGCGGTTGCCGCCGCGCCGTGGTTCGCGGGGATCGACCCCGGCATCCCGTTCACCGTCCACACGGTGGAGGCGGGGGAGCGCGCGAAGACGCTGGCCAACGTGGGGGCGCTCTGCCGGGCGTTCTCACGCGCGGGCCTCGCGAGGAGCGACGCGGTCGTGGCCGTCGGCGGCGGCGTCGTGAGCGACCTCGCAGGGTTCGTGGCGGCCTGCTACCACCGCGGCACGCCGTACTGCACCGTCGCGACGTCGCTGCTCTGCCAGGTCGACGCGGCGATCGGCGGGAAGACCGGGGTCGACCTGCCCGAGGGAAAGAACCTCGTGGGAGCCTTCTGGCAGCCTTCCGGGGTCATCTGCGACACCGCGCTGCTCGAGACCATGCCCGCGCGCGAGTGGGCGTCGGGACGCGGCGAGATGGCGAAGTACGCGTTCTTGGGGGAGCCCGACCTCCCGCTGCTCGGGCTCGAGGTCCAGGTCGCCCGCTGCGTCGCCCGCAAGGCGGCGGTGGTCTCGGCAGACGAGCGCGACACGGGGGAGCGGGTCCTCTTGAACTACGGCCACACCCTCGCCCACGCGCTCGAGGCCGCCTGCCTGGAGGTGGGCGGCGACCTCCGCCACGGGGAGGCGGTGGCCGTCGGGCTCGTCTACGCTGCGCTGCTCGCCCGGCGTCTCGGTCGCATCGAAGACGATCGGGTGGCGTTCCACCGCGAGGTGCTGGCACGCTTCGGCCTGTCCGGCCGGTTCCCCTCCGGCCTCGCGGGCGTCGACAAGGAGAGGCTCCTCTCGTACATGGCACGGGACAAGAAGGCTGCGCACGACCTGGCGTTCGTCCTCGACGGCCCTCGCGGCGTCGAGCTCGTGCGCGAGGTCGCGCCGGAGGCCGTGCTCGCCGCCCTGGAGGAGCTCGCATGCACGTGACGCTGCTATCGGGCCCGAACCTGGACCTGCTCGGTCGCCGCGAGCCGGGGGTGTACGGCACCGATGCGCTCGCCTCGCACGTGCGGCGCGCCGCGGCCGTGGCGGCGTCCCACGGATGGACGCTCGACCACTTCCAGACCAACGACGAGGGTGCGCTCGTCGACGCCGTGCACGCGGCACGAGGGCGGGCCGACGCGGTGGTGGTGAACGCCGGCGCGCTCACGCACACGAGCTGGTCGCTCCACGACGCGCTCCGTGCCTACGATGGGGTGGTCGTCGAGCTCCACCTGTCGAACCCCGCCGCCCGGGAGCCGTTCCGGCACACCTCGGTGGTCGCTCCCGCCGCAGACGGGCTGGTCGCCGGCATGGGCGGGCTCGGCTACGAGCTCGCCGTCGAAGCCGCGGTGCGGATCTGCGGGGCGCGCGCGCACGTGCGAGGCGATGCCCCCCCGGCACCCGCGCCCGCACGCGAAGACCTCCGGAAAGACGAGGAGCCACGACCATGATCCCCCTCGACGTCGCGGGCAGGCTCGACCGGCTCCGGGCGCGCTTCGACGACGCGGGTGTGGACGCGCTCGTCGTCACGAACCTTTCGAACGTCCGCTACCTGACGGGCTTCACCGGCTCCGCCGGCCTGCTCGCGGTCAGCGCGGGCGGCGCGCTGCTCACCACCGACGGTCGGTACCGTACGCAATCGGCCGAGCAGGTGGCGGCGGCTGGTGCCCCCGTCGAGATCGCCGTCGGGGCGCTGGGCGCCCAGCGGGAGGCGGTGCGGGCGTTCGTCTCCGCCGCGGCGCACGTCGGCCTGGAGGCGGACCACGTGAGCTGGAACGACAGCCGGCAGTGGAGAGAGCTCGTGGGCGAGGTCCTCCCGACGATCGGGCAGGTCGAGGCGCTTCGCGAGATCAAGGACGCCGGTGAGGTCGACCGCGTGGCGCGCGCCGCCGCGATCGCCGACGCCGCGCTCGCAGACGTGCTCGCCATGGTGTCGAGCGGGGTGACGGAGTCGGAGCTCGCGTTGGAGCTCGACGCCGCCATGTGCCGAGGGGGCGCCGAGAGCGTCGCCTTCGAGACCATCGTCGCGGCCGGGCCGAATTCCGCGAAGCCGCACCACCGCCCGACGGACCGCAGGATCGGGCGGGGGGAGCCCGTCGTGATCGACTTCGGCGCGACCTTCGACGGCTACCGGTCGGACATGACCCGGACGTTCTGCGTGGGGGGCGAGCCCGAGGGCGAGCTGGCCAAGGTGTTCGACGTCGTGGCCGACGCCCAGGCGCTCGGCGTGGCGGCCGTGGCTCCGGGCGTGGCCTGCAGCAAGGTCGACGCGATCTGCCGCGACGTGATCGCGGCGGCTGGCTGGGCGGAGCGGTTCGAGCACGGCACCGGCCACGGTGTGGGGCTCGACATCCACGAGGCGCCGACGGTGAACGCGCTCGGCACTGCTACCCTGGCCGCCGGCATGATCGTCACGGTGGAGCCGGGGGTGTACCTCCCGGGGACCGGCGGCGTCCGGATCGAGGACACCCTGGTGGTGGTCGAGACGGGAAGCCGAGCCCTCACGAACTTCACCAAGACTGCCGCGGCGTGAGGACGCGGGCAGGCGACCGCCCGAACGCGACCGGAGCAGGACAGAGCAGCCAAGAGCACAGGAGCGCCGAGAGGACCCGATGCCCGTCTCCACGAACGACCTGAAGAACGGCATGACGCTCGATCTCCCCGAAGGTCTCTTCACCGTCGTCGAGTTCCAGCACGTGAAGCCCGGCAAGGGCGGAGCGTTCGTCCGCACCAAGCTGAAGAACGTGCGAACGGGCGCGGTGCTCGAGAAGACCTATCGTGCCGACGAGAAGCTCGAGCAGGCCATCATCGACAAGCACGAGATGCAGTTCCTCTACCGCGACGGCGACGAGTACGTCTTCATGGACTCGACGAGCTATGAGCAGATCCAGGTCACCCGGGCGACGCTCGGCGACGCCGCCAGCTACCTGAGGGAGGGGAACGCCGTCTACCTCCAGATGCACGGGAGCGACATCGTCGGGATCGACCTTCCCGCAGCAGTGGAGCTGACCGTGACCGACACGGAGCCGGGCATCCAGGGGGACCGGGTCTCGGGCGCCCGCAAGCCAGCGACCGTCGAGACGGGCCTCGTGGTGCAGGTGCCGCTGTTCGTCAACCCGGGGGAGTCGATCCGGGTCGACACCCGGTCCGGCGAGTACCTGGCACGGGCCTGAGCGGGCCCGGCGGGCGCTCTACGCCCACCGACGAGCCCGATCCAGAGCGACGAGCCCCGAGCGAACGTGCCGACCGACGAGCCCACGAGGCACCAGTCGCGCGAACGCGCGCTCGGGCTGCTCTACGAGGCGGAGCTCAAGAGGGAGGCGCCGACCGCGGTCGTGGCCGCGCTGGCGGTCCCGCCCGACCGCTTCGCGGCCGACCTCGTCGCCGCCGCGGAGCGCCACCGGGTCCGCGCCGACGCGCTCATCGCGGCCGCCTCGATCGGATGGCCGCTCGAACGGATGGCCGTCGTCGATCGTCTGGTCCTGCGGATGGCCGTCGCCGAGCTGCTCGACCAGGACGGGCCCCCGACGGCCGTCGTGCTCGATGAAGCGGTCGAGCTCGCCAAGACCTACTCGACCGAGGAGTCCGGCGCCTTCGTGAACGGCATCTTGCGCACGGTCGCGGCGCAGGTGCGCTGACGGGGGCACCCGCGGGGTAAGGTTCCCCTTCGACCGTGAAGCGGGTCCTGTGAGGCCCGTACGGACAGGAGGACCGTTGGCCGAGCGCAAGCGCAGTAACCGCGGCCGCATCTTCGTGCCACGGACCCAGGTCCTCTCCGCAGCGGACCTCCACCGCGCGCTCGTCCGGATGGCGCACGAGATCGCCGAGCGCAACGGCGGCCTCGACGGCGTCGTGCTCGTCGGCTTGCAGACCGGCGGCGTGCCGCTGGCTCGTGGCATCGCCGAGGCGCTGCGGCAAGCCGAGGGCGCAGACGTCTTGATGGGGACCCTCGACGTCGCCTTCTACCGCGACGACATCGGGCTCCGGCCCGTGCTGCCCGAGGCGGTGACCGAGATCCCCTGCGAGCTCACAGGCAAGGCCGTGGTGCTGGTCGACGACGTGCTGTTCACCGGGCGCACCGTGCGGGCCGCGCTCCACGCGCTGAGCGACTTCGGGCGGGCGCGCACGGTGCAGCTGGCGGTGATGGTCGACCGCGGCCATCGAGAGCTTCCGATCAGGCCGGACTACGTCGGGAAGAACCTCCCGACCCGGCGGGACGAGATGGTGGACGTCTCCGAGGACGGCGTGACGATCGGGACCCTGCAGTGACACACCTGCTCTCGGTGTCGGACCTCGGGCGCGACGGGATCGAGGAGGTCCTGCGCGTCGCGGAGGCCTTCGCCGAAGTCGGGACGCGCCCGATACGGAAGGTCCCGACGCTGCGCGGCAAGGCGATCGCGACGCTGTTCTTCGAGGACTCGACCCGCACCCGCCTCTCCTTCGAGACGGCGGCCAAGCGCCTGTCCGCCGACGTGCTCTCGTTCTCGGTCGGCGCCTCCTCGGTGAAGAAGGGCGAGTCGGTCCGCGACACCGTCGAGACCATCGAGGCGATGGGCATGGACGCGCTCGTCGTCCGGCACCCGTCGGCGGGCGTGCCCGTGCAGGTGAGCAGGTGGGTGCGGCGCTGCAAGGTGGTGAACGGGGGCGACGGGTGGCACGAGCACCCGACCCAGGCGTTGCTGGACTGCTTCACGGTGCGCCAGGTACGCGGCGAGATCGAGGGGCTGAGGGTCCTCGTGGTCGGAGACGTCCTCCACAGCCGGGTGGCCCGGTCTCAGGTCCTCGCCTACGACGCGCTCGGCGCGTCGGTGACCCTCGTCGCGCCGGGGAGCCTGCTGCCAGCTTCCCTCGAGGGATGGCCGGTCGAGGTGACCGACGACCTCGACGCGGCGCTGCCGAAGGCCGACGTCGTGTCCCTGCTCAGGCTGCAGGCCGAACGCGGCGCCGGCATGTTCGTCCCGACGCTGCGCGAGTACACGGCCCGCTTCGGCTTGACCGCTCGGCGGGCTCGGCTCCTGGACCCCGACGCGGTCGTCACCCACCCAGGTCCCATGATCCGCGGCGTCGAGATCGCGAGCGACGTCGCCGACCTTCCCCAGGCGGTGGTCACGCGCCAGGTGACCAACGGGGTCGCGGTCCGGATGGCCGTCCTCTTCTTGTTGCTCGGCGGTGCGATGTGAGCCGGCCGCTCGTGCTGCGAGGCGGCGAGGTCCTGGACGCGGTCGGCCGCCGCCGGGCCGACGTGGTGGTCGCCGACGGGGTCGTCCGTGCCGTGGGGCCCGACGCCGCGCGTGACGCGCCGAGCCGCGCGCTGGTGCTTGACGCAGGCGGGTGCGTGGTGGCGCCGGGCCTCGTGGACCTCCACGCCCACCTGCGCGAACCCGGGGGGGAGGAGGCCGAGACCGTGGAGACGGGCGCCCGGTCGGCGGCGCTCGGCGGGTACACGGCGGTGGTCGCCATGCCGAACACCGAGCCGCCGGTCGACTGCGCCGCGGTCGCGACCGAGGTGCTCGCGCTCGGGGCACGCGCGCCCGTCGAGGTGGCGGTCGCAGGAGCGATCACGGTCGGCAGGGAGGGGGAGCGGCTGGCGCCCATGGGCGAGCTCGCCGCGCTCGGTGTCCGGATCTTCACCGACGACGGCGCGGGCGTCCAGGACGGCGCGCTGATGCGCCGGGCGCTCGACTACGCGCGCGGGCTCGGCGTGACCCTCGCCCAGCACTGCGAGGACGCCGCCCTGGCGGCGGGTGGCGCCATGCACGAGGGGGCGTGGTCGAGCCGGCTCGGTCTGCCGGGGGCTCCGGCGGCGGCCGAGGAGACGATGGTCGGCCGCGACATCGCGCTCGCGCGTCTCACGGGTGCCCGGCTCCACCTCCTCCACCTGTCGACCGCGGGCTCTGTCGAGCTGGTCCGGCGGGCCAAGGCCGAGGGGCTGTGCGTCACCTCCGAGGTGACCCCGCACCACCTCGTGCTGACGGACGCCGCGTGCGCCGGGTACGACCCCATGTTCAAGGTGAGCCCGCCGCTACGCAGCCGAGAGGACGTGGAGCGCCTTCGTGACGGGCTCTGTGACGGGGTGGTCGACGCGATCGCGACCGACCACGCCCCGCACGCCCCCGAGGCGAAGGACCTTCCCTTCGACGAGGCGCCTCCCGGCATGCTCGGGCTGGAGACGGCGCTGTCGGTCGCGCTCTCGTTCCTCGGCCTCGAGCTCGCGCTCGCCTGCATGAGCTGGCGGCCCGCGCAGATCGCCGGCCTGGCCCCGCGCCAGGGCGGCCCGGTGGTGGAGGGCGCCGCCGCCAACCTCTGCGTGATCGACCCCGCGGCCACCTGGACGGTCGACCCGGCGCGGCTTTCGAGCCGGAGCCGGAACACCCCCTTTTCGGGGTGGACGTTCACGGGCAGGAACCGCCACACGATCGCGGCAGGCGAGGCGGTCGTCGTCGACGCGGAGGCGCAGCGGTGAGCGGTGGCCCGCGTGCTGCTGCGCTGCTCGTGCTCGCCGACGGCGAGGTGTTCGAGGGCGAGGCCGCCGGCGCGCCGGCACCGGTTGCGACGGGCGAGCTCGTCTTCAACACTGCGCTCTGCGGTTATCAAGAGGTGCTCACCGACCCGTCGTACGCCGGCCAGGTGGTTGCCTTCACGTACCCGCACATCGGGAACTACGGCACCAACGGCGAGGACGACGAGTCGGGCCGGGTCCACTGCCTCGGCGTCGTCGTCCGCGACCTCACGCCGGAGCCCTCGAGCTGGCGCGCGAGGGAAGGCCTCGACTGCTGGCTTCGGCGCCGGGGCGTCCCCGCGGTGAGCGGCGTCGACACGCGCCGCTTGACGCGCCACCTGCGCGACAAGGGCGCCATGCCCTGCGCCTTCGGGACGGCCGGCGAAACGGCGCTGCGCGAGGCGGCCGCGCAGGCGCTTCCGACCGACGGCCGCGACCTCGTGTCGGACGTGACCACGCCTGCCCCGTACGTACGCGGGAGCGGACCGCGCCGGGTCGTCGCGTACGACTTCGGCGTGAAGCAGACGATGCTCCGGCAGCTCGAACGGATGGGGACGGTGACGGTGGTCCCCGCGTCGACGCCGGCTTCCGACGTCTTGGCCATGGAGCCCGACGGCGTGCTCCTGTCGAACGGCCCCGGCGACCCGGGCGCGCTCCCCGGGCCGACGTCGGCGATCGCCGACCTGGTCGGCAAGGTGCCCATCTTCGGGATCTGCCTCGGCCACCAGCTCCTCTGCGCAGCGCTCGGCGGCTCGACGTACAAGCTGTTGTTCGGCCACCACGGGACCAACCATCCCGTGCAGCGGCTGGCCGACGGGGCCGTCGAGATCACGAGCCAGAACCACAACTACGCGGTGACCGACGTCCCCGGCGCCGAGGTGACGCACGTGAACCTGAACGACGGGGTCGTCGAGGGCGTGCGCCTCGCAGGGGCGAGCGCGTTCTCCGTCCAGTACCACCCAGAGGCGGGCCCCGGACCGCACGACGCCAGGTACCTGTTCCGCGCGTTCGCCGAGATGCTCGGCTAGCGCGGTTCGAGACGGACGGAAGGGAGCGAGACGTGCCGCGGCGCGACGACATCTCCTCGGTGCTCGTCATCGGCTCCGGGCCGATCGTCATCGGCCAGGCCTGCGAGTTCGACTACTCGGGGAGCCAGGCCTGCCGGGTGCTCCGCGACGAGGGATACCGCGTGGTGCTCGCCAACTCGAACCCGGCCACCATCATGACGGACCCGGAGCTCGCCGACCGGACCTACGTGGAGCCGCTCGACCCCGAGGTGCTGGAGGCGATCATCGCCAAGGAGCGCCCCGACGCGTTGCTGCCGACGCTCGGCGGCCAGACCGCGCTGAACCTCACCATGGCGCTGCTCGACCGCGGCGCCCTCGACGGGGTCGAGGTGATCGGCGCGCGTCCAGAGGCGATCCGCACCGCCGAGGACCGTGAGCTGTTCCGCCGCGCGATGACCGAGATCGGGCTCGAGGTCCCCGCGAGCGGCTTCGCCCACTCGCTCGACGAGGCGCTCTCGATCGCCGCGGAGGTGGGCTACCCCGTGATGGTCCGCCCGAGCTTCATCCTGGGCGGGAAGGGCACGGGGATCGCGCCGGGCCGCGAGGAGCTGGTCGGGCTCGCGGCCGACGGCCTCGACGCGAGCCCCGTCGGCGAGATCCTCGTCGAGCGGTCCGTGGCGGGGTGGAAGGAGTACGAGCTCGAGGTCATGCGCGACCGGGCGGACAATTGCGTCGTCGTCTGCTCGATCGAGAACCTGGACCCGATGGGGGTCCACACCGGGGACTCGATCACCGTCGCGCCCGCCCAGACGCTGACCGACGTCGAGTACCAGGCGATGCGGGACGACGCGTTCGCGTGCATCCGGCGGGTGGGGGTGGAGACGGGCGGCTCGAACGTGCAGTTCGCCGTCGATCCCGCGACGGGCCGGCGCCTCATCATCGAGATGAACCCGAGGGTGTCCAGGTCCTCCGCGCTGGCGTCGAAGGCGACGGGGTTCCCCGTCGCCAAGATCGCCGCGCGGCTCGCGGTGGGCTACACGCTCGACGAGGTCCGCAACGACGTCACGAGGGCGACCCCGGCGAGCTTCGAGCCCACGATCGACTACGTGGTGGTGAAGATCCCCCGGTGGGCGTTCGAGAAGCTCCCCGGCACGGAGGGGAGGCTTGGCACCCGCATGCAGTCGGTCGGCGAGGTGATGGCGATCGGGCGCACCTTCTGCGAGTCGCTGCAGAAGGCCGTCCGCTCGCTCGAGCAGGGCCGGGCAGGGCTGAACGCGGACCCAGCGGAGGTCGACCTGGACGCGCTCGGGGACGCCGAGCTGCTGGAGCGGATCGCCGTCGCGACGCCCGAGAGGATCTTCGAGGTGGAGTGCGCGCTGCGGCGCGGCCTCGGCGTCGAGGTGGTGGCCGGGGCGAGCGGGATCGACCCGTGGTTCCTTCGGCAGATCGCCCGCCTCGCCGAGGCACGGCGGGAGCTGGCCGAAGAGCGCGACCTCGGTGAGCACGACGCCCTCGGCGCCCTCGACCGCCGATGGTGGCACCGGCTGAAGCGGCTCGGGTTCTCGGACGCCCAGCTCGGCTATCTCCTCTCCTCCTCGGAGGCCGAGGTGCGTGGGGCGCGGCTCTCAGCGGGGGTGCGCGCGACGTACAAGACCGTCGACACGTGCGGCGCGGAGTTCGAGGCGTTCACGCCGTACCACTACTCGACCTACGAGGACGAGGACGAGATCCGCCCCTCCGGGCGCGACCGGGTCGTCATCCTCGGCTCGGGACCGAACCGCATCGGCCAGGGGATCGAGTTCGACTACTGCTGCGTGCACGCCTCGCTCGCGCTCCGCGCCGCCGGGTACGAGACGGTCATGGTCAACTGCAACCCCGAGACCGTCTCGACCGACTACGACACCTCCGACCGCCTCTACTTCGAGCCCCTCACCGCCGAGGACGTGGCGAACGTGCTGGACGCGGAGAGCCGGGCAGGAGGTCGCGTCGCCGGGGTCGTCGTCTCGCTGGGCGGCCAGACCCCGTTGAAGCTGGCCCATTCGCTCCCCGCCGATCTGGTGCTCGGGACGAGCCCCGCGTCGATCGACCGGGCAGAGGACCGCCGCCGCTGGAACGCGCTGTGCGAGGAGCTCGGGATCCCGCAGCCTCCCGGCGGCGCGGCTGCGAGCGTCGAGGAGGCGCTCGTGGTCGCTCGTCGGGTGGGGTACCCGGTGCTCGTGCGCCCGAGCTACGTGCTCGGCGGGAGGGCGATGGAGATCGTCTTCGACGACGTGGAGCTGCGGCGGGTGATGGCAGGTCTTCGGCTCGAGCGGGAGGGCGGCGTCACCTCGGAGCGGCCAGTGCTCGTGGACCGTTTCCTGGAGGACGCGGTGGAGGTCGACGTCGACGCGATCCGCGACCACACGGGCGAGGTGCTCGTGTGCGGCGTGATGGAGCACGTCGAGCAGGCGGGTGTCCACTCGGGCGACTCCGCCTGTGCGCTGCCGCCCCAGACGCTCTCAGCGGACGTGCTCGCTACGCTCGATGGCCACACGCGCGCGCTCGCCGACGCGCTGGCAGTGGAGGGCCTGCTCAACGTGCAGTACGCGGTGAAAGACGGCGTCGTCCACGTCCTCGAGGCGAACCCCCGCGCGAGCCGGACCGTGCCGTTCGTCGCCAAGGCCACCGGTGTCCCCGTCGCGATGATCGCCGCCCGGGTGATGGTCGGAGCCTCGCTCGAGGCGCTGCGCGGCGAGGGCCTGCTGCATGCCTCGGGCACGGTGCCGAGCCCCGGCCACGTGAGCGTGAAGGAGGCGGTGCTGCCCTTCGACCGCTTCCCCGGCGTCGACACCCTGCTCGGGCCGGAGATGCGCTCGACCGGCGAGGTGATGGGCGTCGACGCGACGTTCGGCCTCGCGTTCGCCAAGAGCCAGGCCGCCGCGGGAACCGGGCTCCCGGCGTCGGGGACGGTGTTCCTCTCGCTCGCGGACCGCGACAAGCCGGCCGGGCTGGCGGTCGCACGCGGGCTCGCCGACCTCGGCTTCTCGATCGCCGCCACGCTCGGGACGGCCGGGTACCTGCGCGATCGCGGCGTGACCGTCGAGACGCTGGTGGCCAAGGTGGGGGAGGAGGGGATGGCGGCCGACGCGGTGAGCCTGATCGCGAGCGGCGAGGTGCAGATGGTCGTGAACACGCCGCGGGGCCGCGGTTCGCGCGACGACGGCATCCACATCCGCGCGGCGGCGCTCGCGCACCACGTCCCGTGCATCACGACGCTCTCGGCCGCGAAGGCGGCGGCCGCGGGCATGGCGGAGGCCGCCGTCCACCCGCTCGTCGTCCGCAGCCTCCAGGAGCTCCACGATGCGCCAGACAGTCGTTGAGCGGCGCGCGCTCGCGACGAGGGTCGGCGGGCTGCGGCTCCGCTCCGCCGTGATGACCGCGTCGGGGACGTCGGGCCACGGGGCCGAGCTCGCCGCCTACGGCCCGCTCGCCGACCTCGGGGCGGTCGTGGTGAAGTCACTGGCGGCGCACCCCTGGCCGGGGAACGACGGCATGCGTGTCCACGGCGCCGCGGGCGGCTCGATGCTGAACCGTGTCGGGCTCCAGGGCCCCGGTGTCGCGGCCTGGCGCGCGCGGGACCTCCCCGGCCTGCTCGCCCACGGCGCGGCGGTGGTCGCGAGCGTCTGGGGCGGCACGGCCGCGGAGTTCGCCGCCGCAGCGGCGGCGCTCCTGGCCGGTGGCGGGGAGGTCACGCCCGGGGTCGTCGCCGTCGAGGTGAACGTGAGCTGCCCGAACCTCTCTGGTCACCTGTTCGCCCATTCCCCCGAGGGGACCGCCGAGGCGGTCGCCGCGGCGGCCGGCGTGCTCGGGCGCAGCGGGGTCCCGGTGTGGGCGAAGCTCAGCCCGGCGGTGCCGGACATCTGCGTGATCGCAGCGGCGGCGCTCGAGGCGGGCGCGTCCGGTCTCACGCTCGTGAACACGATGCCGGCGATGTGGGTGGACGTCGACGACGGCCGCGCGCCGTTCGCCGGCGGGTTGTCGGGGCCGGCGCTGCACCCCATCGCCGTCCGTGCCGTCCACGACTGCCGGCGTGCGTTCCCCGATGCGCCGATCGTGGGCGTGGGCGGGGTCACGTCGGGAGCGGACGCGGCGGAGCTGCTCATGGCGGGGGCGAACGCCGTCCAGGTCGGCACCGCGACGTTCGCGGACCCGCGCGCGCCGTGGCGAGTGCAAGAGGAGCTGGCGCGCTGGTGCGCGCGGCGCAAGACGACGGCAGAGGAGCTGAGCGGTGCCGCCCTCGGCTGACCACGCACCCGCCGTGCCCGGCACCGCCACCTTCGGCGAGCGCGTCCGGGCCGCGATCCGCGCGCTCGGCCCGCTCTGCGTCGGCATCGACCCCTCCCCGGCGCTCCTCGACGTCTTCGGGCTCCCCGACGACGCCGATGGGCTCCTCTCGTTCGGGGAGGCGTGCGTCCGCGAGCTCGATGGCGTCGTCGCAGCGCTGAAGCCACAGGTCGCGTTCTTCGAGCGGCACGGGGCACGAGGCATCTCGGCGTTCGAGCAGCTCGTCGCCGCAGCACGCGGCGCTGGGATGCTCGTCGTCGCGGACGCCAAGCGTGGGGACATCGGCAGCACCACCGAGGCGTACGCGGACGCGTGGTTCCGCGGTCCCCTCGCCGCGGACGCGGTCACCGCCACGCCCTACGTCGGCATCGGCGCGCTCTTCCCGATGGTCGTCGCCGCACGTGCGACGGGGCGGGGGCTCGTCGTCGTCGTGACGAGCTCGAACCCCGAGGGTCGTGAGCTCCAGGAGGCGGTGCTCCGCGAGGGCGCCACGGTCGAGGAGTCGATGGTGCGTTCGATCAGCCGCTGGAACTCCGAGGAGGTCGGCCGGGCGGGCGGTCTCGGCTCGGTCGGGGTGGTCGTCAGCGCGACGGGAAGGACCCCGCCCGAAGGGCTCAGCGACCTCGCCGGGGTGGTGCTGGCGCCGGGGCTGGGCGCGCAGGGGGCCACCGTGGCCGACGTGGCACGCCGGTTCGCGCGCTGCGCACCGGGCACGGTCCTCCCGTCGGCGTCACGGACGCTCTTGTCGGAGGGGCGGAACGGGCTGCGGGCGGCGGCTTCGCGCCTGCGAGACGAGCTCGCTGCCGCCCTGCCCTGATCAGGGAGGCTACAGTCGGCACATGCCGCAACCCCCCGCACTCACCGCCGAGCAGCGCCAAGCCGCGCTGGAGAAAGCCGCCAAGGTGCGACGGGAGCGGGCGGAGGTGAAGGAGAGGCTGAAGATGGGCTCCCTCACCCTTGCCCAGCTCCTGGACCAGGCGGAGTCCGACGAGACCGTCGGGAAGATGAAGGTGGTTTCCGTGCTCGAGTCCCTTCCCGGGCTCGGCAAGGTGAAGGCGCGCCGGCTCATGGTCACCGTCGGGATCGCCGAGAGCCGCCGGCTTCAGGGCCTGGGGGCGAAGCAGCGGGCCGAGCTCCTCGAGCAGACCGCCTCGCGCTGACGACGTTCGTCCTGATCGGCCCCGGCGGTGCAGGCAAGGGCACCGTCGCGGCCGCGCTCAGGGCGCGGGTGCCCGATCTGTGGCTGAGCCGATCCTGGACGACGCGACCGCGGCGTCCAGGCGAGGCCGAGGACGCCTACGTGTGGGTGACGCCGGAGCAATTCCGCAGCCGGATCGCAGAGGGCGGGTTCTTCGAGTGGGCCGAGTACCTCGGCAACCTCTACGGGACGCCGACGCCGGACCCCCCGTCCGGCGCCGACGTGCTCCTCGAGATCGACCTCCAGGGCGCCGAACAGGTCGTGGCGAGGTGCCCGGACGCGGTGGTGGTGCTCCTCCTGCCGCCGTCCGCGGAGGTCCAGCAGGCGCGGCTGGTCGCCCGCGGCGACCCGGCGGCGCAGGTCCGGCTCCGGCTCGACAAGGGCCGCGA
>JAKATJ010000113.1:3365-6330 GCA_021828005.1 Actinomycetes bacterium | reverse complement strand
GTCGTCAGGGCCTCGTCGGACATCCCGAGCCCGACCTGGATCGCACGTCCGTAGACGCGGGTGAGGTGCGCCGTGATGTCGGGCCACGCTGCCTGGTCGCCGAGCGCGGCGTCGAGGAGGCGGAGGACGAAGCGGTGGGTCTCGCGGTCGAGCCGCCCGACGATGCCCCAGTCGATGATGCCGAGGCGACCGTCCTCGAGCAGGAGCATGTTGCCGGCGTGGAGGTCGCCGTGGAACGCGCCCCACCGGACCGTCGTGGTGAAGAACGCCCGCACGACCTGCTCGACGAGCGGCACAGGGTCCTGTGCCCTCGCCGCCGCGGCGGCGAGGTCGTCGATCGCCACGCCGTGCAGCAGCTCCATCGTGAGCACGTTCTGACCGGAGAACTCCGGGTACGGCTCGGGCACCACGATGCGGTCGAGATGGGACTCGGAGAACAGGACTCGGAAGTGCGCGAGCGCCCTCGCCTCGTTGCGAAGGTCGAGCTCCTCGCCGAGCTGCTGGCGGAGCCCGTCGAGCAATTGGAGCACCGAGCCCGCGATCTGCTCTCCCGTCTCCTTTGCGACCAGCTCGGCCAGCGGGACCATGAGCCTGAGGTCGGCCGCGATCGCGAGGTCGATCCCCGGGCGCAGGACCTTCACCGCCACCTCGCGCCCGTCGTGGAGGTGCCCGCGGTAGACGACGGCGATCGAGGCTCTGCCGATCGGACGGGGGTCGAGGTCCGCGAAGGCGTCCTCCAGGTCCATCCCGAGGTCAGCCTCGACGCGCTCGCGCACCGCGTCGAATTCGACGGGTGGACCGGTGTCGAGCAAGGCGCGGAACTCCCCCGCGACGTCGTCACCGAAGAGACCCGGGGACGACGCCACCAGCTGGCCGAACTTGACGAACGTCCCGCCGAGGTCCTCGCACACCTGCCGGAGGGGCCGGGCCGCCGCCGACGTGGGAAGCAGCCCTCGGCCATGGCGCAGGTGCACGAGCGCACGGACCGCGAGCGGCGCGAGGCGGCGCCCACCCGATCGGGCGATCTGGCCGGCGCGCGCGAGGAGCTGGCGACGGGTGGGGCTCGGGAGCGACCGGCGGTGGACGCGCGGCACCGCCTCGTGCAGCGTGCGCCCCGGCGTCAACCCCGGGCAGACCGCGGAGGCAGGCGAGCCCCGCAGCGTCGCGGAGTCTGGGCTTGCGGTGCCCGCTGCGCCGGCACCGCGGGCCCCGGCGTCCCTCATCCGCCTGCGGCCGAGCCCGCCGGGCCCGTTTCGAAGGGTGCCGAGTGATCGGACGCACGCGACGCGGGCCCCGA
This sequence comes from Actinomycetes bacterium, assembly GCA_021828005.1. Classification (GTDB taxonomy): domain Bacteria; phylum Actinomycetota; class Acidimicrobiia; order Acidimicrobiales; family RAAP-2; genus JAJYVT01. The sequence goes on along the minus strand of JAKATJ010000113.1, from coordinate 5,033 downwards.
AGTGGCGGCGCCGGTGGTGGGGTCGGGGGTCTCGATGGACCGCACGCTGCTGGAGCGAAGCCGCCCGAGCGCGAACCCCGCTGTCGGCTGGCCGCCGGGAAGCTGCTGCGGGAGGTAGGCCTCGAGCTCCCGGTCGAAGAGGTCGGCACGCCGCTCTTCCCGTCTGACCCAGGCCAACACGACGGGGATGAGGGCGAGCATCATCAGGACGTCCCCGCCGACCCACATGACCACCCCCCCGATGTGCAGGTCCGTGACCGGTGACGGCCCCCAGGTCCGGCCCTCGGCGGTGAACGCGGGGAAAATCTCGCTCTGCTCCAGGCTGAGCGTGAGCCCCACGAAGGTGTCGACCGGGACGGCGAGGAAGAGCAGCAGCGCGCGCATCGGCGGCTGCGTCCGGTACCGGTTCGGCTCGGCGCCGAAGATCTGGCGCCAGAAGAGGTAGCCGATCGCGAGGAACAGGAAGTGGTCGAGCTGGTCTACCGCTTCGTACTCGATCGCCCAGTTGAAGAGGATCGTGAGGTGCGTGAGCGGTACGAGGAGCCCGTAGAGGACGAAGGCGGTGGCGGGGTGCCCCGCCACCCGCGCGGGACCGCTCCGCAGCCAGGCGGTCACCCGGCGGTGCGCCGGGCCGGAGGTGGCGAGCCAGAGCAAGTCGACGGGCGACGAGACGGCCAGCAGGATCGCAGCCACCATGATCAGGAGCAGGTGCTGGATCATGTGGTCCCAGAAGAGCGTCCTGTCGTACGCGCCGAGGAAGCTCACCACCGCGACGGCGCTCACCGCCGTGCTCCCGACGAAGGCGGCCGTGCGACGCGCGGACCACAGATGGCGGGGATGGAGCCGGTTCTGGCGCACGACGCCCCAGAGGTAGAGCGCGAGGCCGCACGCGAGCACCGCGATCGGCACGGGAGCCAGGTCCGCCCGGAGGAACTGGCCCCCCGCAAGCGGCGGCAGGAGAGCGAGCGACGGGAAGAAGTGGTGCGTCATGACAAGCGTGCCTGCGCTCAGCGCGCGCCGTGGAGCCTAGACCTTCCCGTGTCGCCGACCGGAGGGGGCACGAGGCGCCCGTTCGGCGAAAAGCCGACCCCCACCCTTCAGGACCGGGGGGATGTCACGCCCGATCCTGCAGCGCGCCTGCCACCTTCTGGAGGAACGAGCGGATCGTCGACTCCGCCACCCGGTGGAAGATCGCCTGATCGAGCACCCTTCCCATCGCGTCGAACGGCGGCCGGTACGAGGCGTACAGCACGACTCGGCTGTGCTCGGGTCCGAGAGGCGCCACCTCCAGGTTCCCGTCGAGCAGCGGGAAGAGGCCCGGCCACCTTGCGTCCTCCCACCGCAGGGGCACGACGACACCGGCTTCCCCGCACGTGGCTCGGCCCAGGCGGACACGGACGTCGCGTGCGACCAGGTGACCGAGCGAGGACGGGCCGAGCCTCACGAGCTGGCTCTCGGTGTCGTCACCGGCCGCGTTGGCCAGGTTCGCGAGCCAGCCTTGCCCCTCGGAGAGGCGTTCGCTGACGAGCTCCTCCGGCAGGGCCACGTCCACGAAGTCCCGAATGAAAACCGACTGGTTTTCCTTCTCGACGTCGGAAGCTGGCGTAGCCATACCGAGAAATTACGGGCAGGGCCGGCGAACGTGTAGGGCCGAACGACCCCTGACCC
>JAKATJ010000113.1:1761-3265 GCA_021828005.1 Actinomycetes bacterium | reverse complement strand
CAGAAGAGCGCGCGGTCAGACGGCTTTCACCGAGGAGACGAGCTTCTGGAGGGTGTCCTTCGCGTCGCCGAACAGCAGCACCGTCTTGTCGTCGAAGAGCAACGCGTTGTCGATCCCGGCGAAGCCGGGGCGCATGGAGCGCTTCAGGAACACGATGTGCTGAGCCCGGTCAGCGTGAACGATCGGCATCCCGTAGATCGGGCTGCCCGGCGAGTCGACCGCCGCGGGGTTCACGGTGTCGTTCGCGCCGACGACGAGCGCGACGTCCGTCGTCGGCATCTCGGGGTTCGCCTCGTCCATCTCCTTCAGCTCGTCGTACGGGACGTTCGCCTCCGCGAGGAGCACGTTCATGTGGCCCGGCATGCGCCCGGCGACAGGGTGGATCGCGTAGAAAACCTCGACCCCGCGCGTCATCAGCTCGTCGGCCAGCTCCTTCACGACGTGCTGGGCCTGCGCGACCGCCAGCCCGTAGCCCGGGACGATCGCCACCTTGCGAGCGTAGGCGAGGAGGACGGCGACGTCGTCGGGAGTCGACGTCTTCACGACCTTCCCGTCGAGCCCTTCTGCGGTCCCGGTCGCCGTGACCACCGCGCCAAACGCGCTGAACAGGATGTTCGGAAGGGACCGCCCCATCGCCTTGCTCATGAGACGCGTGAGGAGCATGCCGGACGCGCCAACGAGGGTGCCGGCGACGATGAGAAGCGGGTTCCCGAGGGTGAAGCCGGACGCCGCGACGGCGAGACCGGTGAACGCGTTGAGCAGCGAGATGAGGACGGGGACGTCTGCGCCGCCGATCGGAAGGGTGAACACCACGCCGAGGACGAGCGACAGACCCAGGACGCCGAAGACGTAGGCGACAGAGCCGGTCACGACCGACGTGACGAACAAGGCGAGGATGCCCGCGCCCACCACGGCGTTGATCGGCTGCTGGGCCGGGTACACGATCGGTCGCGTCGGCATGAGCTCCTGCAGCTTGGCGAACGAGAGCGCGCTGCCGGCGAACGACACGCAGCCGATGAGCACGCCGAGCACCGCTTCCACGATCACGTACGTCGCCGGGCTCACCCCCGCGCCGTGGTCGTGCAGGAGCTCGGTCACCGAGATGAGGGCTGCCGCGCCACCGCCTACTCCGTTGAACATCGCGACCATCTGTGGCATCGCGGTCATCTTCACGAGGCGCGCCGCCGGCACAGCCACCACCGAGCCGAGCGCCATCGCCCCGAAGGCGAGCCCGAGGTTCCGAACGGAATGGCTCACGGTCCCCGCCGAGAAGGTCATGCCGACGGCGACGAGCGCCGCTGCGGCACCGAGGAGGTTTCCCCGGCGCGCGTGGCGAGGGAAGCTGAGCCCCTTCAGCGCGAGGACGAAGCCGATGATGGCGACGAGGTAGACGGCGGAGCGCCACGTCGACAGCGGAAACGAGAAATCGTGCAGGAGGGCGGTCACGGTCCTCTGCTCTCCGTCCCGGGTGCGTCCGCCGCGGGAGCCGCCGCGGGAGCCGCCG
>JAKATJ010000113.1:0-1661 GCA_021828005.1 Actinomycetes bacterium | reverse complement strand
CCGCCGCGGGAGCCGCCGCGGGAGCCGCCGGGGAGCGTGCGGGCGAGGGGGAACGCTCGGGCTTCGCGTGGAACATCTCGAGCATCCGGTCGGTCACGACGAAGCCGCCGACGATGTTCAGGGTGGCGAGGAACACCGTGATGAAGCCGAGCACCAGCTGCGCCGGGCCGGTTGCTTCGCCCATGATGACCAGCGCGCCGACCAGCACGATGCCGTGGATCGCGTTGGACCCGGACATAAGGGGCGTGTGCAGGATGCTCGGCACCTTCGAGATGACTTCGTAGCCGACGAAGGCGGCGAGCACGAAGATCGTGAGGTACCAGACGATCCCGGTCACGACGTGCTCCCGAGCAGCTCGGCGGTGGACGCGCTCGCCGGCTCGCCCTCGCGCAGCACGCACGTCCCGGCCACGATCTCGTCGTCCCAGTCCGGCGCCACCACGCCGTCCGTGGAGAGCAGCGCGAGGACGTTCGCGACGTTGCGCGCGTAGAGCGCGCTCGCATGGGTCGGCATCCCCGACGGGGGGTTGGCCATGCCGACGACGGTGGTGCCGTTCACCACGACCTCCTTGCCGCGTTCGGTGACCTCGCAATTGCCGCCGGAGTCCGCTGCCATGTCCACGACGACCGCTCCCGTCCCCATCGCCTCCACCATGGCCCGCGTCACGAGCACGGGAGCACGCCGGCCGGGGACTGCCGCGGTCGTGACGACGGCATCGGCCCTCACCACTTCGTCTGCGAGGGCCCGCTGCTGTGCGGCCACCTCCTCGGGCGTGAGCTCGCGGGCGTAGCCACCGTCTCCCTCTGCGCTCACACCCAGGTCGACGAAGGTTGCTCCGAGGCTCTCGGCCTCCTCCTTCGCCGCCGCGCGCACGTCGTAGGCACGCACGACGGCGCCGAGTCGCCGGCAGGTGGCGATCGCCTGGAGCCCCGCCACCCCCGCGCCCATGACAAGCACCTTCGCCGGGGGGACGGTCCCGGCCGCCGTCATGAGCATCGGGAAGAACCGCCCGAGGTGGGTCGCCGCCGCGAGCGCGGCGCGATAGCCCGAGACCGTCGCCTGCGATGACAGGGCGTCCATCGACTGCGCCCTGCTGATGCGGGGCAGGAGGTCGAAGCTGAAGACGCTGCAGCGCTTGGCCGAAAGCACCCGCAACGCGTCGATCGCGGCAGCGGGCTGCAGGAAGCTGAGCACCACCGCGCCCTCTGGCACGAGAGAGGCGTCTTGCACGTCGAGCGGCTGCACCCGCACGACGGCCGCCGCGCCGGCAAGGCACGAAGCTGCGTCCGGAGACAGCTCCGCCCCGGCCGCCGCGTAGTCGGCATCGGTGAAGGCAGCCTGGACCCCGGCCCCCGACTGGACCGAGACGGACCATCCAGCCGAGACCAGGCGCTTCGCCACGTCGGGGACGACAGCCACCCTTCGCTCGCCCGCGACGGTCTCCGCAGCGATCGCCAGTTTCACGTGCGCTTTCTTATCAGCCGCGCCGGACCGACCGAAGTGTCTTTGGTCCCGACCTGCGCCCCTCGCTCGTTCTAGCTCCTCGAGCTCCTCGGTGCACCTGGCTGTTCCTCAGCGCCAATCATCAACGTCAATCGTCCGATCGCCGCAGCAAGTTGGAGACGCGCTGGTGGGTCACGCCGAAGAGCTTGGCGATGGCC
>JAKATJ010000011.1:11935-34116 GCA_021828005.1 Actinomycetes bacterium | reverse complement strand
CGTCCCGGTCGAGGGCGCGTCGAGCTCGAAGCGCAACTGGCGGTCCGCCGACGCCGGCTCGAGACCCGAGGCGCTCACGCCGAGGAGCCTCGCCCCCGTCGGCAGCTCCACTGCACCGAGGAGAGCGACGGCGATCGCCGCGATCGCGGGACCGGAGTCGAGACCGCCCGGCATGGTGTGCGCCCGGGTCACGGTCGAGAAGTCGCCGAGCTTCACCTTCACCGTGACCGTCCTGGCCACCTGCCCGCTCGCGCGAAGGTGGCCGGCCACCGACTCGGCCATCCGTCGCGCGTGACGCTCGAGGACCGTGCGATCCGCGATGTCCTCGCGGAAGGTCTCCTCGTGGCCGACGGACTTCGCCGGACGGTAGGGCACGACCGGCTCGGGGTCGTCGCCGCGTGCCACTGCGGCGAGGTGCCGGCCGTGCGTCCTGCCGAGCGCGCGCACGAGCACCGCATCGGGCAGTGCTGCAAGGTCGCCCACGGTGCGGACTCCGAGGCCCGCAAGGCGCTTGCCCGTGGCGGGCCCGACGCCCCACAGCTGCTCGACAGCCTTCGGGTGGAGGAACGCGAGCTCGTCCTCGGGCTCGACCACGACGACGCCCAATCCGGGGAGCTTGCCGTGAGGGCCCGCGCGGGGCTTCGCGGCGCGGGAAGCGAGCTTGGCGATCATCTTGGATCGGCCGGCGCCCACCGAGCAGTCGAGGCTCAGCTCCTCCCGCACGCGCTCGACGATCGACGCCCCGATCTCCCCGGGCGTCCCGAGGAGGTGCAGCGCGCCGCTCACGTCGAGGAACGCCTCGTCGAGCCCGACCTGCTCCACGAGCGGCGTGAACGAGCGCAGCACCTCAGAAAGCTTCACGCTCACCTCCGCGTAGCGCCGGTAATGGCCGTCGACGAAGACCGCGTGGGGACAGCGCGCGCGTGCCCGCAGCGAAGGCATCGCCGAGTGGACCCCGTAGGCGCGCGCCTCATAGGTGCACGAGGCGACCACGCCCCGCGCACCGCTCCCTCCGACGATCACCGGCTTTCCCGCGAGCGACGGATCGTCGAGCACCTCGACCGAGGCGAAGAAGGAGTCCATGTCGACGTGGAGGATGCTCGGCTCGCGGCGTTTCGCGGCCGCGTCCGGACCGGCCGTCCGCGCGCCGCCTCGGTCAGCCACCGAGCCGGAGCCGCCGGAAGCCCTCGGCGTGGGCGACGCCCGCGCGGCGACCCTCCTCCTCGGCGCGCCGCAGGACCGCCTCGGCCGCCCATCCGACCTCCGCGCCGGCGAACTGGCTCCGGTGGCACTCGACCGCGGCAGCCTTGATCTCGATCGTCTCGGAGACGTCGACCCACACGTCCGGCTCGAGGGTTCCGGACAGGTACGACACCGACACCTGGTGGGGCGGGCCCGCCTCGGGGAAGTAGTGCGGCAGGGCGGCCGACGGCGACAGCGCGTCGAGCAGCGCCCACCCCGCGGCGCGGTGGTCCCGGTGGTTGAAGTAGTCCTGGCCGAAGAAGACGGCGGTCGGGTCGTGCCCGAGCACGACCTCGGGTCGCAGCGACCGCACGAGCGCGACGAGCTCGCCCACCAGTGTGGGTCGCCGGTCGAGCTCCCCGTCGGTCGCTCCGAGAACCCGGTGCGAGGCGAGCCCGACGATCCCCGCCGCCTCGGCCAGCTCCCCGGCGCGCCGGCGAGCGAGCTCCGCAGGTCGCATGTCGGGGTCGGGCGTGCCACGAGCGCCGTCGGTGCACACGACGAGGTGGACCGCCGAGCCCCGCCTCGCCCACAGCGCGAGCGTGCCGCCGCACGCCACGTCCGCGTCGTCGGGATGGGCGTAGACGGCAAGCACCACCTCGGGCACCCTGGTCAGGAGCTCGGACACGGCGTTCGGGCCGCCAGCGGTCAGGCCCGGCGCTTGGGCTCGGTCGTCTTGATGAGCAGTCCGACTTCCCGCTGGAAGTCCCCGGCGTCCTCGAAGTCCTTGTAGACGCTCGCGAACCGGAGGTACGAGACGTCATCGAGGCGCTTGAGCTGCTCGAGGACCGCCATCCCCACCTGCTGGGTGGTTGACTCCGAAGGCGCGGCGCGCAGCGACTCCTCGACGCCGCTGGCGAGCTCGCGGAGCATGCCGTCGGTCACGGGGCGGTTCTTGCAGGCGGCCTGCACGCCGGCGATGAGCTTCGCCCGGTCGAACGGCTCACGCTGCCCGGACCGCTTGATCACCCAAAGCGGCTGCTCTTCGACCCGCTCGAAGGTCGTGAACCGGTGGCCGCATCCGAGGCACTCGCGCCGACGACGAATGGCGGCTCCCTCGTCGGACATGCGGGAATCGACGACCTTGTCATCGTCTGCGCCGCACCACGGGCATCGCACTCGTGCGACGTTACCGCTGCGACGCAGTCCCTTCATCGCAGGCCGGCAGCGCACTGGATCACCGAGGGATCGGGATCCGTTCGCCGGGGACGACGACTGCCGAGCCGATCTCCCTGGCGAGCGCCTCCGCCATCGGGCGGGGGTTCCCCCCGTGATCGAACTGCGCCGCGATCGACCAAAGGGTGTCGCCGGGACGGGCCACGTAGACCGTCTCGCCGGCGGCCGCAACCTGGGGATGCGCCGGCACGGGCGAACCCCCGAGCGAGGCGACCGGCAGCGAGAGCCCGCACGCCGCGACGGCCGCGATCCCGGCCAGGACGACGGCGCGCCGGCGGCGCCGGATGGCGGAGCGCCGTGCCCGCCGCCTGGAGACGTCAACTGCGCGGAGCGCTCCGCCCGGCTCCTCCTCGGTGGCCGTGCCCTCGGGCCGGGACGGGTCCGGCACCAGCACGAGCGCGGGACGCGGCCAGTTCGCGGCGTACAGGTCCAGGTCCGCCGACCAGCCGGCCTCATCGGTCTCCAGAAACGGTGCGATCGACATCTCGCGCTCCTCGTCCACGCCTCCGTCGAAGGGCCGCGCCCGCTGGACCGAGCCCCTCGCTGCGGCGAACGTCTGTTCGGCTTGCACCTCCATCCCACCACGAACGTGTGTTCGTGTCAAGGGGCTCGACGAACGGATGTTTGCTCCCAACCTGCCGGCCTCGCTATCCTCGTGGCAAACACACGTTCGCCGATGCCGGCGAGGTTACGAGGGGGTTGTGACCATGGCGGAAGCGCTCAGCGGCAAGCGGAGACAGATCCTCGAGTTCATCGGCGACTGCCTGCGCGAGCGGGGCTACCCGCCGTCGGTGCGCGAGATCGGCGAGGCAGTAGGGCTCAACTCGTCGGCCACCGTGCACAGCCACCTCGCCGTCCTCCAGCGCGAGGGCTACCTCCGCCGTGACCCGACCAAGCCGCGTGCCATCCAGGTTCGTTACGAGCCGACGTCGCAGGTGGCGATGTCGCCAGGACCCGTCCGCCACATCCCTCTCGTCGGCGAGGTCGCAGCAGGGACGGGGGTGATCGCGCAGGAGGACGTGGAGGAGATCGTCGCCCTCCCCGAGGACTTCACCGGGACGGGGTCGCTCTTCATGCTGCGCGTACGTGGCGACTCGATGCTCGAGGCGGGGATCTTCGACGGGGACTACGTCGTCGTCCGGCAGCAGCCGGACGCCGACAACGGCGACACCGTCGTCGCCGGGATCCCCGGCGGCGAGGCGACCGTGAAGGTCTTCTCCCGGCACGGCGGCAAGGTCGTGCTCACCCCGCGGAACGCAGCGCTCTCGCCCATCGAGCTCGCGCCCGAGGACGTGGCCATCTACGGCAAGGTCGTGACTGTCCTCCGCCGGCTGTGAGCTGATCGCTCACGCCGGCTGGCGGCCGCGCTGTTCACGACGCGCCGCGCTCCAGGACCCTTCCGAGCACCGCGCTCGCCCGTTCGAGCGACTCGCGCGTCACGTGCTCGTCGGGATGGTGCGCGAGCAGGGGATCGCCGGGGCCGAAGTTGGTGGCGGGGATCCCGTGCGCCCACATCGTCGCGACGTCGGTCCACCCGAGCTTCGCCTTCGGCGCCTGCCCGCTGTGGCCCACCAGCGCGTCGAGGAGCGGGTGGCTCAGCGCCGGCGGGGCGCCGTCGGCCGCGTCGACGAGCACCACGCGGTCGCCGACAGCCTCATCGAGAAACCCGGCGGCGAGCTCCGTCACGACTCCTCGCGCGGCAGACGCGTCGCGGTCCGGGGCGAACCGGTGGTTGACGGTGAGGACCGCGTGGTCCGGCACGACGTTCCCGGCGACGCCGCCGGAGACGCCGACGGCCTGGAGCTGCTCGGTGAAGGCACAGCCGTCGAGCTCGACGGTGCGGCCGCTCCACGACGCGATGCGTGCCAGGAGGGGTGCGAGACGGTGGATCGCGTTGCGTCCTTGGAACGGGCGAGCCGTGTGCGCCCGCACCCCACCGAGGTGGATCTCCGCGCGCAAGGTCCCCTGGCAACCTGCCTCCACGCGAGCGTCGGTCGGCTCGCAGAGCACCGCCGCGTCGGCCTCGAGGAGATCCGGTCGCTCCCGCCACAGCTCGAGGAGCCCGTTCTCTGCGTGGGTCACTTCCTCTCGTGCGTAGAGGCACCACGTGACGTCGACCGACGGCTTCTGCGACCTCGCGGCGAGGTCCAGGATGACGGCGACTCCGCCTTTCATGTCGCAGGCGCCGACACCCCAGACCGCGCCGTCCCTCACGGTCGCAGTCTCGTTGCCGGCCGGCGGCACCGTGTCGAGGTGGCCGGCGACGAGGAGTCGCTGCGCACGGCCGAGCGACGTCCTCGCAACGACGTTGTCCCCCACGCGCACCACGCTCAGCCACGGGAGCCTGGCGAGCTCGCGTGCGACGCGGCCCGCGAGCGCCGACTCGTGACGGCTCACCGAGGGGATCCCGACAAGCTCGGCCGCCGACGCGAGGAGATCCGTCGGGGTCGACGTCGACGACGGCGTCACGCGGAGACCCCGTGGGAACGCAGCAGCGCGTTCAGCTTCGCCTTGTCGTGGCGCTCCCCTTCCTCGAGCCGCTTGATGACGAGGACGCACGCAAGGAAGAACTCACCGCCCGGGTACACGCGCCGACGCGCCGCGGACACCGCCACCGACCACGGTGGCACGACACCCCGGGGGAGCTCCTCCCCGGTCTCGGCGTCGAAGACCGGGATCGTGGGGTTCAAGATGGTCCCAGCCCCGAGGACCGCGCCGCGCCCCACGCGCGCTCCCTCGGTGACCATGCACCTGCTGCCGACGAACGCTGTGTCCTCGATGACGACCGGCACGGCGTTCGGGGGCTCGAGCACGCCCCCGATCCCCACGCCGCCCGACAGGTGCACGCGCGCGCCGACCTGCGCGCAGGACCCGACGGTCGCCCAGGTGTCCACCATCGTCTGCTCCCCCACGCGCGCGCCGACGTTCACGTACGAGGGCATGAGCACCACCCCCGGAGCGAGGTACGAGCCCCACCGGGCGGATGCCCCCGGCACGACACGCACCTGGGCGCGCGCGAAGTCGCGCTTGAGCGGGAGCTTGTCGACGAACTCGAACGGTCCGACCTCGGAGGTCTCGAGGTCCCGGAGCCTGAAGAGGAGGAGGATCGCCTTCTTCAGCCACTCGTGGACGACCGTGGTCCCGTCGGGCGCCGTCTCGGCGACGCGGGCCACGCCGCGGTCCAGCAGGTTCACTGCCTCCGTCACCGCTTCGCCCGCCTCGGTGTCCGCAGGGGAGAGCTCGTCCGCGCGGTCCCAGAGCTCCTCGATCCGCTGACGCAGCTCGTCCATGCGGCCAGACTGTACCGATGGACGGCATGACCCGGTGGACACGGGAGGACGTGCCGCGCGGCGATGCCTACGACCGGCGTTTCCAGCAGCTGGAGGCCGCAGGGGCCGACGTCCACGGCGAGGCGGCGTTCATCGCGTCGTTCACGCCCTCGTCGGTTCTCGACGCGGGTTGTGGCACCGGCCGGGTCGCCATCGAGCTGGCACGCCGAGGCATCGACGTCGTCGGCGTCGACATCGACGAGGCGATGCTCGAGGCAGCCCGCCGGAAAGCGCCGGCGATCTCCTGGGTGCGCGCGGACCTCTCGACGTTCTCTCTCGGTCGGCGCTTCGATCTCGTCGTGATGGCCGGCAACGTGCTGCTGTTCGTCGCCCCCGGCACCGAGGCCGCCGTCGTCGAGCGCGCCGTCGCCCATCTCGTGCCGGGTGGCCGCCTCGTCGCGGGATTCTCCATCGGGCCTCTCGCGAAGGGCGTCACGCCCGCCGAGGGCGTCACCCTCGCCGACTACGACGAGATGGCGGCCGCGGCGGGCTTGGCACTCGAGGCCCGCTTCGCCACCTGGGGACGCGACCCGTTCGCGCCGGGCGGCGACTACGCGGTGAGCGTGCACCGATTGCCGCCGTGAGCACAAGGGGATGGGGACGGTCAGGACTCGCGCGTCTGCACCGCTGCGTCGGCAACTCTGCAGGCTCGCCACGTCGGGGTGCTCAGCTCCAGCCGGATCCGGCCAGGCGTTCGGCGACGAGCGCGAGGCGCTCGGTCGGCTGGACCACCGCGATGCGGACGTGGCCCGCGCCGTCGGGACCGTAGAGGTCACCGGGGCTCACCAGCATGCCGGCCACCCTCGCGAGGTCCTCGGCCATCTCCCACGCGTCCGACCAACGTCCGGGCACCCGGGGCCAGAGGTAGAAGCCGCCCGCCGGCATCGACGTGGGGCATCCCGCGCCGCTGAGCGCGCCCGAGAGGAGCTCGAGCCGTTCCCGGTAGCGAGCGCGCTGGGCAGACACGTGCGCGTCGTCCGTCCACGCCGCCGCGGCCGCCGCCTGCACCGGCCCGGGGACGATCATCCCGGCGTGCTGGCGCACGGCGCGCAGGTAGCCGACCAGGGCGCCGTCGCCCGCGTAGAACCCCGCGCGCACCCCCGCGAGGTTGGACCGCTTGGACACCGAGTGCAGCACGACCACCCCGTCGGTACCGGCTTCGAGGATCGAGCGCGGTCTCCCTTCCCACGTGTACGCCACATAGCACTCGTCGGAGAAAACCGGCACGCCGTGGCTCCGGCCCCAGCCCGCTGCGCCGGCGAGGTCGGTGAGTCCGCCCGACGGATTGGCAGGCGAGTTCACCCACAAGAGCAGGGCACGCCGTGCGTCCTCGGGCTCCACCGCGTCCAGGTCGAGCCCGCCGCCGTCCGCCTCGGCGGGAGGAACCGGCACGGCGCGGCAGCCCGCGAGCTGCGCGCCCATCGCGTAGGTCGGGTACGACACGGACGGGTACAAGACGGTGTCGCGTCCAGGAGAGCGCAGGCGGAGATAGTGCGGCGTCGATGCCACCATCTCCTTCGTGCCGACGCACGCCGCGAGCGCGGACGGCGCGACGTCGACCCCGAAGGTGCGGCCGAGGTACTCCGCCGCGGCGGCACGGAACGCGGGCGTCCCGGCGGACGGCGGGTAGCCGCGCTCCGCGTTCGACCCGCCCAGCGCCTCGAGCGCGTCCGGTGGCGGCGGGTCGCAGGGCGTCCCGATCGAGCAGTCCACGATCCCGCCGGGAACCGCCTCTGCCAGGGCTCGCAGCCCCGAGAGCCTCTCGTAGGGGTAGGGCGGAGGCCGGAAGCCGACCGGCTCCGGACGGGCATCGGGAGGTGCCAAGGTCACACCCCCTGGACGACGAACTCGGAGAACCGGGCCCGCCCGGCCTCGTCCAGGACGACCTGCACGCGCGCCCCCTCGTCGCCCGCGTCCTGGCGGACCACCTCGCCCTCGCGGTGCACCGCGGCGAGCACGTCGCCCCGGGCCCACGGGATCTCGAGCTCCACGACCCGGTCCGCCGAGCGAAGCCGGTCCCCGATCAACCGCAGCAACAGGTCGACCCCCTCGCCGGTCGCGGCCGAGATGGGCACCGCCCCTTCGAGCTTTGCCGCGAGCTTGGCCGCTTCGGAGCTCAGGTCGGCCTTGTTCACGACCAGCAGCTCGGGCACGTCGCTCGCGCCGATCTCGTCGAGCACGGTGCGGACCGCCGCGACCTGCCCCTCGGGATCGGGGGCGGCCGCGTCGACCACGTGGATGAGCAGGTCGGCGAGCCGCACCGAGTCGAGCGTGGACCGGAAGGCTTCGACGAGCTCGTGGGGGAGCTTCCGGACGAAGCCGACGGTGTCGGTCACGAGCACGGTCTCGCCGCCTGGCAGCGCGAGCTGGCGCGTCCGCGGGTCGAGCGTGACGAAGAGGCGGTTCTCGGCGGGGACGCCCGCGCCGGTCAGCCGGTTGAGGAGCGTCGACTTCCCGGCGTTCGTGTAGCCGACGAGCGCGACCTCGCGGAGCCGTCCGCGGCTCCTCGAACGGCGCTGGAGCCGGCGCGTCCGGTCCACCTCGCGCAGGTCCGCCTCGAGCCGTTGCATGCGGCGGACCAGACGGCGGCGGTCGACCTCGAGCTGCGTCTCGCCGGGGCCCCGCGTCCCGATGCCACCCGCCTGCTGGCTGAGCTCGCGCCCGCGCCCGCGCAGCCGCGGCAACCGGTACCGCAGCAGCGCCAGCTCGACCTGCGCCCTTCCCTCGGGGCTGCGCGCGTTCTGGGCGAAGATGTCGAGGATCACCGCCGTCCGGTCGATGGCGGTGCGACCGAGCAGCTTCTCGAGGTTGCGCTGCTGCGCGGGCGACAGCTCGTCGTCGAAGACGACCGTGTCCGCGTCGACCTGCTCGGCGAGCTCGGCGAGCTCGTGCGCCTTGCCGCGTCCGACGAACGTCGCGGGGTCTGGCCGGGCGCGCCGTTGCACCGTGCGCGCCGCGACATCGGCTCCCGCGGTGTCGACGAGCAACGCGAGCTCGTCGAGGTTCGCCTCCACCTCCTCTGCGTCGATGCCAGGCGACACGACGCCCACGAGCACGATGCGCTCGCGGAACTCGCGCGTGATGAGGGTGCCCGGAAGCTGGGCCGTCATCCGCCCTCGTGGTCGGCCATGTCGGCGAGCGCCGGGTCGACCTCGGCACCGGCGAAGAGCGCCGGGTCGATCTCGGCACCGGCGAAGAGGGCGGGGTCGACGTTCACGTCCGCAATCTTCCGCACCGGGCCAGCGAGCTCGACACCCTCGATCGTCCCGAGCGTTCCGCCGTGCCCGCCGTTGCCGCTGCCGCTGGGACCGCCCGGTCTGCCCGCGCCGAGACGGACCTCGAGGCGACCGCCGGGGTTGTCGACGGCGACCGTGTCTCCAACCATCCCCCATGCGTACGCGACCGCGGCAGCGGCGCAGGTGCCGGTGCCGCAGGACAGCGTCTCGCCCACGCCGCGCTCGAGGACGCGCAGCTCCAGGTCCGCGCCGTTCCTCCCAGGCCGCACGACCTCGAAGTTGACCGGCCCGCCGGCGGCGCGGGACGCCGCGGCTCCGAGCGACTCGAGGTCCACCGCGTCGAGGTCCACGTCACCGACCGCGACGAGGTGGGGGTTGCCCACGTCGGCAAGCCGCGCCCTCGTCCCAGGGAGCGGGCTCCCCACCTCCGACCCCAGCCGCACCGGCCCCATGTCGACGCGCGCCCAGGCGCCACCCTCCTCGACGGGCTCGTAGGCGACCGTGCGCAGCCCTGCAGCCGTGGCGACGCGGACGCTGCGCGACGGGACGATCCCTCCCATGACGGCGGCGTGGACGAGGCACCGGATGCCGTTGCCGCTCATCTCGGCCACGGACCCGTCCGCGTTGTAGAGCTCCATCTCGAGGTCGGCGCCGTGGTCTCCCTCGCGCACGACGATCAACCCGTCGGCGCCCACGCCGCGACGGCGGTCGCATACCGCGCGTACCTGAGCCGGCGTCAGCAGGGGTTGGTCGGCGCCGCTCCTTCCGGTCCCGCGGGGCAAGAGCGCCACGAGGGCGACGAGGAAGTCGTTCCCCGCCGCCTCGAGCTTGACCAACGGGAACCCGGCCCGGTGGAGAGGCGGGGTTCCAGCCGGTCGCGAGCGGCGGCCTGCGGCGGCTCGGACCATCGTCACCAGTCTCGCACCGACGCTGCTGCAGCCGTGCGCCCCGAACCGCCGATGCGGTCCGCCTCGCCGTCGAGCCCGCGGTCCGCCTCGCCACCGCGGTCCGCCTCGCCGTCGAGCGCCGCCGCGAGCACCTCTGCGGCGTCCTCCAGTTCGTCCGTCCCGATCCAGTGGATCCGCGGGTCGCGACGGAACCACGACCACTGCCGGCGCGCGAACGCACGCGTTCGGCGGACCGCCTCGGCGACGCACTCCTCGAGCGGCGCGCCGTCCTCGACGTGAGCCAGCAGCTCCTTGTACCCGAGCGCCTGGCGCGCGGTGCGCGACAGCCCCCCGGGCCGAGCCGCGAGCCGCCGGACCTCGTCGACCAGGCCGCCGGCCACCCAGCGGTCGAAGCGCTCCGCGATCCGGCGGTCCACCACCTCGGGGCGGAAGGGGAGGCCGACGAGCACGACCTCGCTCGGCGGGTACGCGCGGAGCCCGGGGCCGTACGAGGAGAACCGACGTCCGGAGCCGATGGTGACCTCGAGCGCGCGCACGACGCGACGGAGGTTCGTCTCGGTCGTGCGCGATGCCGCGAGCGGGTCGAGCGCGGCGAGGCGCGCATGGAGCGCCTGCACGCCGCCGGGACGCAGGGCCTCGTCTTCGAGTGCCTCAGCCACGGCCGGGAAGCGCGGCGGGATGTCGAGCTCGTCCACCACCGCGCGCAGGTAGAGCCCCGTGCCGCCCACGAACAGGGCGCGCCGGTGCCGCCGGGTGATGACGGCGCGGGCCCGCCGCGCCTCCCTTTGGAAGTCGCGCACGGTGAACTCTGCTGTGGGGTCGACGAGATCGAGCAGGTGGTGGGGCACCGCGGCGCGCTCCGCGCGCGAGGGCTTGGCCGTGCCGATGTCCATGCCGCGATAGACGGTCATGGAATCGACGCACACGATCTCGACGTCCGCCAGGCGCAACGCCACCGACATGGCGAGCGACGACTTGCCCGACGCGGTGGTCCCGACCAGGGCGACCGCGGTGGGCCTCAACCGACGGTCACCGGGATCAGGCGACGCTGGGCGGGAGCCGCCGTCATCCGCACGAGCGCCCCGACGAGGTGGTGCGGTGCCGCCCTGGTCACTTCGACGTCGCAGAAGGCGCCCGCGGCGGGCCCACCCCCCTCCCGGGGCGCGAAGTGCACGAGCTTGCCCTGGCGCGTCCGCCCGGTGAGCACGGCGGGGTCACGGCGGCTCGGACCCTCCACGAGCACTTCCTCGGTCCGTCCCACGCGCGCCTGGTTGCGACGGAGCGCCGAGCGCTCGACGACCTGCAGCAACCGCTCGAACCGGTTCGCCACCACGTCGGTCGGGACGAACGCGTCTTCCATGGCCGCAGCGCGCGTCCCCGGCCTCGCAGAGAAGATGAAGGTGTAGGCGCTGTCGAACTCTGCGTCGGCCACGACCGCCAGCGTCTCGGCGAAGTCTTCCTCCGTCTCTCCGGGGAACCCGACGATGAGGTCCGTGGTCACCGCGAGGTCGTCCACGGCTGCACGGGCTGCAGCCAGACGGGAGAGGTAGCGCTCCACCGTGTAGCCGCGGCGCATCGCCTTGAGGACGCGGTCGCTGCCCGCCTGCAGCGGGAGGTGGAGCTGCTCGCAGACGGCCCCGACCTCGGCCATGGCGGCAACGGTCTCGGGGCGCAGGTCCTTCGGGTGCGGGCTCGTGAACCGGATCCTGCGCACGCCCTCGACCGCCCCGATCTCCCGGAGCAGCTCCGCGAAGAGCGGCCGCCGCTTCGTCAGGTCGCGCCCGTAGGAGTTCACGTTCTGGCCGAGCAGCGTGACCTCCACCACGCCGCGGCGGACGAGCGAGCGGACCTCGCCGACGAGGTCGGCGACCGGCCTGCTCACCTCCGGACCGCGCACCGCGGGCACGATGCAGAAGGCGCACGAATTGTCGCAACCGGTCTGGATGGTGACCCACGCCGCGTACGGCAGCTCACGCGCCGCCGAGATCGCCGGCGCGTGATCGGCCAGCGCGGAGTCAGGTGCGTCGAGCACCTCGACGACCGGCCCCTCACTCGCCGCGCGCCGAAGGAGCTCGGACGCGCGGGCGAGGTTGTGGGTGCCGAACACGACGTCGACGTGTGGCGCCTTGTGCCGGACGAGCTCGCGGTCCTTCTGGGCGAGGCAGCCGCCCACGGCGATCTGGAGGTCCGGGCGGCGCTGGCGCACCGTCTTCAGCTGGCCGAGCTGACCGTAGAGCCTGTTGTCGGCGTTCTCGCGGATGCAGCAGGTGTTGAAGACGACGACGTCCGCGTCGTCGAGACCCTCCGCCGGCTCCATCCCCTCTGCCCTGAGCAGCCCCGCAAGGCGTTCGGAGTCGTGCTCGTTCATCTGGCACCCGAAGGTGCGGACGAGGAACTTGCGGCTCACTGCCCGAGTCTACGCCGGGCCCCGGCGAGCCCCGCCGCGGCGCGCGGGCAGCCGCGCGTCCTCCCCCACGACGAGCCCCTCGACGTCGGCGCGCAGCTCCAGGACGCGTCCGGCGACGCCCGCATCGGCCAGTGCGGCGCGCCCTGCGCCCGCCACCGCCCCGGACTCGCGCTCATCGCAGATCCCGAGCAGCGTCGGTCCTGCCCCGGACCAGCACGCCGCCAGCGCGCCTCCGGCCTCGAGCGCGGCGAGGAGCCCCGGAGCTTCTGCGAAGAGCAGCGTCCTTGGTCCCTGGTGCAGCCTGTCTCCGGTCGCCTGAGGGACGAGCCTGCGGCGGTCGCCGAGCCCTTCGAGGAGCAACGCGAGACGGCCGAGGTTGAAGACGGCGTCCGCGCGCGGCACCTCTGCCGGCAACGCCGCGCGCGCCCGGGCCGTCTCGAGCGGCCGATCCGGGACGAGAGCGACGAACGCGAGCCCGATGTCGAGCGGCAGTGGCGACACCCTCCAGCCGCGCTCGAGCGCGTTGACCGCGACGAGCCCGCCGGCGAACGCCGCACCGGCGTTGTCCGCGTGCCCGTCCTCGCGCGCGGCCACAGAGAGCGGGTCGTCCGCGCCCGCCGCCGCGGCTGCGGCGAGCGCGATCGCGGCCGACGACCCGAGCCCGCGCGCGACGGGCACCTCGGACCGGACGTGGATCGCGAGCCTGTCGTGGCCGGACACGGCGGACGCCACGCGAGCAGCGAGGTGGCAGGCGTCCGTCGGAAGGTCCGCGCCCTCGCCGTCGCTCGTGACCGACAGGCACTCGGCGGGCTCGACCTCGACCTCGACGTAGAGGTCGAGCGCGAGCGCAAGGACGTCCAGACCCGGCCCGAGGTTGGCCGCCGACGCGGGCGCACGCGCTCGCACGGACGTCAGAAGATGCGCGCGGCGGCGCGCACGGGCACCGTGACCCGCTCACCCGCGAGCACGAACACCACGGCGCCGAGCAGAGTCCCTTTCCTCGTCCCCACGCGAGGCGCGCGGAGATGGACGACCTGACGGACCCGCGATCCGCTCAGGGCCAGCAGACTGGCCGCGGCCGACGTCGAAAGCGGGATCGTCCGGCCGCCAGCCCGGACTTGCGCGACCACGGCACCCCGCTTGGCGATCGTCACAGCCTCCACGCGCGCTGCGGCCGCCTTGGCGAGCGCGAGGGCGGCCTTGCCCGCGACGCCCAGCACTGTCCATGTCCGCAGAGAGGTGACGGCTGCAAGCGCGAGGAAGTCATGGCCGCCCACCGACGTCCGGTAGGCGAGCACGTCTCCGCCCCCGGCAGCTGTGGTGAACCCGGACTTCACCCCGATCACCCCTGTCGTCCCGATCAGCGGCGTGTACGACTGGACGGTCCCAGCGACGGGCAGGGTGACCGAGGTCATCGACACGATCTGCGAGAAGACCGGGTCGGACATCGCGGCCGCCGCGACCCGTAGCAGATCCGCGGCAGTCGATCGCGACGACGGCGAGTAGCCGCTCGCATCCGCGAAGTGCGAGTGAAGCATCCCGAGCTTCTTCGCCGTCTTGTTCATCTTGGTGACGAACGCGCCGATGTCGCCTGCGTCCCAGACGGCGAGCGCGTACGCCAGGTCGTTCGCCGAGTGGACGAGGAGCCCCTCGAGCATCTGGCGCTCGGTGAGGACCTCGCCGGCCTTCACGGCGACGCTCGACTGGTTGGTCGCCGTGTCCACCCCGAACTGCGACGCGTCCGCGGCCGTGATCCTCACCCGCGGCCCTTGTTGGCCGAGCGCGAGGGGATGGTCCCCGAGCACCACGTACGCCGTCATGATCTTCGTCATGCTCGCGACGGGGACGGGGCGCTCAGCGCCCGACTGCGCCCGGTAGCCGACTTCCGGCACGGCGACAGCGGCCTCACCGGTCGACGGCCACGGATAGCCCGGGGGAGACGACACCCCGGCAGACGTCGCCCCTGCGCCATGCGACCGTGCGCCATGCGACGCGGCAGACGTCACCCCTGCGCCCTGCGACCCTGCGCCCTGCGACCCTGCGCCATGCGACCCGACGGGGTCACCCACGATCGCGACGGGTGCAAGGGTCACCCGGACGGTCGGCGTCGGGAGCCCGGCCAGCCCGCTGCCCGAGCCGGCGAGCCACACGATCAGCAGCACGAGCGCGACCAACCCCGACAGGGTCCGGGCGAGGCGGAGCCGGCGACGCACGGTCCACCGCCCAGCCGACGGCGACCGCCGGCGCTCGCCGACCGGCGCCGCCCAGGACCGCGCGGGCGGGGCGGCGACCCGGCCGCGCGAGGACCCGTCCGACCCACTCCGGTCTCGCAGCGGCCCGCGCGGAGATGAGGCGCTCGACGGTGGTGCCAAGGTCACGGACGATCAGGCTATCGAGGGCGCGCGTCCAGTTCCTCGGGCGTCATCAGCACCGCCCGGGCCTTGGAACCCTCCGACGGTCCAACCACCCCCCGGCGCTCCAGCAGGTCCATGAGCCGGCCCGCACGTGCGAACCCGACTCGGAGCTTGCGCTGCAGCATGGACGTGGAGCCGAGCTGGCTGCGGACGACGAGCTCCAAGGCTGCCTCGAGCAGCTCCTCGTCGTCCTCTCCGGAGAATCCGGAACTCCCGGGGCCGTCGTCCACCCCCTGGATGCCCACGACGGGCTCGGTCACGCGCCCCTGGCGGCGCCAGTGGGCGACCACCGCCCGTACCTCCTCCTCGGACACCCAGGGAGCCTGGAGACGCCGGGCGACGCTCGACGAAGCCGTCAGGAGCAGCATGTCGCCCTTGCCGATGAGCCGCTCCGCGCCGGGCTGGTCGAGGATGACCCGGCTGTCGGCGAGCGAGGAGACAGAGAACGCCATCCGGCTCGGGATGTTCGCCTTGATCACACCGGTGATCACGTCGACCGACGGCCGCTGGGTGGCAAGCACGAGGTGGATCCCCACGGCGCGCGCCATCTGCGCGATCCGGCACACGGAGTCCTCGACGTCGCGGGCTGCCACCATCATGAGGTCGTTCAGCTCGTCGACGACGACGAGGACGAACGGGAGCCGCTCGGGACCCCGCGACGCACCCTCGCCGTCGTCGAAGCCTCGGGCGATGATGGGGTCGGCGCCACCGCCGGGGTCGGCGGGGCCGCGATCGCCGCGCTCGCCGGTGCCGTCGCGGCGGTCGGGCTCAACGCCGCCACCCGCTTCACCGGGCGTACCGGGCGCGCCGTGCGCCCCGGGCGCGCCCGCGCGGGCACGTGCGGCGATCGCGGCCACCCGGACCGAGTCCGACGGTCCACCCGCCGGGCCGAGCTCGCCGCGGGCGAGCGCGTCGTTGTAGCCGGCGATGTCGCGCATCCCGTGCTCGGCGAGGACGTCGTAACGGCGCTCCATCTCCTTCACCGCCCACGCAAGCGCGTTCGCGGCCTTCTTCGGGTCGACGACCACCGGCGTGAGCAGGTGCGGCAACCCGTTGTACTGGCTGAGCTCGACCCGCTTCGGGTCGACGAGGATGAGGCGGACCTCGTCGGGAGTGGCCCGCATCAGCACGGAGGTGACGAGCGAATTGATGCACGAGGACTTGCCAGCGCCGGTCGCCCCCGAGATGAGCACGTGCGGCATCTCGGCGAGGTTGACGATCACCGGCCGCCCGGCGATGTCCCTTCCGAGCGCGACCTCCAGCGGATGGCTGGCGCGCGCCGCCTCCGTCGAGGAGAGGATGTCACCGAGCGCGACGAGCTGCCGCTGGCGGTTCGGCACCTCCACGCCGATCGCGGACCTGCCGGGGATCGGGGCGAGGATGCGGACGTCCGGCGACGCCATCGCATACGCGATGTCGCGGTGCAGGCTCGTCACCCGCGCGACCTTCACCCCGGCCCCGAGCTCCAGCTCGTAGCGGGTCACGGTCGGGCCGACCGTCCTCCCGACGAGACGCGTGTCCACCCCGTGCGCGGCGAGCGCCGCGACGAGCGCGTCCCCTGCCTGGTCGAGCAGCCGCTCGTCGTGCCGCTGCTCCCTCGAGCGGGCGAGGAGGCGGGACGGCGGCAGGCGCCACTCCCCCGCCGCTGGCTCCACCGGGGGGCCGCCGGCAGCCAACCCGCCGTCGTGCTCCTCCCTGCCGGCTGCGACACGCCCGTGTCCGGAGGGTGCGCCGTCGCCCGCGCCCCCCGCCACGGCGCCCGCGTCATCGGCCACGTCGGCGACGCCGGCGTCCCGGGCCGGGCGCGCTCCGCTGCCTACCTCCGCGTCCCCGTCGAAGACGGTCCCGGCCGCGACGTCGAGCCCCAGGTCGGCTGGCACGGACCCGGTCCTCTCCTCGGCGGTCTCGATGCGGAGGTCCATCCCGAGGTCGTGGACCTGCACCGGCCGGTCGACCGCCCGCCCGATCGCCGAGCCGGCCGCAACGAAGGGCCGTCCGAGGCTCCTCAGCCGCACGCCGGTCGCGAGCACGCCGCCGACCACCCCTACCGCGAGGAGCAGGACCACCGAGCCTGCCGTGCCGAGCCCGTGCGCGAGCGGCTGCCCGAGCACAGCGCCGAGGAAGCCGCCGGCACCGCTCAGCGCGGTACGCGTCGCCGAGATCGAGGGGGTCCCTCCCGCGAGCTCGGCCAGCCCGCACGCGGCGAACAGCGTGATCGCCGCGCCCACCCCGGCGCGGCCCGAGAGCAGGTGCCGGCGGCCCGCGACCACCGCGATCCCGGCAGCCACGGCAGACGGCGGCAGCAGGAACCTCGCCCAGCCCACGGCGGCACCGACCCCGACGTCGACCGCGTGGCCCACCGCGCCCGCTTCGTCGCCGTAGACGGCGAGCGCAAGCAGGACCCCTGCGGTGACGAGCGCGATCGCCCAGAGGTCGGCGCTGCGGTCGGAGAGCACCCCGCTTGCGGCCGAACCGCCGGTCCCCCCGCGGGAGCCGGTCCCCCCGCGGGCTCCGG
The DNA here is from genome assembly GCA_021828005.1 of Actinomycetes bacterium. GTDB lineage: Bacteria > Actinomycetota > Acidimicrobiia > Acidimicrobiales > RAAP-2 > JAJYVT01. The sequence continues at coordinate 16,889 of JAKATJ010000011.1, read as the reverse complement.
TCCCCGCGCGCGTCCGGCCGCTCCCAGCCGACGCGTGCCCGGGGCTGCGCCGCTTGCCGGCGCGCCCTCGAGGCTCCCCATCGCCTGCGGACCGGGCGCTGGTGCGGCTGGACGCCGCCGGGCGCTTCGTGGCCACCACAGTGCCAACGAGGCTACCGCCGCCGGTGCCTGCTCCGGGGGAGGCTGACCCCGTCCGACCAGGGCATTCGAGAGACGGTCATCAGACGGCCACCACGGGGACGGTCATCAGACGGCCATCACCACGGGGACGATCATCGGGCGCCGCCGCGTCCGCTCGTTGACCAGGCGCCCGAGCGCTCGGCGCGCGTGGCGGGTCAGCACCTCCACGTCGTGCGCACCCTCGTCCATGGCCTGGAGCAGGGCCTCCGCGACCGCATTGGACGCGTCGCCGAGCAGCTCCTCCGCCTCGGGCGCATACACCCAACCTTTCGTGGCGATCTGCGGCGCGCCCGTGAGGACCTTCCGCTGGAGGTCGACGGTGACCACCACCATGACGACGCCCTCCTCTGCCAGCTGGCGCCGGTCGCGCAACACCCCGTGGCCGACGTCGCCCACCGTCCCGTCCACGTAGAGGTAGCCCGCCGGGACCGTGCCGTCCCGGTGCAGGCCGGACCTGTCGAGCCGCACGACGTCCCCGTCCTCGCAGAGGAGGACCTGGTCCGCCGCGACGCCCATCTGGCGGGCGATCTCGGCATGGTGGACGAGGTGCCGGTACTCCCCGTGGACCGGTACGAACGCCTTCGGCCTCGCCACCGCGAGCAGCGTGCGCAGCTCTCCTTGGCGGGCATGGCCGCTCACGTGCACGGCCTCGCTGCCGGAGTGGACGACCTGGGCGCCGCGGCGGTGGAGCTCGTCGATGACCCGTCCCACCGACCATTCGTTGCCGGGGATCGGATGGGCGCTGATCACCACGACGTCGCCGGCGGTCACCTGGAACCACTTGTTGTCGCCGGTCGCCATGAGGGAGAGCGCCGACATCGGCTCGCCCTGGGAGCCGGTCGAGAGCACGCACACGTCCCCCGGAGGCAACCGGTCGATGTCCTCGATCTCCACCAGCGTGCCGGCCGGCACGCGGAGAAGGCCGAGGCGCTGAGCCAGATCGACGTTCTTCGCCATCGACCTGCCGAGGGTCGCGACCTGCCGCCCGGACGCGGCGGCTGCGGTGATCACCTGCTGGACCCGGTGGATGTGGCTCGCGAAGCACGCGACGACGACGCGCCGTCCCGCGCTCGCCGCGAAGACCCTCGTCATGGTCGTGCCGACCGTGCTCTCCGAGGGGGTGAAGCCCGGCTCCTCCGCGTTGGTCGAGTCCGCGAGGAGCAGCGCGACCCCCTCGCCCGACGCAATGGCGCCGATCCGGGCGAGATCGGTGCGCCGCCCGTCGACCGGCTCGAGGTCGAGCTTGAAGTCCCCGGAGTGCAGGACGACGCCCTGCGGCGTGTGGAACGCGAGCGCGAAGCCGCACGGCACCGAGTGCGTGACCGGGATGAACTCCACCTCGCAGGGTCCGACCGCCCGCCGCTCGCCGTCCGCCACCACGACGTACCGTGCGCGCCCGGCGAGCCCGGCCTCGTCGATCCGGTTGCCCGCGAGCCCGAGGGAGAGCTCCGACCCGTAGATGGGGACCTCGAGATCGCGCAGGAGGTAGGCGAGACCCCCGACGTGGTCCTCGTGCCCGTGGGTGAGGACGACGGCTTCCACGCGGTCCGCGTGCTCCCGCAGGTAGGTGAAGTCGGGCAGCACGAGGTCCACGCCCGGCATGTCGGGATCGGGGAACATCACCCCGCAGTCGACGACGACGATGCGACCGTCGACCTCGATGCACGCGCAGTTCCGCCCGATCTCGCCGAGGCCGCCGAGGAAGGCGACCCGGACGGTGGATCGCTTGACCATCTGGATGCCTGTCGCCCGTCTCAGGACGCGGCGCGCCCGTGCGCAGCTCCGAGCCGGGTGAGGATGCGAAGCGCCTCCCCCTCGAGCTCCGGCGGAGCCTCGCCCAGCGGGAGCCGGCACTGCCCGACGCGCAGGCCGAGCGCGCGGCAGGCCGACTTCGCCGGCATCGGGTTCGGGAACTGCTCGGTCGACTCGAAGTCGTAGGACTCGACGAGCCGTGCGTTCTCGGTCCTGGCCGCCTCGAGGTCGCCGTCGCGTGCGGCGATCACCATGCGGCGCATCTCGGCCCCGGCCCAGTGCGAGCACACCGAGATCACCCCGACGCCGCCGATCGCGATGAGCGGCAACGTGAGCGAGTCGTCACCGCTGTAGAGCTCGAAGGAGCTGGGTGCGTGCACGAGCAGCCGCGCGGCACCCGCCGGGTCGCCGGCGGCATCCTTCACGCCGACGACGTTGCTGACCTCGTGGGCCAAACGGAGCATGGTCGGCTGCGAGATCCGCCTGCCCGTGCGAACCGGGATGTCGTAGAGCACCATGGGCAGGTCGGTCGCGGCGGCGACCGCGGCGAAGTGCGCGAACAATCCGTCCTGCGAGGGGCGGTTGTAGTACGGCGTCACGACGAGAATCCCGTCGACCCCGCACTCGGTCGCCAGCTTCGTGAGCGCGATCGAGTGGCCCGTGTCGCTCGTGCCGGTGCTGGCGAGGACCGGGACCCCGACCGCGTCCGAGACGTTGCGCCACAGCTCGCGCAGCTCCTCGTCGGAGAGGACCGGCCCTTCCCCCGTGGTGCCGCCCAGCACGAGCCCGTCGCTCCCGTGGTCGACGAGCCAGCGGGCGAGCGCGACCGCCGCGCCCACGTCCAGCGATCCGTCGGGAGCGAACGGAGTCACCATCGCGGTGACCACCGCGCCGAAGCGGGCGGGCTGCATCCCCGCACGCTACCAGCGTCCGGGTCAGGCGACGCTCCTCGCGGCAGGTGAGCCGTCCGCCTCCGCGTCGACCTCCTGGGCCGTGTCGACGAGGTCTTCGAAGCCGATGGCGCCCATCTCGGTGAACTTCGCGCGAAGCCAACCTCCCGCCGCGTCGAGGAGGCCGAGCTTCTTCAGGTTCGGCACGATCTTCGAGAAGAGGAGCACCTGGAACTCGTCGCGTTCGGGGGATCGGGACGTGACGGTGACCACGTCCTCGGCAGGCACCTCGAGCCGCTCCCACACCTCTTGCATCATCATGCGGTCCTTCATCCGCACCGCCGCCTCGAAGGCGAACTCCTGGCGCTCGCGCAGCTCCGCGTCGGTGAGCTCGGCGTAGTAGTCCTGGAGGCTGACCACGCCGAAAGCCACGTGGCGCGCCTCGTCTGCCATCACGTAGCGGAGCATCTGCTTCAAGAGCGGCTCCTGGGTGATCGCGTGGATGAAGCCGAACGCCGCGAGGGCGAGCCCCTCGACCATGATCTGCATGCCGAGGTACGTCATGTCCCAGCGGCGGTCGCCGATGATGTCGTCGAGCAACAGCCCCAGGTGCGCGTTGATGGGGTAGTGACCCGACAGCTTCTCGTCGAGGTAGCGGGAGAAGACCTCGACGTGGCGCGCCTCGTCCATGACCTGGGTCGCCGCGTAGTACTTGGCGTCGATCCACGGGACGGTCTCCACGATCTTGGCGGTGCACAAGAGCGCCCCCTGCTCCCCGTGCATGAATTGGGAGAGCATCCAGTTCTGGTTCTCGATGCCGAGGCGGAGCCACTCCTCGTCGCCCCAGTGCTCGAGCGCGGTGCCGGCGACGTCCTCGGGCGCCCACCGCAAGCCGGCGTTGGCCGCCTGGTTCAGCATCACGACTCGCTCCTGGTCGACCTCGATGTCCCACGGCAGGTCGGTGCGGGCGTTCCATTGCGCGGTCTTCGCCTTCTCGTAGAGGCGGTCGAGCCGCGGCCTCGCCCCCTTCTCGTAGTCCCACGTGAACTCGGCTGGGCAAGGGTCGGTGACGGCGTGATGCCCGTCGGGGTCCTCGTGGCCGACGGTCGCCAGGACCGTCGCGAGGTCCCGAACGTCGTGTCGGCCGATGAGCTCCTCGTTGCTTCGGCCCGCTGCGTCCGCTCCGGCCATTGCGTCGACCCCCTCTGTCACATTCTCACTCGCCGTCCCGGTCCGTCGTGCACACCTGCGGTCACGTTCCGAGCAGGGCGTCGAGCCCGACGGTGAGCCCCGGGAGGTCGCGGACGCGGCGCACGGCGAGGAGGACGCCGGGCATGAACGACCGGCGGTCGTAGGAATCGTGGCGCATGGTGAGCGACTGGCCAGCGGCGCCGAAGATCACCTCTTGGTGCGCGAGGAGACCCGGAAGCCGGACCGAGTGCACGCGGACGCCACCGGGTGCGGCGCCCCCGCGCACGCCCTCGAGGACGACCTCGGTCGTCGTGTCCGAGAGCTCGGGCGCGCCAGCCCGCTCACGAGCCGCTGCGATCCGGGCAGCGGTGCCGAGGGCCGTTCCCGACGGCGCGTCGCGCTTGAGGTCGTGGTGGAGCTCCACGATCTCCACGCCGTCCATGAGCGGCGCCGCGAGCTCCGAGAAGCGCATGAGGAGGACCGCGCCGATCGCGAAGTTGGGGGCGACCACGGCATTGGCCGGATCACCGGTGAAGGCGCGCCCGAGGATCTCGAGGTCCTCTGGGCCGAGCCCGGTGGTGCCGACGACGGCGTGGATGCCCCTCTCTGCGAGCCATGGAAGGGTGCGGCGCGCCGCCCCGGCGACCGTGAAGTCGACAGCCACCTCGACTCCGGTGTCGACGAGCACCTCCGGCCGGCCCGAGACCACCGGCCCCTCCCCGACCTCGGCTCTCAGGGCCGGACCGCCATCGACCTCCGCGGCGGGATCGACGACCGCGGCCAGCGCGAGGTCCGGCGCGTTCCTGACCGCCAGGCACACCTCGCGCCCCATCCGGCCTGCCCCGCCCACGACGCCCACGCGGATCACGCGAATCACGCTATCGGCTCACCACCCGCGGAGACATGGGGCGCGGTTTCGGCCTCAGATGGGGCGCGGCCCC
>JAKATJ010000011.1:0-11835 GCA_021828005.1 Actinomycetes bacterium | reverse complement strand
GCCCTGCGCGGGGCTGTGCGCGGCGGCATGTGCGGCGCCCTGCGCGGCGGCATGCACGGGGCTCTGGTCGGCTGCCGCCTTCGCGAAGAGGGCCCTGGCGCTCCGCCCACCTCTTCGCCAACCTGGGAACACGGCTCCCTGCGGTTGGCAGAGCCTCCACCACCAGTAGGTGAGCCCGAGGGTGAGCGCGCCGAACGCGATCGGCCATGGGTCGCCGCCGCCGGGCGGGTTCCAGCCTGCGGTGATCTCGGGCTGCCCAACCCCGAACCGGAAGCGGTCGAGCGCGACCTGGAAGTCGACCAGGTTGACGGCGACCTCACCCACTGCGGTGATCGCCGTGGCCGTCCAAAGGAGCCGGCTGGGACGCGTCATCCTCGAGCCGCCGGCCTCGGCCGCCGCCAGCAGCACGCCGGCGACGAGGGGGAACCAGTACCGACCCTGGCCCAGGAACCCTTCGCGGCGCGCCTCGATCGCCACCAGGACGACCGGGAACACGAACGACAGCACGAGCAGGGCGACCACGACTGCTCGCTGGCGCTTCGCCGCAGCGCGAAACCCCACGACGGTCAAGCCTCCCATGATCACCAGCCCGAGCGCGATGACCCACCACGGAGGCGACGTGTCCGTCCAGCCGAAGTTCCCCGGCAGCTGGAGCATGTCGTGGCCGAACCGTTGGACCGACAGCCACAGGAGCTCGAGGTCTCCCTTGCCCTTCGGGATGGCGTTCCCGACGAAGCTCAGGTTCGCCACGCCGAGCACCCACGCGCTGGTGAAGGCCGCGCACACCCCGACCCCGGCGACGATGAGCCGCACCGCGCGACGCCCGAGCAGCGCCCAGCTCGGACGCACGCCGTACCAGCCCACCAGGGCGAGCACGATGACGCCGGCGAAGATCGGCCCGAAGTCGCGCACCTGGGTCAGCACGGCGAGGCTGACGACGAAACGGACCAGGATCTGTCGCCTCTTGGCGGGAGGCGGCCCGTTCGCGAGCGCGACGCCCGAGGTCCATGCGCAAAGGGCGCTGGCCATCTCCATGCCGCTCGGGTTGACGGTCGCCATGTAGACGAGGACGTAGGGCGTCGCGAGTGCGGCGAGCGCCGGCAGGAGGAGCGCCCGGCCCCGGGCGTCGGCAGCGGAGAGATAGGCGAGCCCCAGCAGCAACGCGGTGAGGAGCGCCGCCACGAGCCGCATGGCGTACACCGCCGCTTCGCCGTTGAAGAGCAACGACGGCCAGCCGACGACGAGGTAGTAGAAGGGCGGGTAGTAGCCGACCCAGGTCTCTTCGGGCACCACCTTGGTGTCGTGCCCGAGGGGGGGCTCGCACCCGGCGCCCACCGTGGGACGGAACACGAAGCACGGGAGGCGGTCCGGTCCGATCAGGTCCTCGGGGATCCGCACGGTGGAGTTCGGCCCGCCGTCCGGCTTGCCGACCAATTGGCCCCTCACGCTCGCGGCGGCCTTCATCACCTGGGCGGACTCGTCGGAGAGCCCGAACATCGGCGTCGCGAACACCCAGCAGACGGTCATGCCGACGAGGAGGAGGACGACCAGCAGCCGTTTCCAGTGTCGGACTGCGCTCACCTCGGGGCTCAAGCTGCCCGGCCCGCCAGCCCCAGCGCGGCGCCGTCGAACGCGTCCGCGTCGAACGGTCCCACCGCAGCCAAGGTGCGGGGTGCCACCGCCAGAGCCTGCGCGACCTCACTGACCGCGTCCACGTCCACGGCGTCGATGTGCGCCAGGACCTCGTCGATGGTCCACGCGACGCCGTAGAGCAGCACCGAGGTTCCGAGACGGCTCATCCTCGCGCCCGAGTCCTCGCACGAGAGCAGCGTCTCGGACCGGAGGTTGCCCTTGGCGACGTCGAGCTCCCGCAACGTGACGCCCTGCGAGGCGAGGTCCTCGATCTCGCCGGTCACGATCCGCAGCACCTCGCCCGCGTGCTCGGGGGCGGTGCCCACCGACACGGTGGTGCATCCGGCGTCGAAGAACCCCGTGCGCTCGGACCAGATCGAGTACGCGAGCCCTCGCTGCTCGCGCACCTTCTGGAAGAGGCGGCTCGAGAGGCCTCCCCCGAGCACCACGTTCAGCACGGCGAGCGGCCAGCGAGCCTCGTCGAACCGCGACGCCGAGCGCATCGACAGCACGAGATGGGCCTGCTCGGTCGGTCGGCGCACCACCACGAGCGGGGTCACGTCGGGACCGGCCGGCAAGCGGGACGGCGCCGTGCCACCGGGTCTCGCGGCGAACCTGCCCTGGAGGGCGGCCGCGATCTCCTCGTGCCGGCAGTCGCCGGCGACCGAGACGACCATGTTGCCGGGCCGGTAGTGCTCCTCGAAGAAGCGCCGGATGTCCGCCGCCGAGATCTCGCGGACGCTTTCTTGGGTGCCGAGCGTGTCGCGGCCCAGCGGGTGGTTCGGGAACAACGCGGCCATCGCCGTCTCTCCGACGAGGTCCGCCGGCTCGTCTGCGTGCATGAGGATCTCGTCGAGGATGACCGTGCGCTCGGCCTCGACATCGTGCTCGCTGAGCGCGGGGTCCTCCATGATGTCGCCCAGGATGTCCAATCCCAGGTGGAGGTGCTCGGAGAGCAGCCTCACGTAGAAGGCCGTGTACTCCTTGGTCGTGAACGCGTTGCAGTCCCCGCCCACCTCGTCGAGGGATTCGGCGATCGACGCAACCGAGCGCGCCAGGGTGCCCTTGAACAAGAGGTGCTCGAGGAAGTGGGACGCGCCTGCGAGCGGCTCGGGCTCGTCGCGCGAGCCCGTCCCCACCCAGAAGCCGATCGCGACCGACCGTACGTCCGACATCGTCTCGGTCGCGAGCCGCACACCCGAGGCGAGCCGCTCAGAGTGGATCGAGCTGGCGCGTGGGGTCACCGGCGCCGCGGGCGACGGCTCCCGCCGCCGCGGCGGCGCTCGCCTCCCTGTCCCCCGTCCCCCCCTCTCGAGGGCGCGGCGGGAACCGCCGGGCCGAGATCCCCGAGGTCGGCGACGAGCTCCGCCTCGAACACGTCCTCGAACGACACCCGAGCCCGCTCCGGGCCGGAATTGCGCCGCGGGCCTGGCGCGCCGCCTGCCGCGCCGCCGTCTGCGCTGCTCGCGTCCCTTGCGCCGGGCGCGCCGGCCGCGCCGACGAGCGACAGCGACACCTTGCCCTGAGGGTCGATGTCGTCGACGCGGACCTCGACCGGCTGGCCGAGCGTGAGCACGTCCTCGGCCTGCTCCACGCGCTTGCCGCCGGCGAGGGGCGAGAGCTTGGAGATGTGGAGCAACCCGTCGCGTCCGGGAAGGATGTTCACGAACGCGCCGAACTTGGTTATGTTCACCACCTTGCCCGGGTAGACGGCCCCGACCTCCGCGCTCGGCGGTGTCAGGATCAGCGCGATCCGCCGCCGCGCCTCTTCGACGGCGTTGCCGTCCTTGGCGCCGATCGTCACGGTGCCGACGATCCCGTCGTCGTCGACGGCGATGTCCGCGCCCGTCTCCTGCTGCAGGGTGTTGATGACCTTTCCCTTGGGGCCGATGACCTCGCCGATCTTGTCGATCGGGATCTCCATCGACACGATCTTCGGGGCGCTCGCAGCGACGTGATCGCGCGGCTCGGCGATGGTCCGCTGCATCACGTCGAGGATAGTGAGCCGCGCCTCCTTCGCCTGGCGGAGGGCCTGGGCGAGCACGTCGGCGGGAAGGCCGTCGATCTTCGTGTCCAGCTGAAGCGCGGTCACCGCATCCGCGGTGCCCGCCACCTTGAAGTCCATGTCGCCGAACGCGTCCTCCGCGCCGAGGATGTCGGTCAGGGTGACGTAGCGGCCCTCGTCGTGCACGAGGCCCATCGCGATGCCCGCGACCGGCGCTTTGATCGGCACTCCCGCCGCCATGAGCGAGAGGGTCGACGCGCACACCGACGCCATCGACGTCGAGCCGTTGGACGACAGCACGTCGGACACCAGCCGGAGCGCGTAGGGGAAGTCCTCCTTCGGCGGGATGACCGGGAGGAGCGCACGCTCGGCGAGAAGGCCGTGGCCGATCTCCCGGCGCTTCGGGCCCCGCATGAAGCCGGTCTCCCCCGTCGAGTACGGCGGGAAGTTGTAGTGATGCATGTAACGCTTCGACTCGTCCGGGGTCACCGTGTCGAGGAGCTGGTCCATGCGCGGCATGCCGAGGGTGCAGACGTTCAGGACCTGGGTCTCCCCCCGCTGGAACAGCGAGGACCCGTGCGCAGTCGGGAAGAGGTCGACCTCGGCGGAGAGCGGCCGGATGTCGGTGGTGCCGCGGCCGTCGATGCGCAAGCCCTCTTCGACGATGCGCTTTCGCACGAGCTTCTTGGTTAGCGCCCTCACGGCGGCCGAGATCTCGCGCTCGCGCTGTTCGAACGCGCTCGAGAGCTCGGCGACGACGGCCGCGGTGACCTCCTCGGTCTCCGCGTTGCGCGCGGCCTTGTCGGCGATGCTGACCGCCTTTGCGATCCGCGCCGTCGCAATCTCGTGTACCCGCTCCCAGACGTCGTCGCCGTAATCGGTGAACGTCGAGAAAGCGATCGGCTCGATCGTCCCGCGTGCTTCGACGAAGCGAGCGACGAGCTCGCGCTGGAGGTCGATCGACTCACGGATCCAGGTCTTGGCCGCTTCGAGCCCCTGCGCGAGCACCTCCTCGGTGACCCTGGGAGCGCCTTCTTCGTAGAGCTGCCACGAGCGCTCGGTGCCGCCGGCCTCGACCATCATGATTGCGACGTCGGCACCAGGTTCCTGAGAGAGCGCCCGCCCGGCGACGACCAGCTCGAAGGTGGACTCGTCCCCCTCCTGGAAGCTCGGGTGCGGAGTCCAGTTGCCGTCGGTCGCGAATGCGATGCGCACCGCGCCGATCGGTCCGTCGAAGGGGATGCCCGAGATCATGAGCGCCGCCGACGCTGCGTTGATGGCGAGGACGTCGTGGGGGTTCACCTGGTCCGCGCCGAAGACGGTGCCGACGATGTGCACCTCGTTGCGGAACCCTTTCGGGAACGACGGGCGCAGCGGGCGGTCGATCAGGCGGCACGTGAGGATCGCCTGGTCCGAGGCTTTGCCCTCGCGGCGGAAGAAGGACCCGGGGATCTTCCCGGCCGCGTACGCGCGCTCTTCGATGTCGACCGTGAGCGGAAAGAAGTCCGTGCCCTCACGGACCGTTCTGGCCGCCACGGCGGTGGCGAGGACGACGGTGTCGCCGATGCGGCCGAGGACTGCACCGTCGGCCTGCTGGGCGAGCTTCCCCGCCTCGAACGTCATTGATCGGTCGGTGCCGCTGATCGGCGCTGACACGGAGATGGCCTCGGCCAACGGTGCTCCTTTGTCCGGGGGTCAGTGCCGTGGCCGGTTCCCAGTGGTCGACCACCCCGGACATCCCGGGTGATCGGCGACTGGCAGCCGACGCTGCGGCCTGCCCGTCTCTGTTGTGCGACCGCCCGACCGGGAGCCGGTCGGGCGGTTCGATGTGCTAGCGGCGGATCCCAAGTCGTCCGATGATCGACCGGTACCGCTCGACATCGTTGCCCCGGACGTAGTCCAGGAGCCGCCTTCGGCGCCCGATGAGCTTCATCAGGCCCCTGCGGGTGTGATGGTCGCCCTTGTGGACCTTCAGGTGCTCGGTCAGGTGCGAGATGCGGTCGGTCAGCAGGGCGATCTGGACCTCGGGCGAACCCGTGTCGGTCTCGTGGAGCCGGTGCTCGGCGATGATGACTGGCTTCTCGGGCATGTACGAACAGACCTCGGAACTTCCCTCGGGCAGCGGGCGCGGAGACCCCGCGACCCCAGCGCAGGTTAGCAGGCCGGTCGGCGCGGCATGCGGCCGGCGGCGCCACGAAGTCGGAGGCGGGCCCTTCGTCTGCGCCACCAGACCAGAGCCGTCCCTCCTGCGTCGCCCGGAGGGACGCGAACCGGCTCAGACGCCGCTTCGGTCCAGCACGCGGCGGGTCTCGGCGACGTCGGCCCACATCTGGGCGACGAGGTCCTCGGTCCGGTCGAACCGACGCTCGTCACGGAGGCGCTCGACGAACGCGATGCCGGCCCGCTCCCCGTAGAGCTCGCCGTCGAAACCGATGAGGTGGGCCTCGACGAGGGGAGCGGGAGCTGCGCGGTGCGGCTCTGCGAACGTCGGACGGATGCCCACCGAGATGGCCGCTGGGTGCTGCGACCCGTCGGCCCGGCGGCACCAGCCCGCGTAGATGCCGAGGGCGGGCAGCGCGATGCCTTCTTCGACCGCGACGTTCGCGGTCGGCATCCCGAGCTGCGAGCCGCCCCGCCCGCTGCCGTGGACGACCTCGCCGCGGACCTCGTGGGGACGCGCGAGAAGCCGTGCCGCCGCGGCTACGTCGCCTGCGGCGACAAGGGCGCGGATGCGCGTCGACGAGACAGCCGTGACTCCCCCGTCCGTCTCGCCGCCGCGGGCGCCCCCGGGACCATCCGGTTCGCGACCCCCGACGACGGCCAGCGCGACGCCCACCACGCGGAAGCCCCAGATCGCGCCGAGCGTGCGGAGCAGCGCGACGTCTCCCTTGCGGCCGTGGCCGAAGTGGAAGTCCTCGCCGACGACGATCACCTTCGCCCCGAGCGCGCGGAGCAGCACCTCGTCGACGAAGTCCTCCGCCGACTCGTCGGCCCGCTCGGCGTCGAAGTGCACCACCACCGTGAGGTCGACGCCGCAGGACGCGAGGAGCTCGAGCTTCTGCTCGGTGTCCGTCAACAGAAGCGGCGCAGACTCCGGCCGGATCACCGTCGCCGGGTGCTGGTCGAAGGTCACGACAGCAGATGGCACGCCGAGGGAGTCGGCCTCGGCGCGTAGCCGGGCCAGCAGGCGCCGGTGCCCGAGGTGGACGCCGTCGTAGTTGCCGATCGTGACAGCGGACCCCGCTACGAGGCCGGACGCCTGCTCCGAGGTGAGCACCTGCACGTCGATCGAGGATAGACGGCCACGGACAGCCCACCTGCGGGACGGCACTGCCGGCCGCGCCTGGGGGCGGGGCAGCGGGCGCGCAGCGCCTCCCCTCACGTTCAGCGGGACGCGAGCACGACGGCCGGGCGGATGCGGTGCCCGACTGTGCGCTCGTAGACGGCGAGCAGCCTCCCCGTCTGGTCCACGAGCGCCCACGGGCCGTCGCCGGTCGCGCCGATCGGCACCTTGTCGAGCGGGCGCCCGAACGCGACGACCTGCGCAATGTCGGGGCCGACGGTCACACGGCCGAGATCGCGCAGGGCTTCGGCGGGCGAGCGCAGCGACGACGCGTCCAGCGCGTCGACCGGCTGCGCCTCGTCGAGGGTGAACGACCCGACGCGGGTGCGCCGGAGGTGACGGAGGTGGGCGCCGCCACCGAGCGCGCTGCCGAGATCTGCGGCGAGCGAGCGCACGTACGTGCCGGACGAGCAGACGACCGTCGCCTCGAGGACGCCGGGCTCGTCGGTGGCCTCGAGGTCGAACCGCTGCACCCGGACGGTGCGGGCCGGACGTTCCACCTCGACGCCTCGGCGCGCCAGCTCGTGGAGCCTCCTTCCGCCCACCTTGACGGCCGACACCATCGGCGGAACCTGCTGGACCAGACCGGTCAGCTCGGCGGCCGCGGCACGCGCCTCGTCCAACGTCACGCCGGACATGTCCCACTCGGCGAGGACGCTCCCGGACGCGTCGAGGGTGTCGGTCGCGTACCCGAGCACGATCTCCGCGGTGTACTCCTTCCCGAGAGCCGTCAGGTACCGCAGCACGCGCGTGACCCGTCCGAGCCCGACCAGCAGCACCCCGGTCGCGTCCGGGTCGAGGGTGCCCGCGTGGCCGGCGCGGCGTTGCCCGAAGACGGTCCGGACACGCGCGACCACGTCATGGGACGTCCAGCCCGCCGCCTTGTCCACCACCACGAGCCCGTTGGGACCCGCTGGCGCGGTTCTCGTCACGGTCGTGGGTCCTCGAGCTGCCCGGCGTGCTCCGTGTGGCTCGCGCGCTCGGCGCGTGCCGTTCGAGCGTCCCTCTCGGCGCCGAGGCGGCGGAGGATCTCCTCGACCCTTTCCCCTTCGCGTACCGCCGGGTCGGCCGTGAACTGCAGACGCGGGGTCCGTTTCATGCGCACCTGTCGACCGACCGCCTGCTGGATCTGGCGCCGGCGCTCCTCCAGCGCCGCGGCGGACTCCTCTCCCATCGTGGCGAGGAAGACCGTCGCGGTGCGGAGGTCCCCGCTCACCTCGACGGAGGTCACGGTGACGAGTCGGAGGCGTTCGTCTGCATCGGCGAGCCGTTCGAGCTCCTCGCCGATGACCTGGCGGAGCACTTCGTTCACGCGCAACGCACGAGGGTAGTCGCGGCCGGGGTGCATCCGGACCTGCCTCAGGTTCTCGCGGTCTCGCGCTCCTCGAAGGTCTCGATCACATCGCCCTCCTCGAGGTTCTGGTAGTCCGAGAGCCCGATGCCGCACTCGTAACCGGCCTGGACCTCTCGGACGTCCTCTTTGAACCGGCGCAGCGAGGTGATGGTGCCTCGCCAGATGACGACGCCGTCGCGCAGGAACCGCACCTTGGACCCCCGCGTGATGCTCCCCTCTCGGACGTAGCACCCGGCGACGGCGCCCACCCTCGGGATCCGAAACACCTGACGCACTTCGGCTTCGCCCGAGATCACCTCTTCGGTCTTGGGGGCGAGCATGCCGATCATCGCCGCTTCGATGTCCTCCAGCAGCTTGTAGATGATCTCGTAGGTGCGGATCTCCACGTCGGACACCGCTGCGAGGTCACGGGCGCGGCGATCTGGACGGACGTTGAAGCCGATGATCGTCGCGTTCGAGGCTCGCGCGAGCTGGACGTCGTTCTCGGTGATGCCGCCAACGCCGCGGTGGACGAAGGAGAGCTTCACGTCGTCGCGTTCGAGCTTGCGCAGGCTCTCGGTCACGGCCTCGAGCGATCCCTGGACGTCGGCCTTCAAGACGAGGTTCAGCCTCGCAGTCTCACCACGTTGGATCTGCTCGAACAGGTCTTCGAGCCGCGCGCCCGTCGCCGCCGAAGGTGCGGGCAGGTGGCCCGACAGCCGGAAGCGCTGCGCACGCGCCTCGCCCAGGGTGCGGGCGGTGGTCAGGTCCTTCGCCACGCGCAGCTCGTCGCCTGCCTGGGGAGGCTCCGAGAAGCCGAGCACCTGGACCGGCATCGACGGGAGCGCCTCCTTCACGTGGTCGCCGCGATCGTCGACGAGCGCCTTCACCCTTCCCCATGCCGCGCCGGCCACGACCGGGTCGCCGACACGCAGCGTTCCCGATTCGACGATGACGGTCGCGACGGGGCCGCGGCCCGCCTCGAGGTTCGCCTCCAGCACGGTGCCGCGCGCCCTTCCCTCGGGGGTCGCCAAGAGCTCTTCGACTTCGGCCAACAAGGTGATCTGCTCGAGCAGGTCGTCGATGCCGGTGCCCTCGAGCGCGGAGACCTGCACCACGATCGTGTCGCCGCCCCACGCCTCGGGAACGAGCCCGCGCTCTGCGAGCTGTTGGAGCACGCGATCGGGGTTCGCGTCCGGCCGGTCCATCTTGTTGATCGCGACCACGATCGGGACGTCGGCGGCCCTCGCGTGGTCGATGGCCTCGACCGTCTGGGGCATGACCCCGTCGTCCGCTGCGACGACGAGCACCACGATGTCGGTGACCTCGGCGCCGCGTGCTCGCATCGCCGTGAACGCCTCGTGGCCCGGCGTGTCGATGAAGGTGATCAGGTGATCCTGCCACGGCATCTGGTAGGCGCCGATGTGCTGGGTGATGCCACCCGCCTCGCCTGCGACCACATTGGTCTGGCGGATCCGGTCGAGCAGGAGGGTCTTCCCGTGGTCGACGTGGCCCATCACGGTGACGACCGGCGGGCGCGGGCGGAGGTCCTCCTCTCGCTCTTCCTCCAGGTCCTCGTCTTCGAAGTACTTGGCGAGCAGCTCGGCTTCACGCTCCTCGCCCGGGTCGACGAGCCGCACGTGAGCGCCGAGCTCGGCTGCGAACAGCTCGATCATGTCGTCGCTGAGCGATTGCGTCGCGGTCACCATCTCCCCCTGGAGCAGGAGGAAGCGCACGACGTCTCCCGCGGAGCGGTTCAGCTTGGGGCCGAGGTCGCGTGCGGTCGACCCGCGCTCCACGATGATCTCGCCGTCAGGGACCGGCGCGGTCGACGGGGTGTACATGGTGAGCTGCGTCGGCTCGAGCTCCTCGAGGTTGCGCCGTCGCCGTCGGACTCTCCGCTGGGGCGGGCGCCGTCCGGCGGGGCCACCGCGCGCGGCGGGAGGGCCACTCGGGGCGGTGGCCCGCCCGAAGCCGCCGCCGCGTGACGGGAAGCCGCCACCGCCGCTCGGGCGCCCACCGCCCCCGGCTCCGGCGGGGCGCCCACCGGTACGCGGAGGGTAGGCGGGGCGCCCACCGGCGGGGGGTGACGGTCGGCGTCCGCCCAATCCGGGCGGGGGCGGGATGGGGCGGCCGCTCGGCCCGAGCGGCGGCCTGCCCGGCGGAGGTGGCACCGGCTTGCCCGAGGGGCTCAGGGGTGGGCGCGCCGGGCGCTGGCCGGCCACCTGCGAAGGGCGCTGCGCAGACCCAGGGGGTGACCCCGGCCGCGGCGAGGCCAGGGGCTGCGCCGGGCGTTGGCCGATCGACGACGCTGGCGGGCGGGGTGGCAGCGGGCGGGTGCCCGCGGGCGGACCCGCGGCGGGAGCCGCGGCCGGGACCGTCGAGGCGGGCAGCGGGCCGGCGGGCGCAGGCGGGCGAGGTGGCAGCGGGCGGGGTGGCAGCGGACCGGCGGGCGCAGGCGGGCGGGGTGGCAGCGGGCGGGTGCCCGCGGGCGGGCCCGCGGCGGGAGCCGCAGCCGGGGCCGTCGAGGCGGGCAGCGGGCCGGCGGGCGCAGGCGGGCGGGGTGGCAGCGGGCGGGTGCCCGCGGGCGGACCCGCGGCGGGAGCCGCAGCCGGGGCCGTCGAGGCGGGCAGCGGGCCGGCGGGCGGCGCGGGCGCCACCGGAGGCTCCGCTGGACGGGCACCAGTGGCCACGAGCCGAGCCGGTGCACCGGTCCCCCGGCTGGTCACAAGCCGGGGGACCGGCTCGGACTCGAGCGCCGAGGCGCCCCCTGGGACCGGGCGCCGCGGAGGGGCCTTCTTCGCCACGACAGGAGCCGGCGGCTCCTCGGGCTGGACCGGGCGCCGCAACCCTTGTGCGTCGGCCCTCCTGCGGACGCGGTCCGCCTGGGCCTCCTCGATGGAGGACGAGTGGCTCTTCACCCCGATCCCCAGCGCCAAGGCGAGGTCCAGGGCTTCTTTGTTCGTCAGGCCCAGCTCTCGGGCAAGTTCGTAGACGCGGATCTTCTTGGGCAACGTTCCTCAGTGTCCTCTGCCGTCTCCTGCACCCCACCGGGCGCAGGAGTGTCCATCCATCCTCGCACATCGCCGGCTTCGGTCATCAGCCGGACCAGTCCGTCGACGGCCGAGGGGGCCAATCTGGCGCGCAGCGCCCGCTCGAACGCCCCGCGTCTCGCCGCGCGCTCGAGGCATGCCGCCGACCCCCGGCACAGCCACGCGCCGCGCCCGGGAAGGGCGCGACCCGTGTCGAGCAAGCCGTCCGGGGTCCGCACCACTCTGACCAGCTCCGCTCGAGGGGCACGCCGGCGGCAGCCGACGCACGTCCGCTCGCCAGCTATCCGCCCGCCTCCTCGTGCGCCGCCGGTGTCCCGACCGACGGCTCCTGGAAGGCGGCCGCGACGTCGTCGGACTCGCCGGCCCCCTGACCGTCGGCCTCGCCGGCCCCCTGACCGTCGGCCTCGCCGGCCCCCTGACCGGGCCGACCGCCGGGCTCCACCTCGTGCTGCCCGGCGGTCGGGTCAGC
>JAKATJ010000112.1 GCA_021828005.1 Actinomycetes bacterium | reverse complement strand
TCCCCCGTATGGGCGGCGACGCCCACGGCGGGCCATCTTGCGCTGGTCGCGCTGGAGCGCCAGGGGCGCCTCGACCTCCTCGTCACCCAGAACACCGACGGCCTGCACCAGCTTGCCGGCAACGACCCGGAGCGAGTCGTCGAGATCCACGGCACCATGCGCGAGGTCATCTGCATGCGCTGCGGCGACCGGGGCCCCGCCGCTCCGACGCTCGAGCGCGTGGCCGGCGGCGACGAGGACCCCGTGTGCCTCACCTGCGGCGGCATCCTGAAGTCGGCGACCATCAGCTTCGGCCAGTCCCTCGTCGCGTCCGACCTCGCCCGGGCCGAATCGGCGGCCCGTCAGGCCGACCTGCTCCTCGCCGCTGGGTCGAGCCTCCGCGTGCACCCGGCCGCGGGCCTGGTGCCACTCGCCCGGTCGCACGGCGCGCGCGTCGTCATCGTGAACGCCGAGCCCACCTGCTTCGACGAGATGGCGGACGCGGTGGTGCACGGGTCGACGACAGCCGTCCTCCCAGCAGTCGTCGACGGCGCCCGCGCTCTACGGCCGAGCTGACGCGCCAGAGCTCGCCAGATCTACGGCGGCGGCACCGCCCGACCGATGCGTGCCGGCACGACAGCACTGGCGTCGGCGCGAGCGTCGCCTACGAGCGGCAGCGAGATCACCATGCCCTCCCGGGCGGCGATCACCTGCACGCCGGGATCGCCGAGCTGCGCCACGATCTCGTCGATCTGCGCGTCCGTGCGGTGCGGATCGTGGTGGAAGAGGGCGACCGCCTTCGCACCCGCGGCGACACCGAGCCCCACGACGTACTCCGCCGCGCTGTGGCTCATGAACCCGAGGGCGTGCAGCTCCGCGGCAGTGTGCTGCGCGTCGTGCACCAGCAGGTCGACGCCGGTGGCGAGCGCGAGCGCGGCGGGGTGGTACTCGCCGAGGCCCTCAGGGCCGGCCCCGAGGGCGCACGGCTCGTGGTCGGGGAGGTATGCGAGCGACGACGTGCCGTCGGACACGCGGTAGCCGAAGGTGCGGCCACCTTTGTGGGGGATCTCCTCGGCCCGGATGCTGAGCCCTTCGAGCTCTCTCGTCCCCGGCTCGATCCCGGAGACCGACCAAGACTCGCCGAGTGTGCCGATCGGCACCGGGAAGTGCGGGGGCGAAAAGGCGCGGTTCATGACCGTTTCGGCGTCGCCCAAGCTTCCCTGCCCGGGGACGTAGATGTCCACACGGTGGCCCTGCAGGCAGGCCTCCCGGAGGAACGGGAGCCCGTGAGTGTGGTCCCAGTGGAGGTGGGTGATGCACACGCTCCCGCGGAACGGCTCGCCGCCGAGCACCCGCTCGAGGTTGATGAAGCCGGTCCCGGCGTCGAGGACGAGGCGCGGGGCCGCCTTGCGGGCGGCCGCGTCCGCGTAGCCGGCCGCAGCGACGGTCCCGATGCCGATGCACGACGTCGCGGTGCCGTACCGCCGGTACTCGTCGCCCGACACCGGCGTCGAGCCACGGCAGCCGAAGAAGAAGACGTTCATCGAGGGGCGGTGCTCATCGAGGCTCGACCTCCGCCGGCTCGCCCTGCGGTCGCCTGGCCGCGTGGCGCACGGCCGCGCCGGGCGCGGGATGCACGAGGAGCGCACGACCGGGGCTACTGCTCGCGCCTGCGCCGCGGTTTCAGGGCGAACCACCAGATGCTTGCCATCGTGCCCAGCACTCCGACGATCGCGACGATCGGCTTGAAGAGCTTGCGCTTCGCCACGACGGCAACGATACCCGCGCTCGCAGGGAGATCCTCAGAGCGTGCTCCTGCCGCCGGTTCACCGGAGGGCGCTCGTCTATATTGAGCCGCCACCCGAAGAATTCGGGGACGGCCGAGCCGCCGTCGGGCCGAGGAGGGGACCGTGGGGCGCCTGTGCAGAAGGTTCCTCCTCGCCGGCGTGGTGGGGACGGCGCTCGCCGCGGGCTGGCTCGTCGGTGCGGGCTCGCCCCTCCCGGGCCGCGGAACGCCCCTCGCCGCCGCGCAGCGGGCCGGCCTGCGGCTGCAGCCGCTCGTCCGGACGCTCGTCTCCGCGCCGCTCTCGAAGCCGCCGACCGAGCAGTTCTGCATGGCGAGCTACGGCACCCTTTGCTACGGGCCCTCCCAGATCGAGGCCGCCTACAACGAGCTGCCCCTGTTCCGCGAGGGGCTCAACGGGCGGGGAGAGACCATCGTCGTCGTCGACTCCTTCGGCGCTCCGGAGATCCGCCAGGACCTGGCCGTCTTCGACCGGGAGTACGGGCTGGCGCCGCCGCCGGCGTTCACCATCTTGAAGTACGGCCCCGTGCCCACGTACGCACCCACGATCCCCACAGCGACGTCGTGGGCCGAAGAGACGACCCTCGACGTCGAGTGGTCGCACGCGGTCGCGCCGGGCGCCAGGATCCTGCTCGTCGAGACCGCGACCGCCGAGACCGTCGGGGTCACCGGCTTCCCGACAATCGTGAACGCCGAGAACTACGTGATCAGCCACCGCCTCGGCGACGTGATCAGCCAGAGCTTCGGCGCAGGCGAAGCGACCTTCAGCGCACCGGCCACACTCCTCAGGTTGCGCGGCGCCTACCAGAACGCCTACCGCAGCGGGATCACGGTCCTCGCCGCGGCAGGCGACTCCGGGCCCACCCAGGCCGTGACATCCTCAGGCGCGCAGTACTTCCCGTTCCGCGACGTCGGCTGGCCGGCGTCCGACCCGCTCGTGACGGCGGTCGGCGGGACGCAGCTCACCCTGGACACACGCGGGCGGGCCATCGCCCCCGTCAGGGTGTGGAACGACACCAGGCTGAACGGCTCCCCCACCGCCTCGAGCGGCGGGCTCTCCACGGTGTTCACCCGCCCCTCGTACCAGGCCGGGGTCGCGGGGGTCGTCGGGGCCCGGCGGGGCGTGCCCGACATCGCGATGAGCGCGTCGATCTCCGGCGCGGTCAACATCTACCTCAGCCTGCCGGGCAGCGCCGGGTGGTTCCCGATCGGCGGGACGAGCGAGGCGACCCCTCTCTTCGCGGGCATCGTGGCGATCGCCGACCAGCTGAACACACACCGTCCGCTCGGAATGATCGACCCCGCCCTCTACGCGATGAAGGCCGCGCACGACCCGGGGATCGTGAGCGTGACGGCGGGGACAACCTCCGTCTACTTCACAACATCGGCGAAGAAGGTCACGACCACCGTCGACGGCTTCTCCGCAACTGCCGGGTACAACCTGGCGACCGGCCTCGGCACGGTCACAGCCACGAGCTTCGTGCACGAGCTCGTGCAGGCGGTCCACCGGGTCGGGACGAAGGTCACCTACGGCGACTCGCCCACGAGCTTCCTGCCGGACACATGACCGTCCTCCGGGGGGCCTGACGGCCGAACCGGGGGGCCTGACGGCCGAACCGGGGGGCCTGACGGCCGAACCGGGGGGCCTGACGGCCGAACCGCCGGGCCGCTACGCCTTCTCGAGCCAGGCCGAGACCGCCTCGGTCCCGTCGACCGGGAGCGGCGACGCAGGGCCCGGCCCCGGACCGGCCGCGACCTCGACGGCGAGGACCTCGCGGCCCACCGGCTCGAAGACGGCCGGGTCGACGCCTGTCAGCCAGAGGCGGATCCTGTCCGAGACCTCGAGGCCACGCTCCTTTCGGAGGTCCTGGACGTGGCGGACGACCTCGCGGGCGAGCCCCCGGCGGCGCAGGTTGTCGTCGATCGTGAGGTCGAGCACCACGACCGCGCCTCCTTCGCGCGAGACCGCAAAGCCCGCCTGCCCGCGCACCCGCACCTCGAGCTCGTCGGGCCCGAGCGCGGCGGGGCCGCCGGACAGCTCGACGGTCACCGACGCCCCGGCCTCGAGCGCGGCGGCGGCCGCGGCCGCGTCGATGGTCCCGAGCGCGCCGCGGACCTCCTTCACCGCCTCCCCGAGCCTGGGGCCGAGGACACGGAAGTTCGGGACGAGCTCCAACGTGAGCACGTCCCCGAGCTCGCGGAGATCCTCTGCCTCGACGACCTCGTCGACGTTGAGCTCCTCGGACACGACGTCGGTGAGGATGGGCGGTGCGCCCGGCGCGACGAAGACGAGGGCGCGCGACAGCGGCTGGCGCACCTTCACCCCCGCCTCGCTCCGGGCGGCGCGGCCAAGCGACGCCAGCTGCATCGCGAGCGCCATCTGCGCCTCGAGGTCGCGGTCGATCGCCTCCGCGCCGACCCCGGGCCATGTCTGGAGGTGCACCGAGTCGCTCTCGTCCTGCGCGGCGCCGAGCTCGCGCCACAGCCGGTCGGCCACGAACGGGCAGAACGGCGCGAGCATGAGCGACACGGTGACGAGCGCCTCGTAGAGCGTCGCCTGCGCGGCCAGGGCGTCGGAGGGCGGAGCGCCGGGGTCCGTGCGCCAGAACCGCCGCCTGCTCCGACGGACGTACCAGTTGGAGAGGTCGTCGACGAGCCGGCCGAGTGCCGTCGCCGCCTCCAGAGGCTCGTAACGGTCGAGGGCGTCGGTGACCGCGGCGAGCGTCGAGGCGACCCGCGACCGCGCCCACCGGTCGAGCACGCTCCGGGCTTCGGGCTGGGGCACGGCGGGATCGCCGGGGATGAACCCGTTCAGCGACGCGTAGGTCGTGAAGAAGCTCACCGTGTTCCACAGGGTGAGCAGCGTGTCGCGCATCGAGGAGTCGATCGCTCCGCGGCTCACGCGCGTGGCGGTCCAGGGCGAGCCCTGCGAGAACATCCACCACCTGAGCGGGTCCGCGCCGCGGCTCTCGACGAGCTCCCAGGGGTCGACGACGTTCCCGAGCGACTTGGACATCTTGCGGCCGTCGGCGTCGACGATGTGGCCGAGGACCATCACGTTGCGGTAGGGGGCCTTGCCGAAGACGAGGTCGTTCACTGCGAGCAGCGAGTAGAACCATCCCCGCGTCTGGTCGATGGCCTCGACGACGAGATCGGCGGGGAACCGCATCGCCTCCTTGGAGCCGGGCCGGTGCGGGTACCCGACCTGCGCGGCGGGCATCGACCCCGAGTCGAACCACGCGTCGATCACCGGCTCCACGCGCCGCGCGGTCGCGACGGGGAGCTCGGACTCCACGTAGCCGATCGCCGCGCCCGCGGCGACCTGCACGCCGGCGACCGACGCGCACTTCGGGCAGGGGAAGACCACCTCGTCGATCGTCGGGCGGTGCGGGTCGACTCCCGAGAGGTCCCGGCCCGCCAGCTCGGCGAGCTCGGCCATGGAGCCCACGCACAGGATGTGGCCGTCGTCGCAGCGCCAGATCGGCAGCGGCGTGCCCCAGTAGCGGTCGCGCGAGAGCGCCCAGTCGACGTTGTTCGCCAGCCACTCCCCGAAGCGGCCGTCCCTGATGTGGGCCGGGTGCCAGGCGACCTTGCGGTTCGCGGCGATCAGGTCTGCCTTCCGTTGCGACGTCGCCACGTACCAGCTGGGCTTCCCCCAGTAGATGAGGGCGGTGCCGCACCGCCAGCAGTGCGGGTAGGCGTGGGTGTACAGGTGGCGCCGCAGCAGGAGGCCCCCGGCCTCGAGGCCGTCGTTCACGAGGTCGTTCGTCTCGCGCACCGGTCGGCCCGCGAACGGCTCCCCTGCCGCCGCCGTGAACCGGCCGTCCGGCCCGACGGGGTTCAGGGTCGGGAGGCCCTCGATCTTGCCCACCTCGCGGTCGATCTCGCCGAAGGCGGGCGCGAGGTGGACGAGCCCGGTCCCCTCGTCGGTCGTCACGAAGTCGGCCAGCACCACCCGCCAGCCACGTCGCTGCTCGCGGGGATCCACCGCCACCGCCTCGAACGGCCGCCGGTAGCGGAGCCCTGCGAGCGCGCGGCCCTGGAGCTTCCTCGTCGCCCGCCCCGTCGCCCCGTCGCCGAGGACCTCGTCGGCGAGGGCTTCGGCGACGACCATCCCGTCTGCGACCACGTAGTCGAGGTCGGGGTGCGCGGCGACGCCGGTGTTGGAAAGGAGGGTCCACGGCGTCGTGGTCCAGACCACGAGCCACCGGGCGTCGCCCACCACCGAGGGGTCGGGGTCGACGAGCTCGAGCAACACGTAGGCCGACTCGTCCTCCTCGTCCGTGTACACCTCGGGCTGGCCGAGCTCGTGGCTGGAAAGAGCCGTCCCGCAACGCGGGCAGTACGGGACGACCTTCAGGTCCTCGTAGAGGAGTGTCTTGTCGAACAGCCGCTTCAGGTGCCACCACACGGACTCGATGTAGGACGGGTCGAAGGTCCAGTACGCCGCATCCAGATCCGTCCAGTAGCCGATGCGCTCGGTGAGCGCCTTCCAGTCCTCGACGTAGCCGAGGACCGACTCCCGGCACAGCCGGACGAACTCGGCGATCCCCACCTGCTCTTCGATCTGGCGCTTGCTGTTCACGCCGAGGCGCTTCTCGACCTCGACCTCCACGGG
>JAKATJ010000111.1 GCA_021828005.1 Actinomycetes bacterium | reverse complement strand
GCTGCGCGGGCGAGCTCGAACATCCTGAGCAGGCGACGCACCGCCCTGCGGTCGACAGGCACGAGCCCCCCGATGCCCGGAGTGGCGAGGTAGGCCGCGAGCAGCGCCCGGCGGTTGCGAGCCTCCCACGCCGCGGCGAGATCCGCGGCACGCGTCGACGCCGGGGCAGGCCCTCGCTCGCTGGCCGCGACCTCCGCCGCGTGGTGGAGCGACCAGGTCAGGTCGGCCACGTCGGCGAGAGGGCAACGAAAGACCGGCACCTCGGACCCCGGTGGGGCCCCCCCGGGCATGCAGTCGGCGAGCACCCACCCGTGGTCGGTGCGAGCCGTGCGTCCGAGATGGAGGTCCCCGTGCGCCCGGATGGCCGGAGGATGCAGGCCCGACCGGCGCAGCGCCTCGAGGAGCTCGCCGGCGGACGCGACGTCTCCTGTGGCACCGGCTGTGGACGCGGACGCGGCGTCGGCACCGCCTCTCGCCGACGCTGCGAGCACGTCCGGCCCGAGCGCGTCCACCCACGCGGCGACGTCGCCCGGTTCCCGTCCGAACGCACGGTCGAGCGCCACGTGCATGCGCGCCGCCATGGTGCCGAGCGCGAGGGCCTCGGGAGCGAAGTCACCCCCGGCGACGTCCGGCGGGACGTCGGAGGCGATCAGGTCGCGAAGTGAGCTGATCGCGAGCGCCCATCCGCTCGATGCGCCGGCGAGGAGCTCCTGGACGACACCCAGGTCCCTGCCCGCCCTGCGCCAGAACGCGACGGGTGCGGGCAGGTGATTGAAGCCGGCGCCGTCGAGGCCGGCGAGCAGCGCCGTACCCGGGTGCGGGCCGTGCGACAGCCAGGGAAAGATCGTGAGCGTATAGCGGTGGTCGAACGCCAGCGCAATCGCCTCCTCGTCGTCGCGCACGAGCGAGACCGCCGGCACGCCGGGCACCGCCACGAGGGCGCTGCCGCCGACGGCGCCGAGCACGAGGCGGGCCGTCGCAGCTTCGTGCAGCGCGTCCACGACGAGCCCGACGCCTTCACCGTCCTCGAGCGTGCCCAACGCGGGCTCCTCCACCGGGCCCAGCACACGGAGCTCGTGACCGGGGCGGCAGACGCCGAAGACGGCATGCGCCAGTCGCCCGTCCATCTCGGCCACGACGTCGACGATCCCTGGCCGCCCCTGGCGGAGCACCTCGACGTCGAGGACCCGGATCGCGCCCCCGGGAGCGAGGTGATGCAGGTGCTGGTCGCGCCAACGCTGCAGCAGGCGGTCGAGCGGCTCGTGCGGGTTCACTGGACGGTCTCTTCGAGGGCGTCGACGTGGTCGGAGAGCTCGAACCACAAGAAGCCGTGCGGGCCCAGCGCGAGCGGGTACGGCTCCGTCCCGACGACCGGGAACGGGACCCGGCCGAGCACTTCCACCGGACGCCTGCCCTGCCACGCTGCCAGGTCCACCAGCGCAGGCTGGGCGAAGCGGCTCAGGTTGTGCACGCACAGCACCGCCTGGAAATGCTTCTGGGCGCCGCGCTGGGCGCCGGGGTGCGCGAGCACGGTGCGCGCGTGGGGTGCGGCACCGATCGCCGACTGCGGCCCCGACCCACCCGGCATCACCGCCGGCAACCCGGGCCCGTCGACGGAGTCGAGCGGAACCTCCGCAACCTCGCCCGATCGCACGAAGGCGAGGATCGCGGGGTTCGGGCAGTCGAGCACCTCCGTCCGCCCGACGCCGAGCACCGGCAGGGTGCGCCGCTGCACGAGCATTCGTCGGAGCCAGTGGAGGAACGAACCGGGGTTCCGCATCTGTGCTTCGACGTTGACCGCGGCGTAGCCGTAGACGGGGTCCATGAGCGGAGGGAGGTAGAGCTGCGCGAAGTCGGCGTGCGAGAATCCGCCGTTCCGGTCTGGCGACCACTGCATCGGCGTGCGCACCGAGTCACGGTCCCCGAGGTAGATGTTGTCGCCCATGAGGAGCTCGTCGCCGTAGTAGACGACGGGGCTGCCTGGCAGGGACAAAAGGAGCGAGTAGAGCAGCTCGGCGAGCCTGCGGTCGCCGTCGAGGAGCGGAGCGAGCCGCCGCCCGATCCCCAGGTGGCGCTTCATGCGCGGGTCCTTCGCGTACTCAGCGAACAGGTAGTCGCGCTCTTCGTCGGTCACCTGCTCGAGGGTCAGCTCGTCGTGGTTGCGAAGGAAGATCGCCCACTGGCTCCCTTCCGGGATCTCCGGGGTCTGCGAGAGGATCTCGGTCACGGGGTACCGGTGCTCGCGCCGCACTGCCATGAACAGGCGCGGCATGAGCGGGAAGTGGAAGCACAGATGGCACTCGTCGCCGGTCCCGAAGTAGTCGGCGACGTCCGCCGGCCATCCGTTGGCTTCGGCGAGCAGGATCCTCCCGGGGTACTCGGCGTCGAGCTGCTTGCGGATCCTGCGGATGTACGCGTGCGTCTCGCGCAGGTGCTCTCCTGGCGTCCCGTCGCGCTGGAAGAGGTATGGCACCGCGTCGAGCCTGTAGCCGTCGAGTCCGAGGTCGAGCCAGAACCGGACCACTTCGAGCATGGCGTCGGCCACCTCGGGGTTGTCGAAGTTCAAGTCGGGCTGGTGGGAGTAGAAGCGGTGCCAGTAGTACTGCTTTCGGGTGTCGTCCCACGTCCAGTTGGAGCGCTCGACGTCGGCGAACACCACCCTCGCCTCGGGCCATCGCTGGTCGTCGTCGTTCCA
Source organism: Actinomycetes bacterium (assembly GCA_021828005.1). Classification (GTDB taxonomy): domain Bacteria; phylum Actinomycetota; class Acidimicrobiia; order Acidimicrobiales; family RAAP-2; genus JAJYVT01. The sequence goes on along the minus strand of JAKATJ010000111.1, from coordinate 3,783 downwards.
CACGTACCAGTCGGCTTTCGAGCTCGTCCGGCTGGAACGCGACTCGAGGAACCACGGATGCTGGTCGCTCGTGTGGTTGATCACGAGGTCCGCGATGACTCTGATCCCTCGCCGGTGCGCGTCCTCGATCAGCGCGACGAGATCGCCGAGCGTGCCGTAGTCCGGGTGCACGTTGAAGAAGTCGCTCACGTCGTAGCCGCCGTCGCGCATCGGTGAGGGGTAGAACGGCAGGAGCCACAGGCAGTCGATCCCGAGCCACTGCAGGTAGTCGAGCTTCGCGCGCAGGCCGACGAGGTCCCCGGTTCCGTCCCCGTTCGCGTCGAAGAACCCGCGGACGAAGACTTCGTAGAAGACTGCGTGCTGGAACCAGCGCTCCGTCGGGTCGTAGGAGCTGTCCAACGGGGGGACCTCGCTCATCGGGAAACCTCGCTCATCGCGGGACCTCGCTCATCGCGGGACCTCGCGGAGCGGGACCTCGCTCATCGCGGGACCTCGCGGAGCCGGAGATCCCGCTCCTCGAGAAGTGCCTCTGCCGCGCGATAGGGGTCGAGCTCCCCCTCGGTGATCGCGCGGACGGCTTCGACGAAGCTGCGCCCTGCTGCAAGGGTGCGGACGTCCTCGAGCACGCGGGCCGTGAGCACGCGACGCAACTCCTGTGCGAGCCGCGCCCTTCTGCGACGCTCGAGCGTTCCGCTCGACTCGAGGTGCGCACGGTGCAGGGCGATGGCGGCCCAGAGGTCTTCCACGCCGTCACCGGCGCTGGCGACGGTGGTGAGCACCGGCGGTCGCCAGTCCGAGGGCACCGACAGATCGAGCATCTGCTGGAGGTCGCGGCGCGCCTCGCTGACCCCGGGCCTGTCACCCTTGTTCACGACGAACAGGTCCGCGATCTCGAGCAACCCGGCCTTGCTCGCCTGCATGGCATCTCCCCAGCCCGGCGTGACGACGACGACGGTCGTGTCCGTCGCCGACGCGACCTCGACCTCCATCTGCCCGACCCCCACCGTCTCGACGACCACGAGGGGGAAGCCGGCGGCGCCGAGGACGCGCACCGCCTCGGGGACGGCGAGCGTCAGGCCCCCCAGGTGGCCACGCGTCGCCATCGAGCGGATGAAGACCGAGGGGTCGGTGGCATGCTCCTGCATCCGGACGCGGTCACCCAGGATCGCCCCGCCCGTGAACGGCGACGACGGGTCGACCGCCAGCACGCCGACCCGGTCGACCGGCTCGGGCGTCGCCCGCTCCCCCGCCGCCGGCCAGCCCCGGCGCGCCGCATGGATCAGCTCGTTCGTGAGGGTGGACTTGCCCGACCCGGGCGCGCCCGTGATCCCAACGGTGTACGGCGGCGGCGCCGCGTAGACGAGCCGGGCGACGTCGCCGCTGAGCACGCCGCCGCGCTCGACGACCGAGAGCAGCCGTGCGAGCGCCACGCGGTCACCCGAGGCCGCCGCGTCCAGCAGCTCGTCGGGCGCGGACGGTGCAGGGCTCAACGCCGCTCGACCCGCGCGCCGAGCGCGGCGAGGGCGCCGGCGAGGTCCTCGTAACCGCGGTCGACGTGCTGTGCGTCGGTGACGACGGTGTCGCCTTCGGCGACGAGGCCGGCCAGCACCAGCGCAGCGCCGGCGCGGATGTCGGTCGCGCGCACCTGAGCGCCCGAGAGGCGCGGCACCCCGCGGACGACCGCGTGGTGCCCCTCGGTCCGCACGTCGGCTCCCATGCGCCGCAGCTCGTCGATGTAGCGGAACCGGCCGGCGAACAGGTTCTCCGTCACGATGGACACCCCCTCGGCAACGGTCAGCATCGTCACCAAGAAGGGCTTGTAGTCGGTGGCGACCCCCGGATAGGGAAGCGTGGCGACGTCGACGGCACGAAGCCGGCCCTCGCGGGTCGCGAGGATCCCTGTGGGCCGCTGCTCGACGACGACTCCCATCGCTCCCAGCTTCCTCGCCAGCATCGTCATGTGGTCGATGCGTGCGTCCTCGACGAGGACCTCGCCGCCGCACAAGCCGGCAGCTGCCAGGTACGTCGCAGCGACGACCCGGTCGGGCACGACCGAGTGGGTGGTTGGCGTGAGCTCGTCGGCGCCCTCGATCTCCACGTGCGACGTCCCGGCGCCGCGGATCCTCGCTCCCATGGACGTGAGGTACGCGGCGAGGTCGCACACCTCGGGCTCACGTGCGGCGTTCTCGATCACCGTCGTGCCCTTCGCGAGCACTGCGGCCATGAGGATGTTGTCCGTCGCGGTGTGGCTCGGGTACTCGAGCACCACCTGGTTGCCCACGAGGCGGTGGACGCTCCCTCCCGGGTCGACGACGCCCTCGACGTAGCCGTGGCGGGTCTCGAAGCGTGCCCCCATGTTGCCGAGGCCGTCGAGGTGGAAGTCGATCGGGCGGCCGCCGAAGTCGTCGCCGCCGGGCATGGACACCCTTGCGTGCCCGCAACGGGTGAGCAGCGGCCCGAGCACGACGATCGAAGCACGCATCCGGTCGACCAGCTCGTAGGGAGCGTCAGGCACGAGCTCTGCCGCCGCCGGTACATCGACGACGAGCCGGCCACCGGGCTGCCTCGAGACCGAGGCGCCGAGGGCTCGGAGCATGTCGGACATGATCTCGACGTCGAGGATGTCGGGCACGTTGGTGAGCACGTGGGTGCCCTCGGCGAGCAGGGTCGCCGCCATCAGCTTGAGCACCGAGTTCTTGGCACCGCCCGCCCGCACGGTTCCCTGGAGCGGGCCGGAAGATCGCACGACGAAGCTACCGCCGCGTACGGCGACGCCGGCCGGCGCCGCCGCCTCCATGCTGCCGACCGGCTTCATCCAGCCCATTATGACCGTGCTGGCGGGAGCAGCCGAAGATCCGGCGAGGCCCCGTCGATGCACCGAGGAGGGCGGAGGTGCCCGGGCAAGAGCGCCCCGGCCGGGGCCCGGGGGTGCCCATGTGGCGGCCGTGCCAGGCCGCGGCCTTCGGCTCTGTGACCGCAGCCCCTGCCCGGCTAGCGTTTCGCCCGTGGAGCGGCGACCGCAGGCCCCCGACCGGAACCTTGCGCTCGAGCTGGTGCGAGTCACCGAGGCTGCGGCGATGGCCGCGAGCCGGTGGATGGGGCGGGGCGACAAGGAAGGTGCCGACGGCGCCGCTGTGGACGCGATGCGCATCGTCCTGCAGACGGTGAGCCTCGACGGCGTGGTGGTGATCGGCGAGGGCGAGAAGGACAACGCGCCCATGCTCTTCAACGGGGAGCGCATCGGCGACGGCTCGCCTCCACAAGTCGACATCGCCGTCGACCCCATCGACGGGACGACCCCGACGGCGCTCGGCAGGGGCGGCGCCCTCTCCGTGATCGCGGTGTCGACGCGCGGGTCCATGTTCAACCCCGGCCCGTGCGTCTACATGGAGAAGCTCGCAGTCGGCCCGAGGGCCAAAGGCGTGGTCGACATCAACCGGTCTCCGACCGAGAACCTCCGCGCGGTGGCCGACGCGCAGGGTGAATCGGTGCGCGACCTCACCGTGGTGATCCTCGACCGACCGCGGCATGCGGAGCTCATCAGCGAGGTGCGGGCCTCGGGCGCGAGGATCCGTCTCATCACCGACGGCGACATCGCGGGCGCGATCGCGACCGGATGGCCGGGCGCGGGCGTCGACGTCCTCCTCGGCGTCGGCGGGACGCCCGAAGGAGTGCTCGCTGCCGCCGCCCTCAAGTGCATGGGAGGCGAGATCCAGGGGAGACTGTGGCCACGTGACGACGCGGAGCGTCGAGCAGCGATCGACGCCGGCTACGACCTCGACG
>JAKATJ010000110.1 GCA_021828005.1 Actinomycetes bacterium | reverse complement strand
CCGTTCGAGGACTGCCCGATAGCCCGCGTCGTGGAGGGTGAGCAGGGAGTCGGGGGTGGCCCCCCGCTGCGGCCGCTCCCCGGTGAGCCTGGCAGGTTGGCCGGAGCGTTCGTGTCGTGGCCGCGTGGTCGTCACCGCTCCTGTCGCTTTCTCGCGCGCCCGCCGGGCGGCACGCTGCCTACAGTACCCAGCGACGTGCTGCGAACGGGGCGAACGGGGGGCGCCGGTGCCCGCGCGTGGCCGCGCGCCGCGTTCGCCCGACGACCCGCCAGGAGATGACGACCCGGACCCCGACCCCCGCGCCCGTTCCTCCCGGCCAGGGCGCCAAGGGCGCTGCGACGGACCGGGGCGGCGGCACGCTCCGCCCTCGTGGCGCGGGGCACGGGGCGCGATCGGCACGGCGGCGGCGACCGGGCGGATCGCCCGCCGGGTGGCTCGAGCACCTGATCATCGCCGCCGTCGCTTTCGTGCCCCTGCTCGTCGTCCGGCGGGGAGTGGTCAGCTCGGACACGAAGTCGTACCTCTACCTCGACCCGACGCGGTTCCTCGGCCAGGTCACCTCGATGTGGTCCCCGACAGTCGCGCTCGGGACGGTGACGCACCAGTACATCGGCTACCTGCTCCCGATGGGGCCCTACTACGCGCTCACCGCGGCGATCCACCTCCAGACGTGGATCGCGCAGCGCCTGTGGCTGGGGGCGATCCTCTTCGCCGCCGGCGCAGGCGTCCTCTTCTGCTGCCGGACGCTCGGCATCCGGGGTCCGGCGGCGATCGTCGCGGCGCTCGCCTTCATGTGCTCGCCCTACATCCTCCAGTACTCGGGCCGGATCTCGGTGATCCTCATGCCCTGGGCGGGCCTCCCGTGGCTCGTCGCGTTCAGCGTGCTCGCGCTGGAAGACCAGGTGAGCGGCTCAGGTCCCCGATGGCGCAATCCAGCCCTCTTCGCGCTCGTCGTCGCGCTCACGAGCGGCATCAACGCGAGCTCCGTCCTCTACGTGGCCCTCGGCCCCCTCCTCTGGCTCGTGTGGGAGGTCGCGGTCGCACGCGGGGCCACCTGGCGGGACGCGGGCTGCGTGCTCGTGAAGATCGGCGCGCTGTCGGTGCTCGTCTCCGCGTGGTGGATCGCGGGTCTCGTCGTCGAGGCGGGATACGGAGTGGACATCCTGCGCTACACGGAGTCGGTGAAGGCCACCAGCTCGACCTCCACGCCGCTCGAGGTCCTGCGAGGCCTGGGCTACTGGTACTTCTACGGCAGCGGGAGGACCGGGCCGTGGACCGAGAGCGTCTTGCTGTACACGAGATGGGCCTGGGTCGTCGCCGCCTCGTACCTCGTGCCGGCGCTTGCGTTCGCGTCGGGCGTGCTCGTCCGCTGGCGGCACCGGGGCTACTTCGTGCTGCTCACCGTGGTCGGCGTCGTGCTCTCGGTGGGCGCCTACCCCTACACACATCCCACCGCGGTCGGCGGCGCGCTGAAGGCGTTCATGAACGACACGACCGCGGGGCTCGCCATGCGCTCGACCGACCGCGCGACCCCGCTCGTGCTGCTCGGGCTCGCGATGCTGCTCGGCGCGGGCATCGCCGGCGCGTGGCAGCGGCACGCGTGGGCGGGCTGGGCCTCGTCGGCGACGCTCTGCGCGCTCGTGCTCGCAGGCAACCCCGCGCTCTTCAACGGGGATGCCGCGGTCGTCGACGGCCTCACGCAACCCTCCAGGCTCCCGTCCTACGAAGTCGCCGCCGCCCGCTACCTCGACTCGGTCTCTCCCAGCACGCGGGTGCTCGCAATCCCGGGGAACGCCTTCGCCGCGTACACCTGGGGCGACACCAACGACACGCCCCAGCCGGCGCTGCTCCACCGCCCCTTCGTCACCCGCGAGCAGCAGGTCATGGGGTCGATGGCGACCGCGGACACCCTCTACGCGATCGACGAGCCGATCCAGACACGCATCCAGGACTGGTCCGCCCTCGCGCCGATGGCGCGCCTCCTCTCGGCGGGCGACGTCATGGTCGAGTACGACCAGACATCCGCCCGCTACGGAAGCGTCCAGGCCGTGACACTCGCGCGGACGCTCCAGACGGTGCCAGAGGGACTGACCCTCGCGCGCACCTTCGGCAGGCCGGGCGAGGGCGTGGCGCGGCCCACAGTGGACGCCGAGCTGCTCGCCGGCACACCGCGCACGCCGAAGCCGCCTCCTCTCGCCGTCTACGCCGTGCACGAGCCCCGTCCGATCGTGCGCGCCGAGCCCGACCGCGGCGCGCTCGTCGTCGCCGGTGACGCCACCGGGCTCGAGGCTCTTGCGGCGCAGGGGCTCTTGGGCACGTCCGGCGCGGTGTACTACGCCGCCACGCTTGACTCGAACCCGTCGCTGCTCCGCCGGCTCGCCGCCGAGGGCGCGACCCTCGTCGTGACCGACACGAACCGAAAGCAGAGCTTCCGCTGGAACGGGCTCAGCTCGAACGCCGGGCAGCTCGAGACCGCCACCCAGGACACGACAACACGCACACCGTCGAGCAGCCCGCTCGACCTCTTCTCGTCGGCGACGGACCCGACACCGCCTGCAGGGAGCCGCACGGTCGCCACCTACGTCGGCGCGGCGGAGGTGACCGCCTCCTCCTACGGCAACCCCGTCACCTACGCGCCCGAGCAGCGCGCCTACAGCGCGATCGACGGCGATCTCCGCACGGCGTGGGAGACCGGTGCGTTCACGTCCGACGTGGACGGTCAGTGGTGGCAGGTCGCGTTCGGCCACCGCGTCAGGGCCGGCCACGTGACCCTGGTCCAGCCCCTCTACGGCCAGCACAAGCGGTCCATCAGCAGGGTCACGCTCACGTTCACAGGCAGGCGCCCGGTCACCGCAGAGCTCGGTGCGCCCTCGCGCACGCGCACCGGGCAGCGCATCGACTTCCCGGTGCGCTCCTTCCAGACGCTGCGCGTCACCATCGACGCGACGACCTCGGAGCAACCTGGATCAGTGGGCTTCGCCGAGGTGGAGGTTCCCGGGCAGCACGTCGTCGAGGTCGCCCGGATGCCGACCGATCTCCTGTCACGGCTCGGACCCTCGTCCTCGAAGGACCGGCTCGTGATCGCGATGACACGCACACGGGGGTCTCCCTACACGACCGCGCGGACCGACCCCGAGATGGTCCTCGCGCGTTCCTTCACGCTCCCCACCGCGCGCACGTTCACGCTCTCGGGGACCGCGACGCTCTCGCCGTACCTCGCCGACGACGAGATCGACCGGCTCGTCGGCGTCCCCGGCGCCACAGGCTCCGGCGTCGTCGCCACGTCGTCGAGCCGCCTGACAGGCGCCCTCGGGGACACCGCCGCCGCGGCGGCCGACGGCAACCCCGCGACGATCTGGCAGTCGGGCTTCGGCGGGCAGGACGTCGGCGGCGCGTGGCTCCGCTACCTGCTCCCCTCGCCGATCTCCTTCGACCGCCTGTCGCTCGTCGTCGTCGCCGACCGGCGCCATTCCCTCCCCGAGGCGCTGACGGTGAGGGTGGCGACAGCTGCGACCGGCCGTGTCGAGCGCCGGCACGTCTCACTGGGGCACATCCGCGCCCGCGCCGCGCCGGGCACGACGGTGACCGTGCGGGCGACCTTTCCGGCCGTGACCGGCGACCGGATCCGGATCGCCTTCGACAAGGTCAGCTGGCGCCAGGGGGTGCTCGCGGGCGGTTCGCGCACCGGGACCCTCCCGCTCGGGATCGCGGAGCTCGGGATCCCGGGCCTGCGCGTCCCGCCGCCTCCGGCCGCACTGCCCGGCACGTGCCAGTCGGACCTGCTCCGCATCGACGGGCACCCCGTGACAGTGAAGGTCGTCGGCTCGACGGCGACCGCGCTCGCCGACGGGCAGGTCTCGCTCGAGCCGTGCGGCGCCGACGCGCACGGCATCCACCTCTCGGCGGGGCGGCACGTCGTCGAGAGCGCGCTGGCGACGGTCCCGGTGCACGTGTCGCCGCCGGTCCCGGCGTCGGGACCGGCACCGGGACCGGCGGTACCCGACGTGCCGGGATGGAACGTCGACAGGCTGACCCTGAGCTCGTCGCCCGGCGGCGGCCCCGCACCCGCCGGGACCGCGACGCGGCCGCCCGCTCCCGGTCCGGCGCCGCACGTCCGGGCACGCGAGACCTCCGCCACCTCCTGGTCGCTCAGCGTCGGCCAGGTGCGCGGGCCGTTCGAGCTCGTGCTCGGCGAGAGCCTCGACGCGGGCTGGCACGCCCTCGCCACGCCCGCACCCGGCGCACCCGCCGGCGCCCGCCCCGTGACACTCGGCGCGCCGCAGCTCGTCGACGCCTTCGCCAACGGCTGGCAGGTGACCCGGGCCGATCTCCGCGCGCTGGGGGTCCGTGGTGGGAGCTCCGGGGCTGCGGCCAGGGGCTCTTTGGCCACCGGCTCCGGCTCGAAGACGGCGGGCTTCACCGTGGCGCTCGTCTGGACCCCCCAGCGCTGGGCGTGGGCGGGAATCGCGATCTCCGGCGTCTCGATCCTCGGGTGCGCGGTCCTCGCAGTCGTGCCGGCGAGGAGGCGGCGCCGGCGGCCGCCCCGGCGCCGGCGGCGGCTCCGGGGCGGCGGCGGCCGGGAGCCGATCGAACGGGAGTCGCCGACGCGCGGCCGCGAGGCCGTCCCTCGCGTACCCCCGCCCTCGCTCACGCTGCCGGGCAGCGGGGCACGACGACGGCTGCCATGGTGGGCTGTCGCCGGCGTCGCCGTGGTGACCGGAGGGCTCGGAGCGGCGATCAGCACACCGGGCACCGGGATCGCAGTCGCGGTCGCGGTCGCCGCCGGCCTCGCCTTCCGGCGGCTCAGGCTCCTCGGGGCAGCCGCTGCGGTCGTGCTCCTCGCCGTCGCCGGTGCGCTCGTGGTCGCCGGCCAGCTGCTCCACCCGGCTCCCACCGGGGGGAGCTGGCCCGCCGCGTACCACGACGCGGCCACGCTGGCGGCGATGGCGGTGGCGTTCTTCGGCGCGGACGCCGTCGTCGACTACGCGACGACGCCGGCGCCCAGCGGCAGCGGATAGCTCGCCTGGTCCCAGCACGCCTCCTCGGCGAGAGCCTGCAAGGCGCCGCGCGCGGCCGCGTCCCACGTGAGCGCCCGCGCGCGGGCGAGCGCGCCCGCGCCGAGCCTCGCGCACAGGCCGGCGTCCAACGCGATGCGGGCGATGGCCGCCGCGATCTCCGCGTCGCCGTCGGCGAGGAGCCCGCTCAGTCCGTCAGCGACGGCGTCGCGGTGCCCCGCGATGTCCGAGACGACGGAGGGCGTGGCGCACGCCCCTGCCTCGGTGAGCGTCATTCCCCATCCCTCGCGCAAGGACGCAGAGGCCACCATCCATGCCCGGCGGTAGAGGGCGACGAGCTCGCCGTCGCTCACGCGGCCCGGAAGCGAAACCCAGGCTGTCGCTCCGAGCGCGCGCCGGAGCGACTCGAGGCGGGGGCGCTCGTAGCCCTCCCCGGCGATCACCGCTCGGAGCGAGGGCACCGACCGCTTGGCCCGGGCGAGCGCACGCAGGAGGAGGTCGAACCGCTTCACCGGTACGAGCCTGCCCACGGCGACGACCAGTGGCTCGGCTGTGCGATCACCGGGGAGCCCCGGCGTGAAGCGCGGGTCCACGCCCGGCGGGAGGACGGTGACCCGGTCGGCGTCGAAGCCGAGGAGGCCGACGATCTCGGCCCGGGACGACTCCGAGAGCGTGATCACGCGCGTGGAGCGGTACAGCGGCGGCGCAATCCGCTGCTCGGTGACCTCGCCGATGCGCGCCATCCACCTCGGCAGCGTCATGCGCCACATCTCCGCGTGGACGTGGTGGAGGAAGACGACGCGTGGGCCCCGGAACCAGAGCGGCGAGAAGAACGGCATGCCGTTCCAGATCTCGACCAGGCCGTCGCCGGCCCGGTGGCCTCGGAGCAGGTCCTCCATGGCTCTCCGCGCGAAGACCCCGTAGCGGCCACCGCGCCGAAGGACCCGATAGCCGTCCCGCTCCAGCGCGGGCTCGGCTCCCGGCACGGCGGAGGTCCGCAGCTCGACGTCCATCCCCGCGGCCGCCCAGAGGCTCGCGATCCGGTGCGCGTGGAGCTCCGACCCGCCGGCCTCAGGGTCCTCGAGATCCCGCCACGACAGGATGCGCACCCGTTCGAGCCCGCTCTCCGCCGCGATGGCGGCGAGCTCGGGCAGGTGCGCCGAGGGGGCGGGCGCCGGTGCGTCCATCCGGGCACGCTCGTGCCGCGACCGCAGCCGCCGCGCGTTTCGGATCTCCGACCCCCCCGGGAACGTCACCGGACGGGAGCGTACTTCGCGCCGAGCACGGCGCGGCAGGACCACGCGTTCACCCGGGCCGGGCCTGTTCTCGAGCTGAGATCGGCCGGCCCGACGACCGTGAGCGGTGGACGCGCGCGAGCTCGCCGACCGCCGCGCACGCAAGGAGTCCCTGCACGCAGAGGTCGGCGAGCGCGGTGGCGCGCGGTGCCCCGTCCGCGAGCACGACCGCGACCGCGGCCAGCGCGGCCGCCCCGACGAGCGTCACGACGAACAGCCGGTCTCCCACGCCGAGGA
>JAKATJ010000010.1 GCA_021828005.1 Actinomycetes bacterium | reverse complement strand
ACCCCCACAACGGCGGCCTCGGGGTCCGCCGGGCCGGCGGTGAGCATCGTCTGGGTGGTCGACCACGACAGGCCGAGGAACGACACCATCGCCAGCGCGACCAAGACCGCCGCCACCGCGTAGCGCGGATCGGACAGGCCGCCCGACACGATGAGGAACTCGCTCCTGAACAGCCCGAACGGTGGCAGCGCCGAGAGTGCGAGGACCGCGGCGACCAGCATCGAGCCGCTCCAGGGCAGGGCGCCCACGCCGCCCCGGAGCACCGCCATGTCCTTCGTGCCGAATTTCGCCACGACCGAGCCGGCGCCGAAGAACGCCGTTCCCTTCGCGGCAGCATGCGCGAGGACGTGCAGGAGCACGCCCACGAACGCGAGCGTGACCCCGAAGCTCATCCCGATCGCGAGGATGCCCATGTGCTCCACGCTCGAGTACGCGAGCATGCGCTTCATGTCGCGCTGGCGGAGCAGGTACAACGCGCCGAGCGCCAGCGAAGCGAGGCCGAACACCAAGAGCACGTTGCGCGGGAAGGCGGAACCCGTCGCGGCGGCGGTGATCTGGAAGTAGCGCAGGATCGCGTAGAAGCTGGTCGCAAGGAGGGCACCCGAGAGCAGCGCGGAGATGGGGGACGGCGCCTCCGAGTGCGCGTCCGGTAGCCACGTGTGCACCGGCACGAGGCCCATCTTCGTGCCGTACCCGAGGACCGCGAGCACGAACGTGAGCCGCATCACGGACGCGGGGAAGCGGTGCGCCCCCGCGATCATCTTCACGTAGGAGAGCTCGTAGCCGGCGCCGAATACGGAGGTCCCGGCGTAGTACAAGAGGATCGTCGCCAGCAGGGCGATGCCCAGGCCCATCGAGGCGATGAGGACGTACTTCCAAGCCGCCTCCGTGGCGCTCTGGGTGTCGTCGATCGCGACGAGAAGGGCCGAGACCACGGTCGTCACCTCGATCGCCACCCAGACCAGCGCGAGGTCGCTCACCAGCGGAGCGGCGAGCATCGCCCAGCAGAAGACGTTCAACCCCGCGTAGAACCGGCGACCGTACCTCGTCCCCGCGGCATCCCGGCCCAGCTGGAGGTAGCCGGCCGAGAAGATCGCCGTCGCGAAGTAGAGGAACGACGTCGCGAGGAGGAAGACCACGCTCAGCGCGTCCACCCTCAGCTCGCTGCCGGCGGTGACGTGCCCGTGCGACACGACCGCAGGGACGAGCGCGATCGACAGCGCGAACGCTACGGCGCCCGAGACGGGCGTGAGCAGCTTCGAGACAGCGACCGGCACCGCGTAGGAAAGTGCCCCGACGAGGAACGGGAGCACCACCAGCACCACGAGAACGGCACCCACCTCTTTTCCCCTAGCCCCGCAACCTGTCGAGCTCGTCCGTGGACAACGTCTTGGAGCGGCCGTGGTGCACGCGCATGATGATCCCGAACGCCACCACGGCGACGAGGAGGTCGAACAGGAACGTCGTCTCGACGACGAGCGGGAGCCCCGCGGCGACCACCAGGCTCGCGATCGACACCCCGTTCTCGAGCGAGAAGAAGCCCATCGCCTGGGAGACGACGTCGGAGCGCAGCACGACCAGGACGAACGCCACGAGCACCACGGCGGACGCCACGGCCAGCGTCGTCTCGGGCAGGAGCGCAGAGTGCACGTGCAACGACCCGATCGCGAAGAAGCCGAAGACCGAGACGCCGAGCGCGACGAGGGTGGAGCTCGCCACCCCGAGCTTCGCGCTGCCGGCGAGGTCCACCTCGACGTCCCGAAGTAGCCGCGTCATGACCGATGGGACGATCACCACCTTCAAGGCGAACGACAGCCCCGCGAGCGCGTAGACGTCGGCCTCGTGCCTCGTCGCGGCCACCACCACTGCGAGCACGCTCACCGCGAGCGACTGGAAGGCGTACAGCCGGACCTGCGACCGGAGCAGCGGGGCACGGAGCATGGCGAACTCGGTCAGGAGGACCACGACCGCGACGACGTCCTCGGTCCCCGCGGTGGCGGAAGGCACGTGCCCGGTCATCAGGTTGGGCCCACGTAGAAGACGACGACGGCGAGCACCGCGATGCCGAAGGCCGCGGCCAGGAACTCGGTGATCTTGAAGAGCCGCAGCTTCGAGAAGAGATTGTCGATCACCGCGAAGACGAGGCCGAGCAGCATCGCCTTGCCGCAGAGCGCGGCGATGGCGCCGACGACGGAGAGCGGTGCGCCGTTGGACGAGAGGCCGAAGGGGGCGACGAAGACGTTGATGAGGATCGTGTAGAGGATCAGCTGCTTCATCGCAGAACCCCACTTCAAGAGCGCGAGGGCCGGACCCGAGTGCTCGAGGGTGCGCGCCTCGTCGATCATCCCGAGCTCGAGCGTCCCCGTGTGCGTCTCCACCGGGATCCGTCCGGTGTCCACGAGCACCACCAGGAAGAAGGCGACCGCGGCCAGCACGTGGCCCGGCCGGAGGATCTCCGAGGAGGACCGGACCGTGGCGGCGAGCGCGTAGGGCAGGTCGGTGCTGGTGATCAAGCCGACGGCGAAGACCACGAAGAGGATCGTGGGCTCGACGAGGGCGCCGAACGTCATCGCCCTGCTGCTGCCGAGCTGCGCGTACGGCGCGCCGGACTCCGCGGCTGCGAGCGCGACGCAGAAGCCGGCGAGCGCGAGCACGAAGCCGCCGCCCAGGATGTCGCCCATGTAGCCGAGCGGGAGGCCGTAGGTCGTGAGGACCGGGATGAGCAGCGGCACGATGAGATAGCAGCCGAAGGCGACGACCGGCGCAGCGAGGAACACCCAGCTCGACTGGTCGGTGACCAGCGTCTCCTTGCCGAAGAGCTTCACGATGTCGTAGTAGGGCTGGAAGATCCTCGGGCCGCGGCGTCCCTGCAGGCGTGCCTCGGCATGGGCGATGACGCCGCTCACGAGCGGCGCGCCGAGCACGATCGTCAGCACCTGCAGGGCCTGGACGGCCTTGGGCACGACGACGAGTCCGACGGTCACCATTCCTCCACGCTCTTCCCGATCGCGTAGAGGCCATCAGCCGAGCCGGTAACCCGACCGGGCAGTTCGGGCCCAAGGCCCGCCAGGGACTCATCTGACGCCGGGACTTTACCGCAGGTCGCAGCTGCCCTGCCTCAGCCGCGACCCCTGCGGTCGCCCAGCGCCCTGCACTTCACGTCGTCGCGGAGCTCCTTCCACCGTCAAGGTAACCTTGGCGTCACCGACGGGTTTCGCGTGCAGCCGCGACACGCAGCGTTCGCCCGCATCCGGTCTCGGGCACGATGGGCTCCTGCACCGTCGCGCCGTCGGCCGCGTCAGCCGAGGAGGATCGATCGTGGGCTCTGGACCGCAGTCGAGCGCAACGAGCACGGCCTGGGACGGCCCTGCGATCTACGTGGAGGACGTCCACAAGTCCTTCGGCGACGTCCGTGCCCTGCGCGGCGTCGACCTCGCCGTCGAGCGCGGCACGGTGCTCGGGGTCCTCGGGCCCAACGGTGCTGGGAAGACGACGGCAGTGAAGATCCTGACCACGCTGCTCCGCCCGGATCGCGGGCGCGCGCTCGTCGAAGGGCGGGACGTCGCGCGCTCGCCCGCCGCGGTGCGCGAGATCATCGGGCTCGCGGGCCAGTCGACCGCGATCCAAGAGGAGCTCACCGGTCGCGAGAACCTCGACATCATGGGCCGCCTCTACCACCTCGACCGCGCGAGCCGCCGGCGCCGCACTGGCGAGCTGCTCGAGCGCTTCGACCTCGTCGGGGCCGCCGACCGGCCCACGAAGGGATACTCCGGCGGCATGCAGCGCAGGCTCGACCTCGCGCTGAGCCTGGTCTCGCACCCCCAGGTGGTCTTCCTCGACGAGCCGACCACCGGGCTCGACCCCCGCAGCCGGCTCGCCGTGTGGGACGTCATCCGCGAGATGGTCGCGAGCGGCACCACCCTGCTGCTCACCACCCAGTACCTCGAGGAGGCAGACGCGCTGGCGAACGAGATCGTGGTCGTGGACCGGGGCACGGTGATCGCAGCAGGCACGTCGCAAGAGCTGAAGAACCGGATCGGCGGGGACGTCCTCCAATTCTCCGTCGTCCAGCGCGACCGCCGGGCGGAGGCGCTCGAGGCGGTGAGCGGGCTGAGCAGCGCAGAGCCGCTCTACGACGAGGAGACGGCGCTCATCAGCCTGCGAGTGGGTGCAGACGGGTCCAAGGCGCTGGTCGAGACCGTCCGGCGGCTCGACGCCCTGGGCATCCACCCCGAGGACCTCGGCATCCGCCGACCGTCGCTCGACGACGTCTTCTTGTCGCTCACCGGTCACGGGGCCGAGCAGGACGGCGACGCGCCCAAGCGTCACGGCAGAGGCCGCCGCGCACGCGATCGGAGAAGACGATGACCTCCACGAAGAACCTCGCCCCGCTCGTCGCGCTCCAGGTGCCGAGCTCTCCCAAGGCGCACCGCCTGCGGCTGGCAGTGGCCGACACGGCGACGCTGAACCGCAGGGAGTTCCTCATCTGGATGCGGAACCCCGTGTTCATCTTCTTCACGGTGATCCAGCCGGTGATGTTCGTCCTCTTGTTCCGCTACGTCTTCGGCGGATCGATCCTCGTCACGGTGCCGGGCGGGTACGTCGACTACCTCATGCCCGGGATCATCGCCCAGTCCGCTGCCTTCGCCTCTTTCGCCACCGCCATCTCGCTCGCCCGGCAGCTGCAGAAAGGGGTCATCGACCGCCTCCGGGCGATGCCCATGGCGCGTTCCGCTGTACTCCTCGGACGCCTGACCGCGGACACCGTGCGTCTGGTCGTGACGCTCCTCGTCATCCTCGGCGTCGGCTACGCGGTTGGCTTCAGGTTCCACAACGGCGCGGTCCCCGCCCTGGTCATGATGGTGCTCGGTGTGGCTCTCGGGGTCACGATCTGCACCGTCAGCGCCTACGTGGGGCTCGCCGTCAAGGACGAAGAGGCCGTGAGCTCCTTCGGTCTCGTCTGGCTCTTCCCGCTCACGTTCGTGAGCTCCGCCTTCGTCCCCGTGCAGAGCATGCCTGGCTGGCTGCAGGCGTTCGCGAAGAACCAGCCGGTCACGCTGGTGATCGACGAGATGCGCTCCCTCGCGCTGGGCGGCCCCCTCGCCCTGCACGCGTGGCAGAGCGCCGCGTGGCTGATCGGCATCGTGGCGGTCTTCGTCCCCCTCGCAGTCCGCGCGTACCGGCGCGCGAGCTGACCAGCGGCATTCGCGCCGAGAACGGCTACCCCTCGCCCGCGCGGGCGTCGAACGTCGGTACGAGGGTCCGCGCCGCACGGGCCTCGTCGACGCGGCGGACCGGCGTCGTGCGCGGCGCAGCGTGCGCGGCGTCGGCCCCGCCCTCCTCCGCCTCGGCGGCGATCCGCTCGAAGGCCTCTGCGAGCGCCGAGAGGGTCTGCGGGCTCTCGGTCTCGGTCGGCTCCACCATGAGCGCCTCCTCGACCACCAGGGGGAAGTAGACGGTCGGCGCGTGGAACCCCTCTTCGAGCAGCCGCTTGGCGACGTCGAGCGCCCGCAGGCCGTGGTGGCGCTTCAGGGTCGAAGCGGAGAGCACGACCTCGTGCATGCACGGCCGGTCGAACGGCACGTCGTAGGTGGAGGACAGCCGGACCCGCAGCCAGTTCGCGTTCAGCACCGCGCGCTCGGCGACACGGCGCAGGCCGTCACCCCCGTGCACGAGGATGTAGCTGAGCGCGCGGGCGAGCACCAGCGCGTTGCCGTGCCAGGAGTGGACCCGCCCGATCGAGCGCGGCGGCATCGTCCAGCCGTAGCGGCCAGCACCGGTCGTGACGCCCGACGCTGGAGCCCCGTCCGACGATCCGCCGAGTCCCGGACCGAGGCGCACGGGGCGCGGCCCGGGGAGGAAGTCCACCAGCTTCTCGTCGACGGCGACCGGCCCGGCGCCGGGCCCGCCGCCGCCGTGGGGCGTGGCGAAGGTCTTGTGCAAGTTCATGTGGACGACGTCGAACCCCATGTCGCCCGGCCGCACGACGCCGAGGATCGCGTTCAGGTTGGCGCCGTCGTAGTAGAGAAGCCCGCCCACGTCGTGCACGGCTGCGGCGATCAGCTCGATGTCCTCTTCGAACAGCCCGAGGGTGTTCGGGTTCGTGAGCATCATGCCGGCGACGTCCCGGTCGAGCACCCTGCGCAACGCGGCCGCGTCGACGCAGCCCCGGCCGTCCGACGGCACCGTCGTCACCTCGTAGCCCGCCGAGGTGACGGACGCCGGGTTCGTGCCGTGGGCGCTGTCCGGGATGACCACCCGGCGTCGCTGCTCGCCCCGCGCGTCGTGGTACGCGCGCATCAGCAGCAGCCCGGTCAGCTCTCCGGCGGCGCCGGCCGCGGGCTGGAAGGTCACCGCCGACATCCCGGTCACCTCGCACAGCGCCTCTTCGAGCTCGACCAGAAGTGCGAGCCAGCCCTGGACCATGCCCGTCGGCGCCCCGGGGTGCACGCCGACCAGGCCCGGTAACGAGGCCACGGCGTCACAGACCTTCGGGTTGTACTTCATCGTGCACGACCCGAGCGGGTAAGCGCCGAGGTCGACCGAGTACTGGCGATGCGAGAGCCGAGTGAAGTGGCCGACGAGGTCGCGCTCTGAGACCTCGGCCAGCGGCACCGGCACCTCGCGGCGATGCGCCTCCGGCACGAGCTCCTCCACGTTCCACTGGGGAACCCCGGTCGTCCGGAGCTGCCAGCTGTGTCGGCCGGCCTCGGACAGCTCGAAGATCGTGGGTTCCTCGCCGCGGCCCATGAGCGGCGCGCTGAGCGCCCGACCGCCCGGAGCGTGCACCTGCACCGCCCCGTCGTGAGCCGAAGGCGGAGCCGTACGCGGGCCAGTGCCGTACGTCGTCCGCGGCGGTGTCGGCGGGATCTTCGTGGTCACCGGCGGACCGCCTTGTCCAGGGCGAGGACGTAGCCGTCGATCTCGGCCGCGGTCCGGCGCTCGGTGACCGCGACGAGAAGCCCGTGCACCGCGGCGTCGGCGTCGACCGAGCCGTCGCCGTCGTCGCCGACGAGGTCTGCGAGCGCGACGCCGGCGAGGAAGCCCTCGGCCGCCATGCGGTCGACCACCGTGCGGGCGGGGACGGCAGTGCGCAGGGCGAGCTCCCGTACGACCGGCGTCCTGCCGGTGAGCGGCGAGATGCCGGCGATCTTAAAGGCGGCCTCCCGCAGGTACCGCGTCCCGCGTGCACAGCGCGTGGCAACCTCGGCGAGGCCGGCCGTCCCGAGCCAGCCGAGCTGGACGGCGGCGGTCACCGCCATGAGCGTCTGGTTCGTGCAGACGTTGGAGGTCGCCTTCTCGCGACGGATGTCCTGCTCGCGCGTCCGCAGGGTGGTCACGTAGGCGCGCCGGCCGTCGGCGTCCAAGGTCTCGCCGACGAGCCGTCCCGGCAGCCGCCGGACCTGCGCCGCCGCGCAGCAGAACAGGCCGAGGTACGGGCCGCCGAAGGAGAGCGGGGTGCCGAAGGCCTGGCCCTCGCCGACCACCACGTCGGCGCCCCACTCCCCCCCCGATCGCAGGATCCCCGCCGCCACCGGGTCGGCGGCGACGACCATCGTCGCGTCGTGGGCGTCGGCGAGCCGGCGGACCGCCGAGAGGTCTTCGAGGCAGCCGAGGTAGTTCGGGTACGCGACGACCACGACGCCGGGCGGCTCTGGCATGACGCCGGTCGCCGAGAAAGCATCGTCCGGCCAGGCCGTGACGCCGCCCGTCAGCGGGATCTCCACGATCCGATGGCCCGAGCCGTGCGAGAACGTGCGGACGCAGGACCGCCAGTGGGGATGCACCCCGGCGGAGACCCACACCGCCTGCCGGCCGCTCGCGGCGGTGCCGAGGTTCACGGCCTCCACGAGCGCGCTCGCGCCGTCGTAGAGCGACGCATTCGCGATCGGCAGTCCCGCGAGCCTGGCCACCATCGTCTGGTACTCGAAGATCGCCTGCAGCACACCCTGGGCGACCTCCGGTTGGTAGGGGGTGTATGCGGTGACGAACTCGGAGCGCCCGGCCAGGGCGCGCACCACCGGGGGCACCTCGTGGTCGTAGGCGCCGGCGCCGGCGAAGCACACGAGGTCCGCGGCGCCGTTTCCGCGGGCGAGGGCGTCGAGGTGCGCGAGCACGTCGGGCTCCGGCCTGCCGTCGGCGAGGTCCAGCCCGCCCGCGAGCCGCAGCGCGCCCGGCACCGCGGCGAAGAGCTCGTCGACGTCCGAGAGCCCGAGGAACGCGAGCATCGCCGCGACCTCGTCGTCGGTGTGAGGGAGGTAGTCCGCCATCAGCCCGCCTTTGCCTTCGGCGGCCACGCACGCGTCCCGCCGACCGTGGCCGCCAGCGCCCGTCCGCGGACGACGGCCTCCACGCGGGCGCCGTCGGGGACGCCCGCCGCCGTGTCCACGAACGCGAGGGCGATCCCACGTTCGAGCATCGGGGAGAAGTTGCCGCTCGTCACGCGCCCGACGACCCGTCCGTCCGACAGGACCTCCGCGCCTTCGCGAGGGGGCTGCCGTCCGTCCGCGAGCAGGCCCCGCAGCGTCCGCCGCGGGCCGTCGGCTCGCTCGCGCTCGAGCGCCGCCCGGCCCCTGAATTCGCCCTTGCCCCAGCCGACGACCCAGCCGAGCCCGGCCTGCAACGGGGTGGCGTCCGGCCCGAGCTCGTGGCCGTGGAGCGGCAGCCCGGCTTCGAGCCGAAGCGTGTCGCGGGCACCGAGACCGGCCGGCGCGACGCCCGCGTCCAGCACCGCGCCGAAGAACGCCGGCGCGACGTCTGCGGGCACCGCGCACTCGACGCCGTCCTCGCCCGTGTACCCGGTCCCGGCCGCCGTGCAGTTGGCACCTTCCCACTCGAACGGCGCCACGCGGAACCGGCCGACGGCCGCAGCCCCGGGCGCGACCGCGGCGAGCCGCCCGCGCGCCTCGGGCCCCTGCACTGCGACGACCGCACGGCTCCCGGTGATGTCCGTCCCCCCGATCGCCTCCAGCACGCGCGACGTGTTCGACGCGTTGGGCATCACGTCGAAGAGGTCGTCTGCGACCCACCAGACGATGAGGTCGTCGGCCACCGAACCGTCGTCGGCGAGGAGGAGCGTGTACTGCGCGCGGCCCGGCGAGATCTTGGAGAGGTCGTTCGCGAGCGTTCGCTGCAGCGACTCGAAGGCGCTCGTGCCCTCCACGCGCACGGTCCCGAGGTGGCTCACGTCGAACGCGGCGGCAGCCGTCCGGCACGCACGGTGCTCGGCCACCGTCCCCGAGGGATAGGCGAGCGGCAACTCCCATCCGCCGAACTCCACGAGCTTCGCGCCGAGCTCCAGGTGCACGTCGTACAGCGGCGTGCGGCGAAGCGCAGCCCCGACCGGGTGCATCGAAGCCGGGTGCATCGAGATCAGCCTACGTCCGGCGGCTCGGCGAGCCCCGCCTACGCGACGCCGGCGGGGTCAAGACCGTGATGGGCCAGGAGCTGGACGAAGTCCCGCTGGTAGAGCACCACCACGTCCACCTCCGGGTACAGGTCGCGCATCCGCCGGACCTTGGCGTTCTTGCGGGTGACCAGTCGCTGGTCCGCCGTCGTGAGCTCGACGAAGCAACCCAGCTCGGGGAGCCAGAAGTCCGGACGGAAGCCGCCGTTCGGCGAGCCCTCGTCGTCCCAGCGCAGCGCGAACTCGACCGGCTCGTACTCCCAGCGGATCCCGTGCAGGTCGAGCAGCGCGGCCAACAGACGCTCCGAGGGATGCGCGAACCGGACCCGGGCGGCCGGCGCCGTCGAGGGATGACGCCGACGACCGGCAGCCCCCCGCCCCGCGAGCCCTTCGTCCGCGCCCGCCGTGCCTTGCGTTCGGTCCGTCCCGCTCACGCGGCGCCGCTCATCCCCGGCTCGACCCTTCGCGCGATCGCTCGCGTCCCGCCCCGGCCGCGGCCGGCCAGCCGAGCGCAGGCTCCTGGCCCCGTGACCCGCCCAGCTCGACGATGGCGGCGTCGAGCTCGTCGACGACGCCCGACAGCGGCACGATGTTGAAGACGCCCTGGCCGCCGGCGAGCAGGTCCACCACCTCGCCATTGGTCTGGGCGAGCACGGAGCGTCCCTCCGTGAGGACGAGCTTGGCGGACGGGAGGTCCGCCCCGAGGTCCTGGCGCAGGCAGTCCACGGCGCGCCGCGCGGACTGGAGCGAGATGCCGGCGTCGAGGAGCTGCTTGATGACCTTCAGCTCGAGGAGGTCCCGGTACGAGTAGAGCCGCTTCGTGCCGCTGCCGCGGGCGTCGGCCACCGAGGGACGGAGGAGCCCGGTGCGCGCCCAGTAGTCGAGCTGCCGGTAGGAGATGCCGATCAGTTTGCACACCTGGGGCCCCCCGTACCCGGCCTCGCCCACCGGCGCTGCCCCACCTTCGTTGTGCGTTCCGGCCATCGGCCCTCCTGGCGGTCGTCCGACTGGGACGATGGTAGCCGAGGAAGTCACACGAGGGTAGTTACGCGGGGGTGATCCTCGGCCGGCGGTGCGCCGAGCCGGGCCGCCCCGGTCCGTCCGGGCCCTCCCACGGGCGTCGTCAGCTGCCGAGAAGCCCTTCCCACGGGCTCGACGCCACGGCGTGGAACCGTGGCGGGATCCGGCCCGCGTGGCGCGCCAGCCACCCGGCCTCGACGGCGAGGGCCATCGCCCGCGCCATCCCCGCAGGGTCCTCTGCGCGGTTGACCGCGGACGCAACGAGCACCGCGTCACAGCCGAGCTCCATCGCACGTGCGGCGTCGGAGGCGGTGCCGATCCCGGCGTCGAGCACGACCGGCACCGAGACGGCTTCGCGCAGGAGCGCGATGTTGTGCGGGTTGCGGATGCCCAGCCCGGTGCCGATCGGGGAGCCGGCGGGCATCACCGCGGCGCAGCCCACCTGCTCCAGACGGTGCGCGAGCACGGGGTCGTCCGTGGTGTACGCCAGGACGACGAAGCGGTCCTCAGTGAGCTGCTCCGCCGCCGACAGCAGCTCGGCGCCGTCGGGCAGGAGCGTCCTGTCGTCTCCGATCACCTCGAGCTTGACCCAGTTGGTCTCGAACGCGTCGCGTGCGAGCTTGGCGGTGAGCACGGCGTCCGCCGCGGTGAAGCAGCCCGCCGTGTTCGGGAGCACCCGCACGCCGCGCCTCGCGAGCAGCTCGACAAGCCCGCCCGGTGCGGACGCGTCCACGCGGCGCACCGCCACGGTGGCAACCTCCGTGCCCGATGCCGCGATCGCCGCCTCGAGGGCCGCGAGGCTCGCCATCCCGCCGGTGCCGAGGAAGAGCCGCGAGCCCACCTCCTCGCCGGCGACGACGAGAGGCGGCATCCGGCCTTCGGCAAGTGGCGGGGGCGCCAAAGGAGTTGCGGGAGGGGACGTCGGGACGCTCACCGACGCGATCGTACCGTTGCACCGGAACCTGACCATTGTCGGCGAGGACGGGCCCCTATCCGATGAGCCGGGGGTGAGTCGCCCCACGAGCGCGTGGCGGACTCGTGGCGGCCTTCGCAGCGGTTTCACGGCGGGAGTGGCTTGCACGGCACGAACACGTCGGGCCACGGACGACAGACCCCCCTGGGGAGTGGACTGCCCGGAGGTCTCCTCAGTCAGAAGCCGTCAGCATCCCAGGTGGAGCGCCGCCCACGGGCATGAGGCCCAGAGCGCAGTGCCTTCCCCACGTCTGCATCTCGCAACGATGCACGCCGCACCCTGGTCCACCGATACCCCGTGCTCCCCTGCGCAGTCGGCCTGCACAATGCACAGGCAAGCGACACTCCGACAAAAACTGCCTGCAGGCAAACAAAGTCAGGAGCCGCTTGGGGACGGTGTGAGGATGGAGTCGTGGATGAGGTGCTCGCATCCTCCGAGCGCGTGCGCCGTGCCATGCGCGGACAGCGAACCCGAGAGACGAGGCCCGAGACCACCCTGCGCCAGGCGCTGCACCCTCGCGGTCCGCGGCCCCATGGGAGAGGCGCCAAGATCGGGCACGACACCGTCGGGTGCCGTCGGCCACCACGTCAGAGTCCCGGGAGGACCACTCACCACGAACTGCTCGGCGAGTCGAGCCAGGATCACGCGCTGGCGCTCGACGCGATCAGCCAACCCTACGGTCAATGGTGTAGCAGATCGGCTATGGCCCAACGCCTCGCTGCGTCATCCGCTGAAGAGCCGATGTGGGGTGCCGACAAGTTGTTAGCTCAACCCGCTCGCGTGGGAGTCTCGGCTCGCGCGCGCGGGCACGGCTCCCCGGGCAATGTGACGTGAGTTGACCGGGCAGGAACGCCGGGACCCGCCTCGCTCACCAAAGAGCAACCTCAGTGGGCGATCCGCTGGCTGCGTCCTGGCGTCGTCTTTCCCACCGTTGAGGAGGCGTGCCCAGCTCGAGTGTTGAGTTGACGGCATCAGCGGGTCCTTTCGAGGGCCACCCTGCTGGGTCTCGACGGAGCGGCGCTTCCACCAGCTACGAGAGCGCTGCATCGCGCGGTGACCTCAGGTCTCGGGCATCGCGACAGCCAGAGCGGCCATGTGGCCCTTTGCCTCGAGGTCGCGGATGATCCGCCGGAAGGACTCCGGCAAGCTGGTCTCGCAGTAGCCGAGCTCGCTCGCCACACAGAACTCCCTCACGAGGTCCTGGGCATGCCTCAGATTGGGCCGAGGCATAGAGGGGAACAGGTGGTGCTCGATCTGGTAGTTGAGGCCACCGAGCATGAACGTGGTGAGCCGTCCGCCCGCGATGTTGCGGGCGGTCACGACCTGGCGTCGGGCGAAGCCCATCGCTGCGTCGCCTGGGATGATCGGCATCGCCTTGTGGTTCGGCGCGAAACTGCAGCCCAGCCAGAAGGAGAACACCGCCTGCTCCACGGCAACGAATGCGAAGGCCTTCAGCGGGCTGAGCACGAGCAGGACCACCGTCAAAAAGCAAACCATGTGGAGAGCGACCAGCAGCGCCTCTACAGCCGCCGTCCGGTCGCGTCGGCGGAGGAGATGCTGGAACCCCGATACGTGCATGCCGACGCTTCGCAGAACCATGAGGGGAAAGAAGAGCTGCGCCTGCCAGCGTGCAAGCAGCCAGGCGAAGCTCCGGCGCGCCGTCCCGTGCCCCTCAGCGGGAGCGAATGCGACGATGCCGTCACCAATGTCAGGATCGCGGCCCACCTCGTTGGGGTGGGCATGATGAGCATTGTGCTTGGGAACCCACCATCCGTAGCACAGCCCAATCAGTACGTTCCCGACCGCCAGCCCGAGGAACCGGTTTGCTTGTCGCGAACCGAAAACCTGTTGGTGCCCAGCGTCGTGCCCGATGAACCCCAACTGGGTGCACATCGCCCCTAAGAATGCGGCGACCCCGAGCGTCGTCCACGAGTTGCCTACGACGACGAACGCCGCCCAGCCGGCCGCGAAGGCTGCGATCGTCAGGCTGATCTTTACGCTGTAGTAGCCCGGTCGTCGGTTCAGCAGGCCTGCCGCGCGCACTTGGAGGGCAACGTCTCGGAAGCCGGCATTCGATGCGTCGACAGTGGTGACCTGCACCAGCTCTCTTCCCGTAGTCGTCGGAGAGCGCCACCGAGGTCTGGAGCAACGCCGCGAGCCGAAGCTCTCTCGTGCGGCGCACCTTAGCTCGATTCCGAACCGTGTCGAGAGCATCCCTTCAGGTGCGCACACCGGCATAGCTCGTGACCCTGCACGACGCGGCGATGACAGTTGACGCGGGATCAGGTGCGGATCGGTGTCGGCGGCATCCAGGATGCTCCGGCGAACAGCGCGGTCAAGACGTCCATCGCTCCGAGGCCGTGCTTGGCAGCAGTCGAGAGGTAGGACCGGACCTTGGCCAGTCGCTCGGCACGTTCGACTGAACGGAAGGATCCAGAGATCTTGGACTGCACTTCACCATGCGCAGGTCGGACTCCGCTTGGTTGTTCGAAAAGGGAACGGCGAGGTCCTTCGCGTAGAGGGTGGCCCCTTCCTTCAGGCTGCCGAGTGCACGAGCGAGGTTGTAGGACTCCTTCTCCGCGCAGTCGCGCTTGCGTCCGACTGGCTCGGGGTTGGGAGCGAGACCCGTCTCTACGATCGTGTCGGAGCGCTCCAAGAACGAGGCGAGGGCCTTGTGACCGAGGCACCTCTTGCCGGCCGCCCGGGCGCCTTCTGCAGCGATCTTCATCTCGACGAGAAGCTCGGCCATTGCCGTCGCCCACTCGCTCTGGTCCCACACGACTGCCACCGAGGCGAGATTGCGGATGAGACGTGCTCCGCACACCACGTGGAAGACCCTCACGGCAGCAGGCCCACTGACCACCCGCGCTCGTGCACCACAGCTGTCGTGCACGTCAGTTGGCCACTGAACCCGCAGGGACCAGGACGTTCCACAGCGGGATCTGCCTCCGCCCACCCGTGACCCCAAGAGAACCGCATCCACTCGGGGATCGGGTACCTCCGGCCCGCAGACCTCCACGCCGGCCGCCACGAGATGGTCGTCGAGCGCCGCCAGGCCCCCTTGGATACCGCGGCACAGGCCCACCCCGAGCGATCCACCGAGCCACCGGCTCCTCACCGAGTCCCGGTCAAGGCGTGGATCAACTGACCAACCATCCAAAACGCGTAGATATTCGGCAATCACCTATTGACAGGTTCCGCAGCCATGCCCACGGTCCCCTCAATGGTGCAGGTTCGACTCCTCGAGGGCCTCAGGACGTGGTCCACCGGCTCGGTGGCTCAAACGCCTCCTCCAGTCGCTCCCCGCTCGCCCCCTCCACGGGTCGGTTCGTCGGTACGCTGGCAGGAGGAGCGAGGAGGTTGCCATGACCGACGATCCGGCTCAGGCCAACTGGAATGTGGCCGAATGGCACGGCAAGATGCTTGTCGACCGCAACGGAGAAAAGATCGGCAAGTTGCAGGATGTGTACGTCGACGTTGAGACCGACGAGCCCCTGTTCGGCACGGTCAAGGAGGGCTTCATCGGCCGCCACCTGACGTTCGTGCCGTTGGGGGGCATTCAGATCGGCCCCAACGACCTTCAGGTGCAGGCGACCAAGGAGCAGGTTCGTACGGCGCCGGACCTCGCGTTGCACGGGGAAGAGCTCTCGCAGGCGGACGAGTCCTCGCTCTACCACCACTTCGAGCTCAACTACACGCCGCCCGACACCGAGAGCGGGCGTCGCCTCGCCCGCCGCTGAACCAGAAGAATCCAACGACCGCGACGGCGTTGTCGCTGGCATCTGATCGGGATCGCGAGCGGTCACGCCGCGTTGTCCCAGGTCACGGCGTCGCTCAGTAACACGATCGAGCGCGGCTCTTCGCAGCGTCTCCCCCTGGTCACCGCAGCTTTCGTCGTGAAATTGGAGCGATCCCGGCACCGCGCGTAGCGTTCGCGACGATGACCCCCAAGGTGGCGCTCACCATCGCGGGTTCGGACTCCGGAGGCGGCGCCGGGATCCAGGCAGACCTGAAGACCTTTGCGGCTCTCGGTGTCTACGGGACGAGCGCGATCACGGCGGTCACCGCGCAGCACACGGCCGCGGTGCTCCGGGTCCTCGCCCTGGACCCTGACATGGTGCTCGCGCAGGTCCACGCGGTGCTCGCCGATCTCCCACCGGCCGCGGTGAAGACGGGCATGCTCGCGAATCCCGAGATCGTGGAGAAGGTGGCCGACGTCGCGGCGCGCGGCCTCCTGCCCAACCTCGTGGTCGACCCGGTGCTCGTCTCCACGAGCGGCCACTCGCTCATGGACGGGGGCGGCGTACGTGCCTACCGGGAGCTCCTGTTCCCTCATGCTCGGGTCGTGACCCCGAACCTCCAAGAGGGGGCGCTGCTCGTGGGGGTCGACGTGCGCGAGCTCGAGAGCGTGAAAACGATGGCCGAGGTCGCCGAGGCGCTTCACCGCCTCGGGCCCGACATGGTCGTGCTGAAGGGCGGGCATCTGGAAGACAACACCTCGACGGACGTCGTCGTCGGTCCGGGGGGCCTGGCGGTGATGGAGTCCACGCGCATCGACACGAGGAACGACCACGGAACGGGTTGCTCGCTGTCCGCGGCCGTCGCCGCTGAGCTCGCGCTCGGCACGCCGCCGCCGCTCGCCATCGAGCGTGCGAAGTCCTACGTGCACCGGGCGCTCGAGGGAGCCGCGCGCTGGCAGCTCGGGAGCGGCCACGGACCCGTCGACCACTTCGGATGGGGCGAGGGGCCCCTCCCGTCTTCGCCGTCGTCTCGCTGACCCGCGTGCCACCGCGCGCCACCGCGCGCCACCGCGCGGCGCCCCCGCGCGCCACCGCGCGGCGCCACCGGCCCGAGCGAGGGTGCCATAGGCTGAGCCGGTCATGGCCGAGGCGGAGATCGTGGGCGGCCCACCCGCCGAGGCAGGCTCGTCGTCGGCTGCGCCCACCGGCGCACGCCGTACGCCAGGCCCGAGCGTCCGACCCGCCATGATCGTCGTCGGGCTCGCTCTGCTGGTCGTTCTCGTCTTCGGGATCGGTGCCGCGCTCACCGAGAACGCCGCCACGACGCAGCCGAAGTCTGCCGCGGTGAGGGGCACCGGCCTCGTCGCGCAGCCGGCTTCGGCGGCGCTCCATCCGATCGAGATCCTCGGAACACCGCCGGCGGACGTCCTCGACGCCCTCGTGCTTCCCAAGGGCACCCAGACCGTGTCCGACACGCCCTGGAGCGGGTCCACACAGTACTCGGGGGCGATGACCTTCCGGCTTGCCGCTTCGCAGGCCGCCGTCGTCACGTTCTTCCGCGCCGAGCTCCGCGCGCGCGGTTGGTCGAGCGCAAAGGTCGGCCCGGCCCACGACGAGCCCCGAGCGACGGAGGTGCTGGCCCAGCGCGCGAGCACCGACGGATGGTTCTGGGAAGCCGGCGTCGTCGTGTCCCCGACGACCTTCACCAGCACCGGGAGCGACGTGACCCGCTTCAGGCTCGACCTGTTCGAGCTGCCCGACGCCGCCTGACCGACGCCGGGCGACGGCTCTGCGGGCCCAGACCGGACCGCCACTGCGTCGGGCCCCTACAGTGGACACGGTGCCCTTCCTCGCCTTCGTCGCCACCCGCGCCGACGACGCTGTGCACACCACCGTCGAGGAGCTCGACGACGCCGAGCTTCCTCCTGGAGACGTGCTCGTCGACGTCGAATGGTCCTCGGTCAACTACAAGGACGCCATGGTGACGCTGCCTGGCAACCGGGTGGCGCGCCGTTCACCGCTGGTGCCGGGGGTGGACCTCGCCGGACGAGTCCTCGAGAGCACCGACCCGAGCGTTCCGCCGGGCATGGACGTGGTCGTCCACGGCTACGACCTGGGTGTGGGGCGGCACGGAGGCTTCGCCACGAGGGCCCGCGTGCCCGCTGCGTGGGTCGTCCCCCTCCCCGGCGGCCTCACGACCCGGCGCGCGGCTGCGGTCGGGACCGCGGGCTTCACCGCGGTGCTCTCCGTGGAGAAGCTGAAAAAGGCCGGCGTCCGTCCGGGCGACGGGCAGGTGCTCGTCACCGGCGCATCGGGCGGCGTCGGGAGCATGGCCGTAGCAGCGCTCGCACGACAGGGCTACGAGGTCGTGGCGAGCACCGGCAAGGGAGCCGCGCACGAGTACCTTCGATCGCTGGGCGCGTCCGACGTCGTGGGGCGCGACGGCATCGCCGAGGCCGGCCGGGTGCTGTCGAAGGAGCGCTGGTCGGGGGCGATCGACTGCGTCGGCGGCGACACGCTCGCCGCAACGCTTCGCGCACTGAGCTACGGCGGCGCGGTGGCGGCCAGCGGCCTCACCGCGGGCCCGGACCTCCATACGAGCGTCTTCCCGTTCATCGTCCGCGGCGTGTCACTGCTCGGCGTCGACTCCGTCCAGACGCCGATCGGCGAGCGGCGCCTGATCTGGAGCATCGTCCAGGAGGTGCTACCCGGGGCAACCGTCGACGCCATGGTCGCGAAAGAAGTCGGACTGCACCAGCTGGCAAGCGAGCTCGACGACGTGCTCGCCGCCCGTGTCCAGGGCCGGGTGCTCGTACGGCCGACTGCGCGTTGAGCTCACCACCCCCGCAACGCGCGCGCGTCAGCCGCCGAAGTCCTCCGGCTTGATCGAGTCGAGGAATTGACGGAACTGCCCGACGAGCTCGTCGGGGCTCTCCTCGTCGTCATCGTCGTCGGCGGCCTCGACCGCGAGCAGGATCCCCTCTGCGTCCATCAGGTCGTCCGCGACGTAGATCGGGCTCCCCGTGCGCACTGCGACCGCGACCGCGTCGGACGGGCGGCTCGAGACCACCGACCGCGCGCCCCCGCGGCGCAACTGGAGCTCCGCGAAGTACGTCGAAGAGCGCAGCTCGGTGATCACGATGCGTTCGACCGAGACACCGAGCGCGGTCAAGAGGTCATGGATGAGGTCGTGCGTCATCGGCCTCGGCATTTCGACGCCCTGCAACGCGTACGCGATCGCAGCAGCCTCGGGAGTGCCGATGAAGATCGGCAGGGTGCGGCCCTCACCTTCGGTCTCCTGGAGCAACAGCACCGGCGTGTTCGACTGGAGGTCGACCCGGACAGCCCTCAGGCGGACTTCGACCATACGAGCAATGTAGCGTGGCCCCAGCGGCGGCGTGCAGCGAGAGATCAGCCGCCGAGCTGTCGCCGGAGCCCCGACCGCACGAGCGACGCGCGCAAGCTCTGACCCAGCCGGGCCAGATCGGCTGCCGCATCCACGGCGCGTTGGCGGGCTTCGGGGTTCCGCTGCCGCAAGAGCGGGGTGATCACCTGTTCGACGAGGCCGCCCTCGCGGTCCGCCGCGTTCCGGTACATCCGCAGGTGCCGCGGCTCGACGCCGTAGCGGGCGAACTCGGTGACCAGCTTACCGACCATGAGCGCCTCTTCGTCGTAGAAGGAGCCGCCCGCGATGGAGATCGGCGACAAGAGCCCCAGGCTCTCCAGGTTCGCCACGACCTCGGGGGTTAGCCCGGTCGCCGCGCACAGCTCCGCAAGCGTCAGGCTCACGCCGGACACCGACGGCGAGAGCACGCCGGCAGCGCCTGATCCGTAAGCGGCGGCCATGCCGGGGCCGTGGGCAGGGGCCGCCGCGCCCCCCGACGCCGCACGGTGCCCGGTCTCCCGGTCGGCCTGCACGAGGCTCGCCTGCGCCGGGGCGGAGGCTTGCGGCCCCGCATCGTGCTCGGTGGGCGCCGCGCCCCGCTCGATCGGCTCGCTCCGAGGCCGCGATCGCGCCCACACGTCTCCGTCTGCCGCTGCCATCGGTGCCGGTGCGGCGGCCGGTGCGGCGGCCGGCGCGCCCCGACTGTCGTCGCCCTCGCGCTCGGCAACCGGCCACACCGCTGCCCCCGGAGCCGCGCTGCGGACCTGCGCGCCGGCACCGACCACCACGCGTGTGCTCTCGCGCACCACGACGGGCGGCGGGGCGGTCTCCGCGGCGGCGTCCCAGCCGGACACGCCGTCGGGTACACGCACGCCGTCGGGTACCCGCGCGCCTTCGGGTACCCGCGCGCCGTCGCTGACCTGCTCGTCGTCGCTGACCCGCGCGCCGTCGCTGACCTGCTCGTCGTCGCTGACCTGCTCGTCGTCGCTGACCTGCTCGTCGTCCGGCGGCACATTTCCCGAGATCGGCTCGTCGTCCGGCGGCACGCCGGCCCCGGCCGCGGCCAACCGGTCACGGATGACCTTCAGGGGGAGGAACTGGTCCCGCTGCTTGCGGAGCACCCAGCGCAGCCGGGCGACGTCCTCGTCGTAGAACTTCCGGTACCCCGAAGGGGAGCGCTCTGGGTCCACCAGTCCCTGGCTCTCGAGGAAACGGATCTTCGAGATCGTGACGTCGGGGAACTCCTCACGGAGCAGGCTCAGGACGTCCCCGATCGACAGGTAGGACCTTCCGCTCATCGCGCGCACCGCCACGTCGCCGCCCTCCCCCCCATGCATCCGCTCACTCGTCGCCAGCCACCAGGTACACGAGCTTGAACTTCCCGATCTGCACCTCGTCGCCGGTCACGAGCACGTGCTCTTCGATCCGCTCACGGTTGACGTACGTGCCGTTCAGTGATCCGACGTCCCGCACGACCATCCTCCCGTCCACGCCGCGGCTGAACTCCGCGTGGCGGCGCGACACCGTGATGTCGTCCAAGAAGATGTCGCTCTCGGGATGCCGCCCCGCGCGCGTCACCTGGGACTTCAACAGATAACGCGAGCCGACCGTGGGCCCTCGCTTGACCACCAGGGTCGGCGTGCCGTGCGGGACTTCGACCTGGGTGACCGCGGGCTCTTCGTCGGCGCTCTCCCCGAAGTCGTCGACCGGAACGAAGGTGACAGTCGTCTCCGACCGATCGTTCGGGAGTGCAGCACCGCACGAGGAGCAGAAGTTGCCATCATCGGGGTTGCGGTGCCCGCAGTTCCGGCAGAACACGGGTACCACGGTAGCCGCTCCATCCGCGGCGTTCAGCGGGCGGCAACCTTCGGCGGGCCGCGGTCGGGGGTCCGCGGCACCGTCGCGCCACGCTGCGTCCCCAGCAAGGGCGCCAGGACCATGATCAGCCGCGAACCCGACCTCGAGTCCTCAGATCGCGTCCTCCGACGTCAGCCGGCTTCCGCCGGGCGCCGATCGACCGTCACCCCTCCGTCAGCTGTCGGTACCCGGCAGCGTCGAGAAGACCGGCGAGCGGGTCGAGCCCGGCGACCTCGATCTCGCAGAGCCACCCGTCCCCGTACGGGTCCTGGTTGAGCTTCTCGGGCGCGTCCGCGAGC
Source organism: Actinomycetes bacterium (assembly GCA_021828005.1). Classification (GTDB taxonomy): domain Bacteria; phylum Actinomycetota; class Acidimicrobiia; order Acidimicrobiales; family RAAP-2; genus JAJYVT01. The sequence continues at coordinate 14,484 of JAKATJ010000010.1, read as the reverse complement.
GCCTCGTTCACCGCGACGACCGTCCCCGCGACCGGCGCGTAGATCTCGGAGACGGACTTGGTCGACTCGACCTCGCCGAGCGCGTCGCCGGCGGCCACGGCCTTCCCCACCTCCGGCAGGTCGACGAAGACGACGTCGCCCAACGCGTCTTGCGCGTAGTCGGTGATCCCCACCCGCACCTGCCCCCCGACCGGACGTGCCCACTCGTGGTCGGTCGAGTACCAAAGCTCGTCAGGAACCAGCACGAGGAAACCCTATCCCCGGCGACCCACCCCGGTCCGGCCCTTCCGCCGGCCGCCGCCACCTGGCTGCCGGCGCCTTCGCCTGCCCCGGCTCGCCAGGCCCTGGCTCGCCGGATCGGAGCAGCCGCCGCAAGCGCACGGCGTACTGCTGGGCGCGCGCCCTGGCCCGCGCCTCGCTCGGGCCCTCGGCCCAGACGTGCGTGACCGGGTCGTCCGGGTCCGGGAGGACCAGCACCCAGCCGTCCTCGGCGGGCACCTTCACCCCGTCGATCAGGACGAGGTCCTGGCCCTCGAGCTGCTCGACGAGGGTGCGCATCACCATCCCCTTCTGCTCCCAGGGGGTCATCACCGCTTCGTGCACGATGAACACCTTCGGCAGGCCGTCGACGATCTTGGAGAGTGGCTGGCTGGTGAGCGAGAGCATCGACACGAGCTCCACGAGCGTCGCCGCGGCGTCGTAGGCGGGGAGGATCTCGGGCCAGACGAACGCGCCCGACTGTCCGGCCGCGAAGGCCACCTGCTCGGACGCCGCGACGTCGATCACGTCAGCGGAGGACATCTTGGTGAAGACGACCGGCACGCCAAACTCCGCGCAGATCGACTCGGCCCAGCGGGTCACGCCGACCGGGAGCGCGACCGCGACGTCCTGGCGAGTCTCCACGACGAGCCGCAGCAGGGCGAGCAGCGCCTGGTCTGCCGACAGCACCGTCCCCGCGTCGTCGATGATGACGATGCGCTCACCGTCCGCGTCGATCACCGCCCCAAGGTGCGCTCCCGACGCTCGCACGAGATCACCCACCTGACGGGCGTGAACGTCGAGGTCGACCAGCATCATCCCCGACGTGAGCGCGTACGGGTTGACCACGAGCACGTCGGCGTCGAGCTTTGCGAGCAGGTTCGGCATGACGAAGCTCGCCGAGCCGTACGACACGTCGAGCACGAGCTTCATGTTGGCCGCGCGCGCCGCCGACAGGTCGACGGCTCCGATCATGTCCTTCGTGTACTTCTCGACGGCTCGTGAAGGGAAGTCGATGTCACCGAGCTGGCTCGCGAGCACCCTGCGGAAGTCCTCCCGGTGGTACAGACGCTCAACCTTGCGCTGGCCCCCCTCGGCGAGATCGAGCCCGTCCTCGTCGAAGAGCCGGATGACGACCGCCTGCGGGTCGTCCCGGGCGAGGCGGACCGTCACACCCCCCTGGTTCCCCGCGGAGCGAATGTGGTGGCGCGTCACCGGTACGGTCGCCACCTCGAGGTCCTCGACGTGCACACCCGCCGCGTTGCACCCGATCATGAAGGCGCGCTTGAGCACCCTTGCTGCCCGGCTCGTGTCCCGCGAGGCGGTGATCGTCATGCCACGGTCCAGGGTGGAAGCCCATGCCATCGAGAGCCGCACCACGAGCTCGGGGCTGATGTCGACGTTCGCGATGCCTCGCACCCCGTCGCTTCCGAACAACGACCGCGCCCCGCGAGACTCCCAGACGATCGACGAGTTCACGACTGCGCCCGTCTCGACCGTTTTGAACGGGTAGACCTTCACGTCGCCCCGCACGTGGGCGTGGGCGCCGATCAGGCACCCCTCGCCGAGCACCGACCCCGGCTCGCACGTCGCGCCGCGTCGCAGGTCGCACGAACGCCCGATCACCGCGCCGGCGACACGAACGCCGGGCCCGAAGTACGCATTGTCGTGCACCACGGAGCGGCGGACATCGGCACCTTCGGCGACTCGCACGTTGGAGCCCAGGGTCGAGTACTCGCCGAGCACGACGTTGGCGCCGATCGTGCAGTTGTCCGCGATGACCGCGGGTCCCTCGATCGTCGCCGTCGGGTCGATGATGCAGCCCTTGCCCACCCATACTCCCGGACGGATCTCGAATCCGCCGACGTCGACCCGCACCTTTCCGTCGAGGACGTCTTGGTGCGCGCGGAGGTACGCCTCGGTCGTCCCGACGTCCTCCCAATAGCCCTCGGCGACGTAGCCGTAGAGCGGACGGCCGCGTTCGAGCACGTCGGGGAAGACCTCACCCGAGAAGTCGGCAGGCCGGTGGGGAGGGATCGAGTCGAAGATCTCCGGCTCGAGGACGTAGATGCCGGTATTGATGGTGTCGCTGAACACCTGGCCCCAGGTCGGCTTCTCGAGGAACCGGTCGATGGACCCGTCCTCCCGGGTGATGACGATGCCGAACTCGAGGGGGTTCTCCACCGCGGCCAACGCCAGGGTGCCGAGGGCGCCCTTGCGCTCGTGGAACTCGATCACGGCGCTGAGGTCGATGTCGGTGAGCACGTCCCCGGAGATCACGAGGAATCGCTCGTCGAGCTCGTCGCGCGCGTTCAGCACAGAGCCGGCCGTGCCGAGCGGGCTCTCTTCGGTCGCGTACACCATCCGGACGCCGAGCTCGGACCCGTCGCCGAAGTAGGTACGGATGGCATTCGCCATGAACGCCACCGTGACGACGATGTCGGTCATCCCGTGGCTGCGCAGGAGCTTCACGACGTGCTCCATCATCGGCCGGTTCGCCATCGCGAGCATGGGCTTGGGCTGGTTGGACGTGAGTGGACGCAGCCGCGTGCCCTCGCCGCCCGCCATGATCACCGCCTTCATCCGCCGACCTCCCCAGGCGCTCCCAGCGATCCTCGCGGCGGCGTGCCGTCGCGTCCCTCGCGTCGGTCGCGCGCTGCGCGCCCTCCGGCGAGCGCGGCGCGTGCGGGCGGAAGGTACGCGGCGGCCGCAACCCAGGCGAGCACGATCCCCGCGCCCCCGGCGACCCACGCCGCCACGTGGAACGGATGTTGCCAACTTGCGCCGCCGTGACTGATGAGGAACCCCGGGTAGGCGACCATGAGCCCGAAGGTGCCGGCCTTGCCGATCCACAGCACGTTGATCCGCCGGGCCCCGAACGCGGCGAGCACGAGCACGGTCCCCGAGACGAGCGCCTCGCGCACCACGGTGAGGAGCCCGAACCACAGCGGCACCGCGCCGTGCACGATCGCCGCGATCACCGCGGTGCCGACGAGCACGCGGTCGGCGGCCGGGTCCAGGACCTTGCCGATGCGGGACACCTGGTGCAGGCGGCGCGCCAGCTGCCCGTCCAGCCAATCCGTGGCGCCGAGCACGGCCAGGAGCGTCGCCGCCGCCGTCTGGAGGCCGGCCCCGAAGAGCAGCCACACGAACACGAACACCCCGGCCAGGCGCAGCGTGGTGACGACGTTCGCCGCGGTCAGGACGCGGTCTTCGCCGCCTGCCGCAGCCCCGCAGCCTGCACCAGCGACGCCGCCCGGGGCGTCGGGCGCAGGGACCGGAGCCACCATGGAACGGAGTCTACGGGTGGCCCGTGTGCCAGTCTGTGCCCGTGCCACGCTTCGAGGCTTTCAAAGGAACGCGCTACGACGGCGCGCACGTGCGCATGGACCAGGTGATCGCACCACCCTACGACGTCGTCAGCTCCCAAGAGCGCGCCATGCTCGCTCATCGGAGCCCGCTCAACGCGATCCGTCTCGAGCTCCCCGAGCCAGAGCTCGGGTCTGGACGCGACCGTTACATCGCCGCGGCGGAGCTCCTCGACTCGTGGCTCGAACGCCGTGTCCTCGTCGAGGACGTCGCTCCCGCGCTCTACCCGTACCGGATGACCGCACCGGACGGCGCGACCACGACCGGCGTCATCGGCGCGCTCGCGATCGGCGACGACGTCCTCCCCCACGAAGAGACCATGTCCAAGCCCAAGAGCGACCGGCTGGACCTGCTGCGGGCGACCGGGACCAACCTCTCCCCCATCTGGGGCCTCTCGCTCACGCCGGGGCTCACCGAGACGTTCACCCCCGACGGTCCGCCCGCGGAGGACGCCTACGACGACGAGGGCGTGCGACACCAGCTCTGGGTGCTCGAGGACCCCGGGGCGATCGCCAGGGTGCGCGAAGCGGTCGGCGCGTCTCCCGTGGTGATCGCGGACGGGCACCACCGCTACGAGACCGCTCGCACGTACCGCGACGAGGTGCGTGGGGCGAACGGCAACCAGCCGGGCGATCACGATCTCGTGATGGCCCTCATCGTCGAGCTGGCGGAGACCCAGCTGCACGTGCGTGCGATCCACCGCATGGTAGAGGGTCTGGCGCCTGAGACCGAGCACGTCGAGCTGCTCGGACGGTACTTCGACGCGGTGCACGCCGGTCCGGCGACCGATCGCGTCGTGTCGGCTCTCCAGGCGTCCGGCTCGCTCGCCGCGATCACGCGGCGCGATGCCTGGCTTCTCAGCGTGCGCTCGGGAGCGTTCGACGAGGCCGGCACGGACCTCGAGGCGGGCTTGGTGGACCTGGCGCTCCGGGAGGTCCCCGACGCCTCGCTGGCCTACACCGCCCGATGGCAGGAAGCCGTCGCAGAGGTCGGCGCAGGCCGCGTCCAGATGGCGATCCTCTTGCGGCCCGTGACCGTCCCCCAGATCTCTGCCTGGGCGAACGCGCGCCGCCGCATGCCGGCGAAGACCACGTACTTCAGCCCGAAGCCCCGCACCGGCATGGTCTTCCGGGTGCTCTCGGGGGGCGACGTCTCGGGTGAGCAGCTCCCGGGCGTGCCGGTCTAACCCGCTGGGGCACGCTCGGACCGGACGCGCCGTTCGCCCAGGCGCTACTCGACCGTCCAGGTGGCGCCGGACCGGAGCAGCGCCTTCAGGTCGCCGGCCCCCCGGCGCTCCTGGGCGTCGGCGATCTGCCTCGCCATGGAGGACCCGTACTCGGGCCGCTCCACCGCCCGGAAGACCCCGATCGGCGTCGGCTCGTCCGGGCCGTGGGACAGGCGTGACAGCGCGAACGCGAGACCGGGGTCCGGACGCTGCTCGTCGTGGACGAGGATCGCGTCCTCTCCCACATCGGCGACGTCCACGATCTCGAGCCGCCCGTCGGGTCGCTGCACGACGCCGTTCTGCAAGGACTCACCGAAGCGGATGGGCTGTCCGTGGACGAGCGGCACGAGCATGGACGCACGGACGTCGCGGCCGGTGATCTTCTCGAACGCCCCGTCGTTGAAAACGTTGCAGTTCTGGTACACCTCGACGAAGGCTGCGCCGCGGTGCTCGTGGGCGCGTCGGAACGTCTCTTGCATGTGCTGGCGGTCCATGTCGTGGGTCCGGGCCACGAAGGTCGCTTCCGCGCCGAGCGCGAGGCTGATCGGGTTGAACGGCGTGTCGACAGAGCCGAACGGGGTCGACTTCGTGACCTTGGCGACCTCCGACGTCGGAGAGTACTGGCCCTTGGTGAGGCCGTAGATCTGGTTGTTGAACATGAGGATCGTCATCCTCACGTTGCGACGCAACGCGTGGATGAGATGGTTCCCGCCGATCGACAGCGCGTCACCGTCGCCGGTGACCACCCAGACGTCGAGGTCCGGGCGGGTGGTGGCGAGGCCCGTCGCGATCGCGGGCGCACGCCCGTGGATCGAATGCAGGCCGTAGGTCGACATGTAGTACGGGAAGCGTGCGGCGCAGCCGATCCCTGACACGAACACCGTGTTCTCGCGGCGGACGCCCAGCTCTGGGAGGAGCATCTGCACGGCGGCGAGGATCGAATAGTCCCCGCACCCAGGGCACCAGCGGACCTCCTGGTCGCTCGCCCAGTCCTTCCTCGTCGTCGGGGGGACGGCGGTGGTCGTCATGCTGATCCTTTGAGAAGCGACTCGATCGCGGACTCGATCTCTCCGGCGCGGAAGGGGACGCCCTGCACCTTGGAGAAGCTGTGGGCGTCGACGAGGTACTCCGCGCGCACGAGCCGCGAAAGCTGACCGAGGTTCATCTCCGGCACGAGGACGGTGCGGTAGCGGGCGAGCACCTCGCCGAGGTTGGACGGGAAGGGGTGCATGTGGACGAGGTGAGCGTGCGCGACCTTGTGCCCCCGGGCACGCGCTCGCCGCACCCCCGCCACGATGGCGCCGTACGTCGAACCCCAGCCAAGGACGAGCAGCTCGGCATCGCCGGTATCGTCGTCGACCTCGACAGCCGGGACGTCCCGAGCGATCCCGGCGACCTTCGCCGCCCGCAGGCGCACCATGCGCTCGTGGTTGGCCGGGTCGTAGGAGACGTTGCCCGAGCCGTCCGCCTTCTCGAGCCCGCCGATGCGGTGCTCGAGGCCGGGCACCCCCGGCGGCGCCCACGGCCTGGCCAGCGTCCCGGGGTCGCGCACGTACGGCCAGAAGACCGGGGTGCCGTCGTCCCCGACGTGGTTCGCTTCAGCGGCGAACCCCGGGTCGATCGGCTCGATGCGGTCCACGTCCGGGAGCCGCCAGGGCTCCGCGCCGTTCGCGAGGTAGCCGTCGGACAGGAGGATCACCGGGGTCCGGTACTTGACGGCGATCCGCACAGCTTCGATCGCTGCCTCGAAACAGTGCGAGGGCGTCTTGGCCGCGACGATCGGCACCGGTGCCTCACCATGGCGCCCGTACATCGCATGGAGGAGGTCGGCCTGCTCCGCCTTGGTCGGCAATCCCGTCGAGGGGCCGCCGCGTTGGATGTCGACGACCACGAGCGGCAGCTCGAGGTTGACCGCGAGGCCGATCGCCTCGGACTTGAGGTCGAGGCCCGGACCGCTCGTCGTCGTGACCCCCAGCGCGCCGCCGAAAGCGGCGCCGATCGCCGACCCGACGCCGGCGATCTCGTCTTCTGCCTGGAAAGTCCGAACGCCGAACTCCTTGCGACGTGAGAGCTCGTGCAGGATGTCCGAGGCGGGCGTGATGGGGTAGCTCCCGAGGAACAGTGGGAGGCCGGCGAGCCGTGACGCGGCGATCAGCCCCCATGCGAGCGCCTGGTTCCCGCTGACCTGGGTGTACTCGCCCGGAGGGAAGTGCGCGGGGGGCACCTCGTAGTTCGCCTCGAACAGCTCTGCCGTCTCGCCGAAGTGGTAACCGGCACGGAACGCCCTGGCGTTCGCCTCGAGCACGAGGGGCCGGTCCGCGTAGCGCTTCTCGATCCACTGGATCGTCGGCTCGGTGGGGCGCGTGTACAACCAGCTCAGCAGCCCGAGGGCGAAGAAGTTCTTGGAGCGCTCCGCGTCCCTCGGCTTCACCCCCGCCTCCTTGCAGACCTCCTGGGTCAAAGAGGTCATCGGGACCTCGTAGACGGTGTAGGCCGCGAGGCTCCCGTCGTTGAGCGGGTTCGACGCGTAGCCAGCCTTGCCCAGGCTGCGCTCGTCGAACGAGTCCGAGTTGACGACGAGGGTCGCACCCTGCTCGAGGACTCCCAGGTTCGCCTTGAGAGCGGCGGGGTTCATCGCGACCAGCACGTTGGGCACGTCGCCGGGGGTCAAGATGTCGTAGTCGGCGATCTGCACCTGGAAGGCGGAGACCCCGGCGAGCGTGCCGGCGGGAGCCCGGATCTCCGCGGGGAAGTCCGGGAAGGTCGACAGGTCGTTTCCGAACAGCGCGCTGGACGCGGTGAACCGATCGCCCGTCAGCTGCATGCCGTCCCCGGAGTCTCCTGCGAACCGGATCACGACCCGGTCGAGCTGGCGTCGCTGGTGTTGGTGCTCCTCAGTGGTCGTCACGGCACGTGGAGCTTACCGGCCCGGCAGCCGGCCCAGTAGTCCATTCACGCTGAGCTGCGTTCGCGGCCCTCGGGGGATCGTCTCGAGTGGTGTCAGGCGATGGTGACGGCGGGGTCCAGGTAGACGTCCTGGATCGCGTGGATGAGCGCTGCGCCCTCGTCGGTCGGGCGTTGGAACGACTTGCGGCCGACGATGAGGCCTTGGCCCCCGGCTCGCTTGTTGACGACCGCCGTGCGGACCGCCGCCGCGAGGTCGCCCCCGCCCTTGGACTCGCCACCCGAGTTGATGAGGCCGATCCGCCCCGCGTAGCAGTTCACCACCTGCCAGCGCGTGAGGTCCACGGGGTGGTCGGTCGTCAACTGGTCGTAGACGAGGGGGTCGGTCCGCCCGAACTGGAGCGCCGTGTACCCGCCGTTGTTCTCCGGCTGCTTCTGCTTGATGAGGTCGGCTTCGATCGTCACACCGAGATGGTTGGCCTGCCCGGTCAGGTCCGCAGAGACCTCGTAGTTCACCCCGTTCTTCTTGAAGTCGGGATTTCTCAGGTAGCACCAGAGCACCGTGAACATGCCCAGCTCGTGCGCCTCGGCGAACGCCTCGGACACCTCGTGGAGCTGGCGGTCGGCGAGATCGGACCCGAAGTAGACGGTGGCACCGACGCCGAGCGCACCGAGCTCGAACGCCTGCCGCGGCGAGCCGAACCGGACCTGGTCATAGGTGTTCGGGAGGTGGAGGAAGTCGTTGTGGTTCAGCTTGGCGATGAAGGGGATCCGGTGCACGTAGCGCCGGGACACGGCACCGAGCACGCCGAGCGTCGTGGCGATCGCGCTGCAGTCCCCTGCCAGCGCGAGCTCGCACAGGTTCGCGGGGTCGAAGTACCTCGGGTTCTTCGCGAAGCTTGCGGCTGCGGAGTGCTCGATCCCCTGGTCGACCGGGAGGATCGACAGGTAACCCGTCCCGCCGAGCCGCCCGTGCCCGTAAAGGGTGCCGAGCGCCCGCAGCACAGGAGACGGGCGGTCCGAGTCGCGGAACGTCCGCTCGAGGAAATCGGGCCCTGGGAGGACGAGGCCGTCCGCCGGGAACGCCTTCGCCTCGTGGTTCAAGAGGTAGTCGGCGTCGCCGCCGAGCAGCCGCTTCACGTCGGTGGCCATGACGAGAGCCTACTTCGGGCGGTCGTGCTACCTCGGCGGTTTCTCGCGGCCCGCGGGTCTCACGTCGCCGCTTGCCGCCGGGCGCCGGTGCCCCGGCGCACCCCCGCCGTCCGCCGCGGACCTTCGCCTCGGCGAGCGGCTCCGGCCGCCTCTAGACCCCAGCGCGTCGAGCCGTTCCGCCACGTCGTAGGCCCCGGCATCCACGCGTGCGACCCGTCGGAAGAGCTCCCGCGCCCTGGGGAGGTCGCCTGCCCGCTCGTAGAGATCCGCGAGCGCGTACCACTGGCGGAGGTGGCGGTCCGACGGGTTGCGCAACGCCCGTGCGGCTCCAGCCGAGACGAGGAGCTCGATCGCCTCGTGCAGCCGGCCCCGGTCGGCGAGACTGCCGGCAGCGACCATGCGCGCCTCGGCGAGGGTGTCCGCGTCAGGCGAGCGGTGCCGGAGCTCGGCCCACGTCGCCGCGACCTTCCCGTGCCGCCCGAGCGCGCGCCACGAGTCCATCAGCGAGGGCAGCACGTCCGGCTCGTCGGTGACGCCGGCATATGCCTCGAGGTGCCGTGCGGCGTCCCGCCAGCGGCCGAGCCGGTAGGCGGCGTATCCAGCCAGGCGTCTCACTGCCGCCACCGACGTGACCTCGCGGGTGAGCTCGTTGCCGTAGCGCAGCGCTTCCTGGTACCGCCCGCGCTCGTAGGCCGCGACTGCCTTCTCCATCCGGCCGACGAGCTCTTCCCGGTGGCGAGCCGTCGCGCCCTCTGCGGCCCGCCGTATCGCGACGGCTACCTCCGCCGGAAGGGACGGCACCTTGGCGGGGGTTCGGCCCGCTGCCGCGGCGGGACCCGACGCCGCGGCAGCGGGCCTGTCGACGCGCACCCACTCGTCCATCGGTGGCGGAGGGGCGGAGGGCGCGCGAGCCTCCATGCGCCCGCCGCGCCGGTCCCTCGATCCGGCGTTCGGGTACGCAGGCTCGGACCTCGACACCTCATGGGCTCCCCGCCGCGCGACCCCGCCCCAGCGGCGGGCGGCCGACGGGAGCTCGTCCCAGCGCGCGCGGCCCTCCCGGGATCCCCCGCCCTGGCGGTCCTCGCCGGGGCGTGCGTCGCGGGGCCGTTCGGGGCGTGCGCCGCGGGGCCGTTCGGGGCGTGCGCCGCGGGGCCGTTCGGGACGCGGCGGACGACCCAGGCGTCCGCGCCCCATCTGCCCAGGCCGTGCAGCTTTTTCTCCGTGCACGCCAGCCTGTCCCCCGCGCCTCTCGGACGCACCTTTCCCGGCCGGTCCCACCTGCCGGGGCTCAGCGCCCGACACGCCCCTCCGCCGCGGCGACGCGGCGCGCGGTGGTGGCCTGGGCGCGCGTCGTTGCCGGTCCTCGGGCGGTCGGGGCACCTCGCGAGTGTACGGGTCCTGCTTGCTCCCGACCCACGGCCAGGACGTGCACGGGCACATGTAGAAGTCGCGAAAAATAGGTCCGACCGACCTCCTCCATGCGTGCCGAGGCTCGTACGATCCTCATGGTCAGCGAGATGGAGCACGCACGATCGGGTGCGAGGAGGACGTACGTGGCACCAGGAGCCCACCGCTCCGGCGATTCCCCGTTGCCTGCAGCAGGTGTCTGCCATCCAGGTCGCGCGCTTGGTGCCCGAACGAACGTGTGTGCCCAGCAACCCGCGCTCTGCTTCTCCGGCGTGACGCACCACTACGGGGAGCATCGAGCGCTCGACGACCTCCATCTCACGGTCGAGCGCGGTCAGACCCTCGCGCTGCTCGGTCCCAACGGCGCCGGGAAGTCCACCACCATCTCGGTGCTGCTCGGTCTCATCCGCTTGGGCGCCGGCCACGTGGAGGTGCTCGGCCTCCCCCCGAAGGAAGCGGTCGCATCCGGGCGCGTCGGGGCGATGCTGCAGAACGGCTCCGGCACGGGGCTTCCGCCCGGCGTGCGAGTGAACGACGTGCTGTGCATGGTCCGCCGCCTCTATTCCCGGCCGGCCCCGCTCGACCTCGTGGTGGAGCGCGCTGCCATCACCACCTTGCTCCACCGACGGACCGATCACCTCTCTGGCGGCCAGGCGCAACGGGTCCGCTTCGCGCTCGCGATCGCCGGCGACCCCGACGTCGTCTTCCTCGACGAGCCGACCTCCGCCATGGACGTCGAGGCGAGGCGGGCGTTCTGGCAGATGATCCGGGCGCTCGGAGACGAGGGGCGGACGACCGTGTTCGCGACGCACCACCTCGCCGAGGCCGATCAGGTGGCGGACCGAGTGGTCGTGCTCCACCACGGGCGCGTCGTGGCCGACGGTCCGGGTGCGACGCTGAAGGCCGCGGTCGCCAGCCGTCAGGTCCGCTTCGTCTCGCAGCACCCCGAGCTCGCGGTACTGAACTCGCTCGAGGGTGTCACGGACGTCCAGGTGCGCGGGACGACGGTCACGCTGGACTCGTTCGACGCCGACGCGTCGATACGCGCGCTCGTCCGCCTCAATGTGGAGTTCAAGGACGTCGAGGTCACGGGAGCGGGGCTGGAAGAAGCGTTCCTCGCGCTCACCTCCGACCCGCCCCCCGCAGCGGACGAGACGGGGCCATGAACGCGCTCTTCGCCTTCGGCCGCTTCGAGGTGGGACGGCTCCTCCGGAGCTGGAAGTTCCTCACCATCACGGTGGGCTTCCCCGTGCTCTTCTACATGCTCTTCCTCGGGGATCGGCGCGCAGGCGAGATCGTGTACGGCGGCGTGACGTGGCGGGAGTACCTGATGGTGTCGATGTGCTCGTTCGGCGCGCTCATCGCCGCGCTCAACGCCGGCGGGAGCCGCGTGGCCATGGAGCGCGCGGGCGGCTGGGCGCGCCAGCTCCGAGTGACCCCGATGCCGGCCTGGTCCTACGTGGCCGTGAAGATCACGGCGAGCATGCTGGTCGTCCTGCCCGTGGTCCTGCTCGTCGAGCTCGTGGCCGCGACGTTCGGCGGCGTGTCCCTCGCCGCGGCGACGTGGGTCGGGCTCACCGCGCTGCTGTGGCTAACGGCGGTCCCGTTCGCCGCGCTCGGCGTGTTCGTAGGCTTCGCCGTCGGCACCGAGGCGGTCTTCCCGGTGGTGACCGGCCTCATGTTCGTGCTCGGCTACTTCGGTGGCCTCTTCACCCCGGTAAGCCACATGCCCGGCGCGCTCCAGACCGCCGCCCGCATCCTGCCGAACTTCCACCACCTCTCACTCGGGCTCGAGGTCCTCGACGGGCGCGCGCTCGGTGCCGCGCACTGGCTCGTGCTCGCGGGCTACACCTTCGCGCTGGGCGCCCTGATCACCTGGCGGCACCGGGTGGAAGAATCGCGCGGCGCCGCGTAGCGCTATCCCACCGGAGCCGCCCGCGCCTGCGCGCCCGGGACCTCTCCTGCCTCAGATGGCACCTCCGCCCCCGCCTCCGTCGCCACGACCTCCGCCTTCACGGTGAACAGGTCCAATCCCTCCGCCGTGAGGCAGCGCCCGGTGACGAGGTCGTAGCGGTTGCCGTGGAGCGAGCACGTGAGCACCCCGTCCTCCACGTGGCCGAACCGCAGGAGGTCTGCGCCGAGGTGAGGGCACCGGCGCTGCACGAGGTAGCCACCGGCGCGCCACAGCTCTCCCGCGGCGCCCCGTTCCTGCTGGCGGGCGGCGAGCTCGAGCGACGCTTCGAGGTACGCCATCCTGTGCGGCGAGAGGCACTTGAAAAAGCTGAAGACCGTCTCGTTGTACCCGCCCCTGCGCGTCGCTTCGAAGCGGCAGGACAAGAAGAGCTCGTTCACCCAGTCCTCGACTCGACGGTCGACGAGCGACTGGAGGAGGGACTCGGCGAAGTAGAAGGCGTGGCTCGCGTCGTCGACGTCGGCCGGCGTCGACCTGCGTACGACACCCGCCTCAGGATCGACGACCACGCCGAAGCGCCCGACGTCGAGGAGGACCGCCCCGCCGAGCGCGCGCCGCACCGACGGCGCGCCGGCGAGGAGCGGCTCGATCCAGGACGCCATGCGGCCGACCACCGCGTCGGGCTCGTGTCCCGCAGCATCCGGCGCGGGCAGCGCCGATCCGATCTCCGCTCGTCGACGTGACCGGTAACGGCGGAGATAGCCCTGCTTGTCCCGGTAGATCGACTCGACGTCCACGAGGTGCGTGACCTCGAACCGTCCCGGTGAGACCTCGATCTCCGATCCTGCGACCGCGAGGTGCCCCCGGTCGATCCCGTTCTCCTCGAGCGTGCGAAGGAAGCTGCACTGGTCCTGGAAGATGTTGGCGGGATCGTCGTCGAGGTCGTTCAGCTCGAAGAGCCCGTCGTCCAGGAACGCCGGCGGTCCGGCGAACGGCACGACGTGTGCGGCATCGATCTCTTGGATGTACTGCATCGCACGCTGGCCTTGGCGCACGCGCTTTTCGCGCGCGAGCTCGGCCTTCCGCGCGGCGTCCAGTCGGTACGCCATCGGGTACCAGATCGCGCCTGAGTACTGGAGGAAGTGGGCGTCGTACGGTGCCAGCGCGCGCAGCGCGCGCAGGTCACGCGGGTGGCAGTCGTTCTGGTCCAGGACCCGCGTCGAGCCGTCGTCCACGACGAGAGCGGAGTCCCCGATCGGACCGTCGGCGACCGAGGTGGACGTGGTGATGGCGATCCGGGCGCCGTCGAGCTCGACGGGGCGCCCTGAGCGGGTCTGGACGAATTTCGAGAAGCCGAGCCCCTCGAGGGCCCTGCGCAAATCGTCCAGCGGGAAGTCGGGCAGGAGCACCGTCGCCGCCTTGTCGACGTGCTCGGCGAGGAATCGCGCGTCGAAGTGGTCCTTGTGGAGATGGGACACGTAGAGGTAATCGGGCGACGAGATCCGGTCGAGGTCGAGGCCGGCGTTGTCGGGAAAGGGGAACCACGACCCGAAGTAGGCCCCGTTGAACCAGGGGTCGCAAAGCAGCGTCAGGCCGTTCGCCTCCACGAAGAGCCCAGCGTGGCCGGTCATCAGGATGCGCATCGCGGAGCTCACCGGACCATGTTGGCATCCGCGCCCCCCGCCGGCGCGCACGGCGTCGCGCGACGGCGACGATCCTGCGGTCCGCTCGCCCCTGCTCCTCCCGGCTCGTCCCTGCGCCGACGACGGCACCTTCACAGCCGGCCATTCGACAGGACCGCGCCGCTGCGGGCATGCTCGCCGGTCGATGACATCCCGGGACGTCCTCCGTCGGCTCGCCAGGTCCCTCGCCCCGATCCAGCCCCGGCGGGCGTTGACGGCGCTCGGTGGGCATCTGTCCGAACGCTCGCTGACACGGGTGGCGAATGTCCTCGGGGGGCTCGAGCAGGGGCGGTGGCTCGCCGACGCCGGGCGACACGTACCGAACCTGCCGGATCGCTTCGCCGTCTTCGACGAAGCGATCCGCCGCGTGAGCGGGTCCCGGCCCCTGTACCTCGAGTTCGGCGTGTACCGCGGCAGGACCATCCGCTACTGGGCGTCCCGCATCGCCTCTCCGCAGGCCCGGTTCGTCGGCTTCGACAGCTTCGAAGGCCTCCCCGAGGACTGGCAGCCGAACGTCCGGCGCGGGTCGTTCTCGGTCGGCGCGCCACCGGACGTCGACGACCAGAGGGTCTCCT
>JAKATJ010000109.1 GCA_021828005.1 Actinomycetes bacterium | reverse complement strand
CCTCGGCCCCGGAGCTCTCGGTGAGCAGGGGCTCGAGCACCTCGGTGTGCTGGTGCAAGGTGGCGCCGGCCTTCTGGGCACGCTCGGCGACCAGCCCGTCGAGGTCGTGGCGGGTGATCGTGTACCCGTACGGGGGGAACACCGGGTGCTCGGGCCACGGCATCTCCAGCACGAGCCCCCAGCCGCACGACCGCAGCCCCGTGTGCCGGTGGGACCCGGCGAGCGCGCCCTCGAGCCCCATGTCGGCGAGCTGGCGCACGGCTCGTGGCGTGAGCCCGTCTCCGCAGGTCTTCTCCCGGGGGAACCGCTTCTTCTCGACGACCGCGACGTCCCAGCCGGCGTCGGCGAGCCAGTAGGCGCACGACGAGCCGGACGGCCCCGCCCCGACGATCACGACGTCGTGCAGGTGGTCCTGCGAGCGCCCACCGCGGGGCGCCCGCCGCGGGTTGCCGCGGGGGCTCGCAGGGCGCGCCGGCGGGTGCTTCGGGGGATCCGTGGCGCCTCTCGGCTGGCTGAGCGTCGTCGCGCCTTCCGGTGTCACGCCCGGAATCGTAGGCGCCGGCACCGTGCGCGCCGCCCCGCTGCCGGGCGACCGGGAGGGCGGCCGCGGATGTGCTCGTGCGCACGAGCCCGTGGTAGAACGGCTCCGCCGTGGACCAGTACCTTCCGATCTTCCTGCTGCTCGTCCTTGGGGCGCTGTTCGCGGGCCTCTCGTTCGGCGCGTCGAAGCTGCTCGCGCCGCGCCAGAAGCCCAGCGCGCAGAAGGTCGCGCCCTACGAGTGCGGGATCGTCC
Source organism: Actinomycetes bacterium (assembly GCA_021828005.1). GTDB lineage: Bacteria > Actinomycetota > Acidimicrobiia > Acidimicrobiales > RAAP-2 > JAJYVT01. The sequence goes on along the minus strand of JAKATJ010000109.1, from coordinate 5,869 downwards.
CCAGCCGCGAGCCTCCCTCGCGCTTCCCGGTCCGCTTCTACCTCGTCGCGATGATCTTCATCATCTTCGACATCGAGATCATCTTCCTCTACCCGTGGGCGGTGGTCTTCCGCGAGCTGCACGTGTTCGGGCTCGTCGAGGTGCTGGTGTTCGCTGCGGTCGTCCTCGTCGCCTTCGTCTACCTCGTGAGCAACGGGGCATTGCAGTGGGGGCCCGGGAGACGGCTCGAGCCAGGAATCCCGACGGCGAGGACGACGGAATCGACGATCACCCGCGTCCCGACCGAACCAGGGGCGCCCGGTCAGGCGGCGTAGGGACCGGCCGATGGGTCTCGAGGACCTCCAGCACAATTTCCTGACGGGCAGGCTCGAGGACCTCGTCAAATGGGCTCGCCGCAACAGCGTGTGGCCCGCCACCTTCGGGCTCGCGTGCTGCGCGATCGAGATGATGTCCGTGGGCGCCGCGGACTTCGACATCTCCCGACTCGGGATGGAGGTGTTCCGGGCGTCGCCACGGCAGGCGGACCTCATGATCGTCGCGGGGCGTGTCTCGCAGAAGATGGCCCCGGTCCTGCGCCAGGTCTACGACCAGATGATGGAGCCCAAGTGGGTCATCTCCATGGGCGTGTGCGCGTCGAGCGGCGGCATGTTCAACAACTACGCCATCGTGCAGGGCGTCGACCAGGTCGTTCCCGTGGACGTCTACGCGCCGGGATGCCCGCCGTCGCCCGAGACCCTCCTGCACGCGATCCTCACCCTCCACGAGAAGATCCGCACCGGGGCGATCACCCGCCGCCCCGGGCCTGTGCCTCAGCGGGGCGAGCAACTGGCCGGGTGGGTCGCCGAGCAGCCGGACGCGGTGCGCGTCGCGACGCCGCGATGACGGGCTCCGCGCCGACACCCGCGGCCGCCGACGTGGCCGGAGGTGCGGCCGCCGACGTGGCCGGAGGTGCGGCCGCCGACGTGGCCGCGAGCGCTTCCCTCTCTTTCTCCTCTTCCTTGCCCGAGGTGCCTCGGGCGCCGGGCACGTGGACCGACGAGATCGCCTTCCCGCCCTGTTCCCGCTACCACGAGCTGGTCGAGACCTACAAGGCGACGGGGTTCGAGCAGCTCTCTGACCTGACCGCCGTCGACTACCTCACGCATCCTGGCCGGAACCTGCCTGCGGGAGTCGCTCCCGAGCGTTTCGAGGTCGTCGTCAATCTTCTCTCGCTCTCGCTGCGCCGGCGTGCGCGCGTCCGAGTCCAGGTGCCAGAGGACGACCCCGTGCTCGACACGGTGTGGGACCTCTACCCCGGGGCGGAGGCGATGGAGCGGGAGGTGTTCGACCTTTTCGGGGTGCGCTTCGCGGGCCATCCCGATCTCACGCGGATCCTGATGCCCGAGGACTGGGAGGGCCACCCGCTCCGGAAGGACTACGGCATCGGCAGGGTGCCGGTGCAGTTCAAGGAGGCACCGGGTCCGCGGTGAGCGACGAGTTCGACGCCTCGAGTCCCGACGCCGACCTCTTCGAGGAGGTCTCCGGGGTGCGTCGCGCCCCGCGCGCAGCGCCCTTCGAGACCTCGGAGGGCGCGCAGGAGCTCGCGACACGGTCGGCCACGCCCCCAGCGGAGCTTCGTCGGGAGGTGGGCGCGGTGCTCCGGATCCCCGAAGGCGGGGTCCTCGACGCAGGCGACGTCGATGTCGAACGTCCGACCGACGAGACGATGATCATCAACATGGGGCCGCAGCACCCCTCCACGCACGGGGTGCTCCGCCTCATGCTGGAGCTCGACGGCGAGACTGTGCTCCGGACCAAACCGGTCATCGGCTACCTCCACACGGGGATGGAGAAGACCGCGGAGGAGCTCACCTACGTCCAGGGCGCCACCAACGTCACGCGCATGGACTACCTCTCGCCGCTCATCAACGAGCTCGTCTTCTCGCTGGCGACCGAGGCGCTGCTGGGCATCGACGTCCCGACGCGAGCGACGTGGATCCGCATGCTCTTCTCCGAGCTGCAGCGGATCTCGTCCCACCTCATGTGGATGGCGACCAACGGGATGGACCTCGGCTCCACCTCGATGATGATCTACGGCTTCCGCGAGCGCGAGATGATCCTGGCGCTCTTCGAGAAGACGACCGGTCTGCGGATGAACCACGACTACATACGGCCGGGCGGCGTCGCGGCGGACCTGCCCGACGGCTGGGAGGACGACGTCGAGATCATCTGCGACACGGTGCTGCGTCGCACCTACGAGTACGACGAGCTCCTGACGGGCCAGCCCATCTTCCGCGAGCGCATGGTGGGGGTGGGGAACATCACCGCCGACGAGGCGATCGCGCTCTCGGTCACCGGTCCGATCCTGCGGTCGACCGGCGTGGCGTGGGACCTGCGCCGCTCGATGCCCTACCTCGAGTACGAGCAGCTCGACTTCGACGTGATCGTGGGGACCTACGGCGACAACTTCGACCGATACGCGATCCGTCTGAACGAGATCCGCGAGTCGATCAAGCTCGTCCGCCAGATCGCGCAGCGCATGCCGCCGGGGGACTACCGCGTGCAGGACCGGAAGGTCACCCCGCCGCCCCGTGCGCGGATCGACGAGTCCATGGAGGCGTTGATCCACCACTTCAAGATCTTCACGGAGGGGTTCCGCGTCCCAGAGGGGGAGGTCTACGTGGCGATCGAGTCGCCGCGAGGCGAGATCGGCTGCTACCTCGTCTCCGACGGGACCTCCAAGCCCTACCGGCTCCACATCCGGGGCCCGAGCTTCGTGAACCTCCAGGCCGTCCCGACGTTGATGCGGGGCGGGCTCATCGCCGACGCCGTCGCCATCATCTCGTCGGTCGACCCCGTCATGGGGGAGGTCGACCGGTGACCCACTTCGACGCCGAGACGGCCGCGCGAGCGAGAGAGCTCGTGAAGCTCTACCCGGAGCCCCGCTCCGCGCTGATCCCGCTCTGCCACCTCGCGCAGGAGCAGGACGGCTGGCTGCGCCCCGAGGCGATGGAGGAGATCGCCGCCCTCCTCGGGATCACCCCGGCAGAGGTGCGCGGCACCGCGACCTTCTACGACATGCTGCACACCGAGCCCGTGGGCAGGTACCTCGTGTCCGTTTGCACCAACATCGCCTGCCTGCTCGGCGGGGCCGAGGGGCTCCTCGAGCACGCGGAGCGCACCCTGGGCGTGCGGGCCGGCGGGACCACCTCCGACGGCATGATCACCCTCGAGGACGCGGAGTGCCTTGCCGGCTGCGACCGGACGCCGTGCGTCACGGTCAACCACCGTTACGTCGGTGGCCTCAGTCCCCACGCGTTCGACCAGCTGGTCGCGGACTTGCGCGCCGGCCGCAGGGATGGCGAGATCCCGCCCCACGGCACGCTCGTGCGAGTACGGCGCAACGGGGGGCTGAGGGTCGACAAGGAGCGGATTGCCGCCGAGCGCGCGGCGACGGCTGACGCACAGGCGGCCCGGGCCAGGGCCGCGAAAGAGGCCGCAGAGGCGCAGGGAGGGGCCGCAGAGGCGAAGGGAGGGGCCGCCTGATGGCGGTCACCGACGTCCCCCGCATCGTCACCGCGCGGCTCGGTCACGACGACTCCCACACGCTGGAGCGCTACCTCGCCACCGGCGGCTATGAGGGGCTGCGCAAGGCGCTCACGATGACCCCGGAGGCCGTCGCGGCCGAAGTGGACGCTGCGAGCCTGCTCGGACGCGGCGGAGCGGGCTTTCCCGCGGGTCGCAAGTGGTCCATGCTCCGCAAGGATCCGGTCACCTATCTCGTCGTCAACGGCGACGAGAGCGAGCCGGCCACCTTCAAGGACCACCTCCTCGTCGAGCGCGATCCGCACCAGCTGATCGAGGGCGTGCTCATCACCGCGTACGCGCTGGGCGTGACCCAGGCGTTCATCTACGTGCGCGGGGAGTTCGCGCTGGGCCTCGAGCGCGTCACCCAGGCGCTCAACGAGGCCTACGACCACGGCGCGGTGGGCACCGACATCTTCGGATCGGGCTTCTCGATCGACGTCGTCGTGCATCCCGGTGCCGGCGCGTACATCTGCGGAGAGGAGACCGCGCTCTTGGAGTCGCTCGAGGGCAAGCGCGGCTTCCCCCGCATCAAACCCCCGTACTTCCCTGCCGCGGTCGGCCTCTACGGCCAGCCGACGGTGGTCAACAACGTCGAGACCATGTCCAACATTCCGTGGATCCTGCTCCACGGCGGCCAGGCGTTCGCAGGCCTCGGCGAGGGGCGCTCGGCGGGCACCCGGCTCTTCGCGCTCTCCGGTCACGTGCGCCGCCCGGGAGCCTACGAGGTCGAGATGGTGAAGACGACGTTTCGCGATCTCGTCTACGCCCCGGTCTACGGCGGCGGTGTGCGCGGGGACGGGAAGGTCAAGGCGATCATCCCCGGCGGCGTGTCCGCCCCGTGGTTCGGCCCCGACCAGCTCGACCTGCCCCTCGGTCAGGACGAGGTGGGGAACGCCGGGTCGATGCTCGGCTCCGGGGCGATCACGGTCATGGACTCCTCCACGTGCATGGTGCGCGCAGCGTGGCGCATCACGAAGTTCTTCGCACGAGAGTCGTGCGGCCAGTGCACGCCGTGCCGCGAGGGCTCGGGTTGGCTCGAGCGCGTGCTCCGCCGCATCGAGCAAGGGGAGGGACGCGAGGAGGACATCGACCTCCTCCTCGACGTGAGCGACAACATCGCTCCCGGGTTGCAGTGGCCGCCGCAGCAGACCACGATCTGCGTGCTCGGTCCTTCCATCCCCTCTTCGATCCACTCCGCCATCGACATGTTCCGCGACGAGTTCCTGCTTCACGTGAAAGAGGGGAGGTGCCCCGGTGGCTGAGCCCGTGCGCTTCACCCTGGACGGCCGCCCCGCCGAGGCCCGAGAAGGTGAGGTGATCATCAGCGCGGCGGAACGTGCCGGCACCTACATCCCGCGCTTCTGCTACCACCCGCGGATGGAGCCCGTCGGGATGTGCCGGATGTGCCTGGTGGAGGTGAGCGGGCCGCGCGGCGCGACCCTCCAGCCCGCCTGCTTCGTGACCGTCGCGGACGGCATGGAGGTGACCACCGGCTCCGACAAGGTGAAAAAGGCCCAGGACGGGGTCCTCGAGTTCCTCCTCGTCAACCACCCGCTGGACTGCCCGGTGTGCGACAAAGGCGGCGAGTGCCCGCTCCAGGACCAGACGCTCGCCTACGGCCCCGGGGAGTCCCGCTTCGTGGAGGAGAAGCGCCACTTCGAGAAGCCCGTCGCCGTCTCGGACCTCGTGCTGCTCGACCGGGAGCGCTGCATCCAGTGCGCACGCTGCACGCGCTTTTCCGAGGAGATCGCCGGGGACCCGCTCATCGACTTCGCCGGGCGCGGCGAGCGAGTGGAGGTCGCGACCTTTCCCGGCCGCCCGTTCACGTCGTACTTCAGCGGCAACACGGTGCAGATCTGCCCGGTGGGCGCGCTCACCGCCACCCCCTACCGGTTCACCGCCAGGCCTTGGGACCTCGACCAGGTGGAGTCGACGTGCACGACGTGCGCGTTCGGGTGCCGGGTGGCGGTGCAGTCCTCGACCAACAGGCTCACGCGCCTGTTGGGCCTCGACGCGGACTCGCTGAACCAGGGCTGGCTCTGCGACAAGGGGCGGTTCGTCTTCGAGTCGGTGAACGGAGGCGACGCGCCCGAGGCGTCCCACGATTCGCGCCGCGCTCGGCTCGTCGAGCCGCTCGTCCGCAAGGACGGCGAGCTCGTCGCCACTGGGTGGGGCGAGGCCCTGGCCGCCGCCGCCGCGGGCATCCGACGGGCGACGGAAGCCTCCGGCGCAGGGGCGGTCGCGCTGATCGGGGGCGCACGCTGCACGAACGAGGGCGCCTACGCCTGGACGAAGCTGGCCA
>JAKATJ010000108.1:3077-6745 GCA_021828005.1 Actinomycetes bacterium | reverse complement strand
GCGGGCGAGGTGCATGAGCAGCTGGTCGCCTTTGAGTGCGAAGTGAAGGGGGAGGACGAGCGGCGCGTGGGTGGGGTCGAGGTTGTTGACGGCGAGCACCCCCCACCGCTCGTGGGACGCCAGCCACTCCCGCCACTCGGCGTCGTCGAGCGCAGCGTCCCAGGGGTGGATGAGCATGCCTGTTTCCTTCGTCGGTTGTCAGGCGACCCCAATCAGGCGGCACGCCGCGCGGAGGTCCGGGCACAGGGGTCGCAGGTGGTCCACCAGGTCGTCGCCAGCGGCCCGAAGCTCCACGTCGGTCATCGGCTCCAGCGCATCGAGGACGAACAGCGCCGTCGTGGTGTCCTCGCGAAGCTGAGTGCGCCGTGCCTGGCGCCAGCTCCCCCGCCTGCAGGTCACCCCGGCCTCGTCGCACGACACGACCTCACCAGGCTCGGGGAGCTCGACCACCGCCGTGCCGTCCGCCATGGTGTCGAAGGACTCCTCGCCACTCGCACGGACCAGACGCGGTGCGCCGACATGGCGGTTGATGTCCTCCCCGCCGACCGGCAGCTGATGGAGGATGGAGATCGCGCTGTCGACGTCGGTGAGCCGGTTCAACCGCGGGAGGCGGCCTCCTGCCACCCGGCGAAAGAGCGCATCGAGGCGGTTGCGCGTCCGCTGCGCGCGGACCCATCCAACGCCTCAAGCCGTGAACGTGCCTCTTCACCAGGCCGCGCGGCGGCTTCTGTGAACGAGAAGGTGCAACTTCTGTGAAGAATATCCGGAACGCCCGGCCGGACTTGAACCGGCGACCTCCGGATTACAAGTCCGGTGCTCTATCCGTTCTGAGCTACGGGCGCGTGATCGTTGCCGTCTCGTCGCTCGACGGCGGGCCACACAATACACGGGCTCTCGAGGGGCCCGTGGAGCGCATAAGGGGCCGTCAGCCGGCAAAGGGACGTGGCGACTCGCTGAAGACAGGGCCTGCTCGGCGCTTCGTTGCTCGCGGCAGCGCCGGTGCTCGGGTACGTCTCTATCCCGCCGTCCGCGCCGGCCCGTAACGCACGAGGAAGTCCAAGAGTGCGCGAACCCCGAAGGCCGTCGCACCCTTCGACAGGTAACCCGAGCTCTCGTCGGACCTGGCAGGTCCCGCGACGTCGAGATGCGCCCATGGCACCTTGCCGACGAAGCGGGCCAGCAGCAACGCGGCGGCGATCGTCCCGGCTTCCCGGGGCCTGCCGATGTTCTTCATGTCGGCGATCTCCGAGTCGATGTGCTCGCGATAGTCGTCGGGCAGCGGGAGCGGCCACAACGGCTCCCCCGCCCGCTCCCCCGCCGCCCTGAGCGCATCCATCAGCGCGGGGTCGTTTCCGAGCATCGCCGCCACACCTCTGCCGAGCGCGATGACCTGCGCGCCCGTCAACGTCGCCACGTCCACGATCGCGTCAGGTGAGAGCTCGGCCGCCAGCGAGAGCGCGTCGGCGAGGACGAGACGACCCTCGGCGTCGGTGTTCAGCACCTCGACGGTCGCGCCGTTGCGCGCCGTGAACACGTCGCCGGGCTTCTGCGCCCGGCTGCCGGGCATGTTCTCGCTCAACGGTGCGATCGCGGTCACCCTGACCGGCACCCGGAGCTCCGCGCACGCGGAAACGACGGAGAGCACCACCGCCGCACCACTCATGTCAGTCTTCATGGTCATCATCCCCTCGGCCGGCTTCAGCGAGAGCCCGCCCGAGTCGAACGTGATCCCCTTGCCGACGAGCACGACATGCGGGACGCTCCGATCGCCCGCCGACTCGGGCGGCGTGTAGGCCGCGCGGACGAGCCGAGGCGGCTCCGCAGACCCTCGCGCCACGGCGAGCAAGCCCCCCAGGCGCTCCTCGGCGATCCGTGCCTCGTCCCACACCTCGAGCGTCGTCCCGTCGAGCCCGGCCAGGCGCGCACGCACCCGCTCGGCGAGCAAGCGCGGCGTCATGTCGGCAGCCGGCGTGTTCACGAGGTCCCGGGCGAACGCAGCGGCCGCGGCCGCGACCGCACCTCGTCGGAGCCCGTCCGACCAGTCGCCCCGACCGACGACCACGAGCCGATCGACGTGCTCAGGCCGCGGGACCGACCGGTAGGCGACGAAGCGGTACGTCCCGAGCGTCGCTCCCTCGGCGATGGCGGCGGCGACCGCCGGGACGTTCCCGCCCGGCGGGTCGTCGGGGACCAGCAGGGCGGCAACCCCGGCTCCGTCGCCCGCAGCACGGACCAGCGCCGCACCTGCGAGGCGCCACCGCTCGAGGTCGAGCCCCGCACGCGGGCCGAGGCCGAGGAGCACGACCGACGGCGGCCCGGACGCGACGCGCAGCGCGAGAGACGTGCCCTTCGCCGCGGTGAAGCCCTGGCGCCGTAGCCACGCCTCGTCCGGTTCCATGAGGAGCCCGCTCGCCACGGCCACGTCGCCGGCCGTCTTCGGCAGGTCGGCGAGCCGGCCAAGCCACTCGAACCCGGTCGCGTCCTCGTCCCCCTTCCCGGCGGCGCCTCCGACGACGGGGATCCCGACCGCCACGACTCCGTCTGGCAGCGTCGCAGCGGCGGCCACTTCCAGCATCAACGCACCTCCTCGTGCGGTCTCGGGCTCTCGTGCCCGGGTGCCGTTCAGCCCGCGCCGCGTCGGCGGGGCCGATCGCGCGCGGCCAGATGGACCTCACCTTCTTGCCAGCGTGCCATCGTCCAGAGCAAGTCCGACAGGCGGTTGAGGTACGGCCCCACCAGCGACGGCTCGTGGTCCGCCGGCTCGTGGTCCGCGTTCGCACCGGTCTTCCCCGGCGCCCGTTCGCCAGCTTGGTGGAGCGGCGGCATCGAAGCCAGGACGCGCTCGGCACGCCGGACCAGGGTCCGTGCGACGTCCAGCGCGGCCGCGGCGCGGTTGGCCCCGGGCACCACGAATTCGGCCGGCATCGCGAACCGCTCGGAGAGGCGGTCGATCCACTCTTCGAGCCGCACCACCATCGGCTCGGTGACCAGGCTCCGGCCGGCGACGAGCTTCCCGCGGTGCTCCGCACCCGTCGCGACCTCCGCCATGAGCACGTACAGCTCCCGCTCGAGCACCACCAGAAGCTCGTCGAGCTCCGAACCCGGCTCCGACTCCGCGCGGGCCGAGCCCAATGCGGCCTGCGCCTCGTCGACCGCGCCGTTGAGCTCGATCCGGGGGCTCGCCTTCGTGACCCTGTCGCCGTAGAGGAGACCGGTCGTGCCGTCGTCGCCCCTGCGGGTGTAGATGCGCACCGTTCGGATGGTAATGGGGAGCGGCGACCCGTCCGAATGGCAAACGGCGCGAACGACCATTCGTTGACCCTCAAGTCGGCGGGCACTACCTTCTCTGGGGGATCGAGGGGAGGGTGGAGAAATGGACACGGAACTCGCGGCCCTGAACCGCAGCGTGCTGATCGTCGAGGTGGTCATCGCCGTGGTCATCGTGGCGCTGTTGGTCGGCATCGTCGTGGCAAGCCGGCGGCGGAAGAGGGCGACGGCGCCCAAGCCGGCGGTCGAGCCGACCAACTACTACGCCGATCTCCAGCAGCAGCCGTCCGGCAGGCACGACCCGTTCGGAAGGTTCGCGGCTGCCCCGGCACAGACCGGCAACGGGACAACGGCGCGGAACCCGACCTCGGCGAGCCCGGTGGCGCCGAACCCGACGGCGA
>JAKATJ010000108.1:0-2977 GCA_021828005.1 Actinomycetes bacterium | reverse complement strand
CCGGCGTCGACTTCGTACCCCACAGAGGCGGTCGGCGCTTCCAATGGCCTCGACCTGACCGCCCCCGTTGCGGGCCCGCCGCCGGGGGGCGCGTACGCCCCGAGCGAAGCCTCCCAGGGCGCCTCTCCGGCATGGCCGTCCGACCCGTGGGCAGCTGGGAGCGGGGTGGCCACCACGTTCCACGCGGACGCCTACCGGCTCGACGCGCAGCCGGCCCCCGCCCCGGTCACGGTCGCGCCTGCGTCCGCCGCACCCTCGCCGCCGCCGGGCACCCCTGCAGGATGGCTACCTGATCCGAACGGGATCCCCGACACGCTGCGGTACTGGGACGGGAGCGCCTGGACCCAGCACTTCGCGCAGCGCAGTTGAGCCCGCGGCCCCGGCCGCCTCGGCACGCCGCGGGCCGTCCCCGCGTGACACGATCGTCGCCGCATCTGCGGCCTGCTTCGCGTGGTAGCTCGAACGCGTCAGCGGCGAGGCTTCGACGTGCGACAGCCCGAGCGTGGTCCCGGCCGCGGCCAGTGCGTCGAGCTCCGCTGGGGTCCACCACCTCGCGACCGGCAGGTGGTGCGCAGTCGGGCGGAGGTACTGGCCGATCGTCGCGATCGACACGCCCGCGGACGCCAAGTCCGCGAGCGTCGAGACCACCTCGTCTTCCGACTCCCCCAACCCGACCATGAGCCCCGACTTCACGACGAGCCCCGCATCTGCAGCGCGCGCGAGCACCGCGAGGCTCCTCGCATAGCCCGCCGAGGGTCGCACCGCCCGCTGCAAGCGCGGAACCGTCTCGATGTTGTGGTTCAAGATGTCGGGCCTTGCGTCGAAGACGAGCCGGAGCGAGGCGTGATCTCCCCTGCAGTCCGAGATCAGGACCTCCACGGCCGTGCCCGGGCTGCGGCGCCGAACGGCTTCGACGGTCGCTGCGATGGCACCTGCACCGCCGTCGGCGAGGTCGTCACGCGCCACGCAGGTGACCACCGCATGGGAGAGCCGCATCCGTTGGACGGCCTGCGCGACTCGTTCAGGCTCTGTGGGGTCGAGCGCCAGCGGGTGCCGCGTGTCGACCAGGCAGAACCCGCACGCGCGGGTGCAGCGAGCACCGTTCACCATGAAGGTTGCCGTCCCGTCGGACCAGCACTCGAAGATGTTCGGACAGCCCGCCTCCTCGCAGACGGTGACGAGCCCGGCATCGTGGATCGTCCGCCCGAGCGACAGGTAGCCGTCCCCCATCCGTGCCGGCACGCGGAGCCAGTCAGGCTTGCGCGAGCGGAGCGGCACACCGGAGTCCGGATCGGTACCTGCCTGGCGGAGCCGCCGAAGCAGCGGTCGCTCGCCGCTGGGGGCGAAGCCCGAGCCTGAAGGGCCGGAGCCGGAGGAGCCCGAGCCTGAAGGGCCGGAGCCGGAGGAGCCCGAGTCGCCGCCGGCCTCTCGGCGCCCCGCACGCCCCATCTGCACGTCCCTCCGGTCGACCCCACCCGCGCCCCAGGCCTCGGCGGCCCGCGCCGCCACCGCCTCGGCCACGTCGTCCATCGAGACGTCCACCTCCTCGGCGCGCAGCGACGTGACGTCGTACTCGGCGATGCCGCAGGGCACGATGTGGCCGAACATCGCGAGGTCGCACTCGACGTTCAGTGCGACGCCGTGGAGGGTCCTCCGCCGGCCGTCGCGCACCCGCACGGTCCGCACGCCGACCGCAGCGATCTTGCGCGGCGCGGGGCCTCCCACGCCGATCCAAACCCCGGGATAGCCGTCATGTACCGACGACTCCACTCCCAAGTCGCGCAGGGCGCCGATCACGACCTCCTCGATGCGACGCACGTGCTGAGGGCCGGCCCCGGGGCTGGGGTCGAGGGTGACGATGGGATAGGCGACCAGCTGCCCCGGACCGTGGTAGGTGACGTCACCCCCGCGGTCGGTACGGAACAGGGTCGCCCCGACCGCTGCCGGGTCGTGAAGGATGTGCGCCGGGTCGGCACGCACCCCGAGCGTGTAGACGTGCGGGTGCTCGAGCAGCAGCAGGTAGTCGTCGGTCGCGCGACGTGCCAGGGCGTGCTGGAGGTCGAACGCCTCGGCGTAGGTGACCAGTCCGAGGCGGCGGACGCGCAGCACGGCTAGAGCTCGGAGGCCCAGTCTCGAGTGGCGAGCCCCTGGGCCACCCGCTTGAGGAACGACGAGACGTACGCGCCGTCGACGGCGCGGTGGTCCCAGCTGAGGCCGATCACCCCCACCGAGTGGATCGCGATCGACTCGCTGCCGTCAGGCAGCTCCACGACCACGGGTCTGCGGCGGACGCCGTCGGTCGCCAAGATCGCGACCTGAGGCTGGTTGATGATCGGCACCGTGAAGTAGGTGCCGAACGGCCCGTCGTTGGTGATGGAGAACGTCCCGCCGGCGATGTCGTCCGCGCTCAGCTGACGGTTGCGCGCGCGGTCGGCGAGGTCCCTGATGCGCCGGGCGATCCCGCGCAGCGTGATCTCCTCTGCGTGGTGCACGACGGGAACGATGAGGCCCTCGTGGTTCAAGTCGACGGCGATCCCGAGATTGACCTGCTCGTGCACGACCAAGGAGTCGTCCGAGACCGACGCGTTCAGGTTCGGGAACTCCCGCAGCGCTTCGACGGTGGCCCGAGCGATGAAGGGGAGGTACGTGAGCGAGAACCCCTCCTCGCTCTTGAACCGCTCGCGCCACGCACTGCGTACACGGTCCACGTTCTCGAAGTCGACTTCGTACGCGATGTACGCGTGCGGCGAGGTCGCCTTCGAGCGGACCATGTGCTCTGCGGTCCGCCGGCGCATGTTCGAGAACGGCACGACCCGGTCTGCCTCCCCCCGAAAGGCCGCGGCGGCTGTACGAGACGGGGCAGGTGAGGTGGCTGCGCGAGACGGGGCGGGGGGCTCCGCGGGCGGGGCGGGGGCGAGCGGCGCCGACGGGGCGGGAGCGAAAGCGACCGCAGGCTGGGGCATCGCAGGCTGAGGCA
>JAKATJ010000107.1:4667-6879 GCA_021828005.1 Actinomycetes bacterium | reverse complement strand
GGCGTCACGACCACCACGTCCTCGACAGCATGAACACCAAGATGGCCGCCATCCCGAGCACGATCCCTACGACGTAGTTGCGCACGAACCCGGTCTGCACCCGGCGCACCCCGTCCCCGGTCGACCGCACCAGCCGCCCGATCCCGTTCACCGCACCGTCGATCAGCCGGCCGTCGACCACCACCGCGCACGCACGTGCGAACACCTGGGCCGGACGGCCGATGGCCGCGTCGTAGACGTTGTCCCAGTACCAGACGCGCTGGAGGAAGGCGGGCTCGAGAGCGGGCCGGTCCGACGTGCGCCGCCACACGCGCCACGCGACGAGGACGGCGGCGAGCGCCACGACCCCGTCGGCGACCGCAAGCCCGATCTGCTGGCCCGCGCTCTCCCGGGCTGCGAACAGCCGGTTCCCGAAGACCGGGCCGAGCCACTGGGCGAGGGTGCCGACGTGCACCCAGGGGAGATTGACGGCGCCGGCGAAGACGGCGAAGAACGCCAGCACGACGAGGGGGGCGCGCATGACCCAGGGCGCTTCGTGAGGACGGTGGTGGGGCGGCCGGCCGTCGGGCGCCTCCGCAGCCCATCGCTCGCGGCCGGTGAAGGTGAGGAAGAAGATCCGGCTCATGTAATAGGAGGTGAGCAACGCGGTGAGCAGGCCGAGTGCGTAGAGGACCAGGGTCTTCCCGTAGACGTTGGTGAGGATGTCGCCCTTCGCCCAGAAGCCCGCGAACGGCGGGACCGCGGCCAGCGCGAGCCATCCGGCGAGGAACGTCACGAACGTCCAGGGCATGAGCCGGCGCAGCCCTCCCATCCGTTTCATGTCCTGCTCGTCCTCGAGGCCGTGGATCACCGACCCCGAGCCGAGGAAGAGGAGGCCCTTGTAGAAGGCGTGGCAGACCATGAGGAAGATGGCCGCCACGTACGCGCCGCTCCCCACGGCGAGCACCATGTAGCCGATCTGGGAGACCGTGGAGAACGCGAGCGCCTTCTTGATGTCCTGCTGCGCGCATGCGATCGTCGCCGCGACGAACGCGGTCGCTCCGCCGATCGCGGCGATGACCCACATCGCGTCGGGGCTCATGGCGAGCAGCGGGTTGACCCTGCACAGCAGATAGACGCCGGCGGTGACCATCGTGGCCGCGTGGATCAAGGCGGAGACGGGGGTCGGACCCTCCATCGCGTCGGGCAGCCAGTTGAACAATGGGATCTGCGCGGACTTGCCCGTCGCCGCGAGGAAGAGCAGCAGCACGGCCGCGGTCGCCGCGCCGCCCCCGGCGAGGAGGTGCCGGTGGGCGAAGACCGACAGGTACGTGAGGGTCCCCGTCTTCGAGAAGATGAGGAACATCGCGAGCAAGAAGCCCGTGTCTCCCACCCGGTTGTAGATGAACGCCTTCTTCCCGGCGGAGGCTGCCGAGTCCCGATGGAACCAGAAGGAGATGAGCCAGTAGGAGCAGACGCCGACGCCTTCCCACCCGACGAACGTGACGAGAAGGTTGCTCGACATGACCAGGACCAGCATCGAGAAGACGAATGCGTTCAGGTAGACGAAGAACTTCGTGAAGTCCCGGTCTCCCTTCATGTAGCCGACCGAGTAGAGGTGGATGAGCATGCTCACCCCGGTGACGAACATGCACATCGTCATCGACAACGGGTCGAGCAGGATCGCCGCCTTCACGTGGAGGGCGCCGACGGGGATCCACGTGAAGAAGGCGTGCCCGCCCGCGCCCGAAGAGCAGCTGTCCGAGCAGGTGAGCGTCCGTGCGCCGGACGGCTGGTTGGCCAGCCCCGCCAGCGTCACGCACGCGGAGACGAACGATCCGGCCACCGCCAGCGTCCCGATCCAACCCGCGATCGGCTCGCCGACGCGGCGCCCGAAGGCGAGCAGCACGATGAACCCCGCGAGCGGGAACAGCGGCATCAAGAACGCGGCGTGCAGCACGGCTCAGCCCAACATCTCGTGCAGGTCGTCCGCGGTGGTGGCCGCGCGGCGCCGGAAGATCGCGACGACGATGCCCAGCCCGACGACCACCTCCGCTGCGGCCACCACCAGCACGAAGAACACGAGGGATTGCCCGCCGACGTCCCCGAGCACCCGGGAGAAGGTGACGAAGGTGAGGTTGGCGGCGTTCAGCATCAGCTCGATGCACATGAACATCACGAGGACGTTCCGCCGGACCATCACCCCGATCGCGCCCAGCGCGAACAGCACGGC
>JAKATJ010000107.1:0-4567 GCA_021828005.1 Actinomycetes bacterium | reverse complement strand
GGGCCGCGGTCCCGCTCCGTCACCGGCGTCGACGCGTCCTCGTCTCGGGCGGGCGAAGGGCGGCGCGCGAGCACGACGGCTCCCACGACCGCGACGACGAGGAGCGCCGCGGTGATCTCGAAGGCCCACAGGTACGTCGTGAAGATCGACTTCCCGAGGAGGAAGGTGTCGGTGTGGTGGCCCGCTGTGAGCCCCCCGGCGACCTTGTGCGCGCCGGTGACCCAGTTCGCCGTGGCGGAGAGCGCGAGCACCCCCGCCAGCGAGATCGCTCCGAGAACGAGCGCGAGCGGGCGCTGGCCGCGGAGCGGCTCGGACGAGATGTCCTCTTCCCGGTCGACGCCGAGGAACATGATGACGAAGAGGAACAGCACGACGATCGCGCCCGCGTAGACGATCACCTGCACCGCGGCCAGGAAGTACGCGTGCTGCTCGATGAACAGCACCGCGATCCCGAACAGCGTCATGACGAGCGAGAGGGCGGCGTGCACGGGGTTGCGCGAGGTGACGACGCCGATGCCGCCGGAAAGGACGACCACCGCGCAGACGGCGAAGGTGACGGCGTCGGGGATGGTCGCCGCGACGAGGGCGTTCACCGGCGTCCCTCCTTCGCCGCGTCGCGGGCGCCCGCCCGCTGGGCGCGGAGCTCTCTCAGCCGGTCACGCGCCCGCTCCATCTTCTTGCGGTTCCGCCGGGCGGAGAGCTGCGCCCGCCAGAGCCTGCCGCGCATGCCGCGGTGCTCGAGCGGGATGTCCTCGTCGAGCAGGTGCGGCTCGAGCACCTCGCGGAGCGCCAAGGTTCCGGTCGCGGCGTCGTCCCTGCGGCCCGATTGTCCGGCCTCGGGCGCCCGCACCCCGTAGCCGAGCTCGCCGGACCACTGGACCCGCCCTTCGTACGCGGCGCTGCCGCTGGGCGCCGTCGCGCGCATCCAGCCCGAGGTGTGCAGGTCGTCACCTTCCCGCCAGTCCTCCCACGGGAGCCGCTTCGGACGCCCGTCGTCGCCGACGAGCAGCTCGTTCTTCGTATAGATCGCGTCCGCACGGTTGGTGAAGGAGAACTCGAACAGCTTGGACTCGGTGATCGCCTCCGTCGGGCACGCCTCGACGCACAGGTCGCAGTGGATGCACCGGAGGTAGTTGATCTCGTAGACGTAGCCGTACCGCTCGCCGGGCGACACCGGGTGGTCGGGCGGGTTGTCGAGGCCCCGGACGTAGATGCAGTCCGCAGGGCAGACGCCGGCGCACAGCTCGCAGCCGATGCACTTCTCCATGCCGTCCTCGTAGCGGTTGAGCACGTGGCGGCCGTGCTGGCGCGGCTGCTTGGGCTGCTTCTCCTCGGGGTACTGCCTCGTCACCCGCGGCCGCCCGAGGTGCTCGAAGGTGACCTTGAAGCCACCGAAGAACTTGAGCTCCTCCCGGAGGTCGGAGAGCACGCCCACTCAGCCCACCTCCCCGGTTCCCCCGCTGCCAGGAGCCTCGCCGCTCTGCCCGCGCTGCGCGCCCAGCGACGCGAGCCGGAGCAGGGAGGGGCGCTGCACTTGCGCGCCGGTGGGCTCGAGCAGCGGATCGTGCTCCCCTCGCCGCTTGCCGATCGAAAAGGCGCGCGCGAGGAGGCCCGTCAGGCACAGGGCCACGGCCGCGATGCCCGCCCCCCACCAGCCGTCCACGAGAAAGCCTGCGACCGCGAGCAGCCAGCCAA
This sequence comes from Actinomycetes bacterium, assembly GCA_021828005.1. Classification (GTDB taxonomy): domain Bacteria; phylum Actinomycetota; class Acidimicrobiia; order Acidimicrobiales; family RAAP-2; genus JAJYVT01. Next base: position 2,872 of record JAKATJ010000107.1, on the reverse strand, counting down.
GGCTGAGCGGGATCAGGTACTTCCACCCGAGCGTCATCAGCTGGTCGTAGCGGAGCCTGGGGAGCGCGGCACGCAGCCAGACGTAGAGGAAGAGGAAGCAGAAGACCTTGCCGACGAACCAGACCGACGGGAACCAGACGTCGAAGGTCGGGAGGTGCGGGACCGGGCCGTCCGGGCCGCCGAGGAAGAGGGTGACCACGACCCCCGACATCGTGATCACGTTCATGAACTCCGCCAGGAAGAACATGGCGAAGCGGATCGAGGAGTACTCGGTGTGGAAGCCGCCGACGAGCTCCTGCTCCGCCTCGGTCAGGTCGAACGGGGGCCGGGTCAGCTCCGCGGTGATCGCCGTGAGGAACAAGACGAACGGCACGATCCCCAGCCGGATGAGGTTCCAGTCCCAGAACGCGGGTCCCTGGGACTCCACGATCGCCCGCGTGGAGAGCGACCCCGTCACGATGACGACGGTGACGGTCGTGATGCCGAGGGCGGCCTCGTAGGAGATCATCTGCGCGGACGCGCGCACCGCGCCGAGGAGCGGGTACTTCGAGCCCGACGACCAGCCCGCCAGCATGACGCCGTAGACGGCGATCGAGGACATCGCGAGCACGACGAGGATCCCGATCGTCGGGTCGGCGACCTGCAGCTCGAAGGGGTGCCCGGAGATGGTCACGATGCCGCCCACCGGGACGACCGTGAAGATCAGCAGCGCCGGGACGAGCGAGAGGTAGGGGGCGAGGCGGAAGACGGTCCGGTCCGCCTGCGCAGGGAGCAGGTCCTCTTTGAAGAAGAGCTTCGTGCCGTCGGCGAGGGTCTGGAGCAGGCCCCACGGGCCGGCGCGGTTCGGCCCGATCCGGCTCTGCATGTCCGAGATCAGCTTTCGCTCGAACCAGATCATGAGCATGACCGAGACGAGCAGCACCGCGAATGCGACGAGCACCTTGATGATCACGACCACCCAGACGAACCAGCCGACACCGCGCGAGTACAGCGGGTCGCCGTGCGTGGTGAGAGCGAGGAGCGTCGCGAGCTGGGCGTGGGCGGCCACGAGCCACGCCGCGCTCACCGGACCGACTCCAGCCGGACGTCCACGACCGCCTCCGCCGCGTCGATGAGGGTGGATGCGGCGTTGCGCGTGCCGTCCTCTGCCGGAAGGTTGAAGTCGACCGCGACCACGCCGCGCGGGACGGTCGCATCGGGCTCGCACGGGAGCGCCAGCTCGCCGCGTGCCGATCGAACCGTCACGGCGTCGCCGTCAAGCGCCCCCAGACGGTCGAGGTCGTAGGGGTTCGCCCGTGCCGTCGCCCGCCCCACGAGGGTTCCGAGCGACGGCGAGTGGGAGATCGCAACGCCCGCGTCGTACAGACGGCGCGTCGAGCAGAGCCGCAGCGAGTAGGCGTCCACGGGGCCGACGTGTGGCACCGGGAGCGTCCGGGCGGACCCCGAGAGCCCCGCACCCGGCTCGGGGGCCACGACCGGTTCGCCGCTCGCAGGCCCGAGGCTCGGCCGGCGCGTGCCCGTGTACTTCCCCGCCCCTGGGGGCTCGGTCCCTGAGGGCTCGGCGAGCCCGACGCGCGGGGGGGCGCCCTGTCGCTCGACCGACTCCACGCCGGGGGTGGACATCGGGTCGATGGGCAGGACCGCGCGCAAGGAGCCGGCTCTTTCGGCCCAAGGGACGAGGACACCGTCGTGAGCCTCCGCCGAGGCGAGCGTGCCCCGCGTCACGCCCGCGAAGACGGGCGCCAGCCGTTCGATCTCGTCCCACACGTCGTCGGCCGACGAGAACCCGAGGTCCGCGCCGAGCTCGGCGGCGAGCTCCGAAGCGATCATCCAGTCCGGCCACGCCTGGCCGGGCGGTACCAGCTTCTGGCCCAGCCGGCTGACCCGGCCCTCGACGTTGCAGGCGGTCCCCGGGCGCTCGTGCTCCACGGCGACGGGGAGGACGACGTCGGCCCGGTCGGTCGCAGGCCCCTGGTGCCCGCAGACCGCGACGACGAAGTCCGCGTGCTCGAGCGCCCGGCGGGCGAGCGCCGCGTCCACGAAGTCGTCTGGGAGGTCTGCGCCCACCACGAGGAGGGCCCGGACACGCGCGTCCGCGCCGCCGTCGGCGAGAGACCGGAGGATGCCGGCGGCGCCGAGGCCCCGGTGCTCGGGCACCGTCCCCCAGGCGGCCATGAACCACTCGCGACCGGCGTCGAGGGACACCCTGCCGGGGAGGAGCCCCGGCGCCATCCCGAGCTCCAAGGCGCCCATCACGTTCCCGCGGCGGAGCGCGGGAAGGAACCGAGCGCCCGGCAGCGCATCCGCGAGGCGTCGCGCCGCGGCGGCAACGACGTCTTCGTGCTCTGCGAGCGACGGCCGCCCCAGCACCACGACGATGCCGGTGCCCGGCTCCCCTTCTTGCCCGCTGCCCGCCCCGAGGAGAAGCGACCGGGCGCGCGCGAGCTCGTCCGGAGCGACGATCTCCCCTTCGGGATGCGGAGGTGCCGAGGTCGCGCCGTGCGCTGCGACGAGCGCCTCGGCGACGGCGAGGGCATCGCCGGGCCGGGTGCGCAGCGACACGGCGGCGTAGCGCGTGAGCGACGTCTCGGCCGGGGAGACCTCGACGATCGTGGTGGCGCCCGCGAGCGCCGCAGTCCTCAGCCGGAGGAAGAGCACCGGCAGCTCCTCGCGGACGTCGCCGGCCAGCACGAGGACCGCTCGGGCGCTGCACGCCTCGTCGACCGACGCACGCGGAAGCGACAGCACCACCTCGCCGGGGAGGCCGTCGGCGAGCTGCGAGTCGACCGAGTCGGTTCCGATCACCCCCTTGGCCAGCTTCGTCCAGGCGTAGGCGCCCTCGTTCGTGCAGCGTGCGCCCCCGATCAGCGCG
>JAKATJ010000106.1 GCA_021828005.1 Actinomycetes bacterium | reverse complement strand
TCTTCACGACCTACCTGACCGACTCGACAAAGACCTGGGCGAAGACGGTCGGCTACAACACGTCCGTGACATGGCCGAAGGGCGCGCACGAGCTCGCAGAGACAGGGAACTCCGGCATGGTCGCTGGTTGCAAGACAACGCCGGGCTGCATCGCCTACATCGGCATCAGCTACCAGACCCAGGCTCTCGGAGACGGCCTGACCTACGCCCAGCTGAGGAACGGTGCGGGCCAGTACGTGATGCCGACCTCGGCGACCGTCGCCGCTGAGGCTGCTGGGTTCGTGACGAAGACCCCCAAGACAGGTGCCATCTCGATGATCGACGGCAGGGTGAAGACAGGTTACCCGATCATCAATTACGAGTACGCGATCGTCTCGAAGAAGCAGCCGAGCACGGGCGTCGCGAAGACCGTCCGCTCAGTGCTCGAGTGGGCGATCAACCCCAAGGACGGGAACACACAGAGCTACCTGAGCCAGGTCGGGTTCCGGCCGCTCCCGCTCAAGGTCGCGGACGACTCGTACGACCAGATCCTGGCGATCAAGTAGCCGGGCCCAGGTCACGCGCTGAGGCGGCAGACGATGGCCAGGTTGGAGGGAGCCTGGAAGTGGGGGGCGCGGGTGGCCGTCGTTCTCCCGTTCGCTGCGCTCGTATTCGTCGTCGCCGTCCTCGCGCTGAATGCCTACCCAGCGGTCAAGGTGAACGGCGGCGGGTTCTTCACGGGTTCCGCCTGGAAGATCGGCAGCACCTACGCGGCGACCACCCGCACTGACGGGGTGGCGCACCCGGTGGGCTCGTCCTACGGAGCGTGGCCGCTCGTCGCGGGCACGCTCCAGACCTCGGCCATCGCCGTCGTCATCGCGCTCCCGATCTCGATCGGTTGCGCCTTCGCGCTGACCGAGCGGCTCCCGCGCTGGGTCTCGCGACCGCTCGGCTTCGCGATCGAGCTTCTCGCCGGGGTGCCGAGCGTGGTGCTCGGATTGTGGGGGGTGCTCACGTTCGGCCCCGCCCTCTCCAAGACGCTCTATCCGTTCCTCGCGGACCACCTGCCTCACGTGCCGGTCCTGTCGTTCTTCACGGGCACAGTCGGGCACGGGGAGGGCCTCCTCACCGGCGGCTTCGTCCTGACGCTCATGATCGTCCCGATCATCACCGCGACGACCGCCGACCTGTTCCGGCAGGTGCCCGCGCTCCCGAAGGAGGGAGGGGAGGCGCTCGGCATGACCGACTTCGAGGTGGCGAGCAAGATCACGCTCCGCTGGGTGCGCTCGGGGATCATCGGCGCCGCGGTCCTCGGGCTCGGCCGCGCCCTCGGCGAGACGATGGCACTCGTGCTCACCGTCGGGGCCATCTTCCAGCTCGCGCCAAACGTCTACTCACCGATGTCGACGATCGCGGCCGCGATCGCGACGCAGCTCGACTCCTCGCTCACCGACGGCACCGGCTTCGCCGTCGCCAGCATCGCGGAGCTCGCGCTCGTGCTCGCCGTCATCTCGGTCCTCGTGAACCTGGCCGCCCGCTGGATCGTGCATCGGACTTCCCGGCTGGGCGGACCCGTCGGCCGCGGCGCTTGAGAGGAAGAGATGCCGCGCGCCCGACGCCGATCCGTCTTCACGGTCCTCTTTCGGGCCGGCACCGTCCTCGCGCTCCTGCTCGTGCTCTCGCCCGCGGTCTGGCTGCTCGCCGGTGTCATCGGCAAGGCCGCGCCGCACTGGCAGTGGAGCGTCCTGTGGACGAACCTGCAAGGTGAGAACGGTGGCCTCCTCGGCCCGATCGTGGGCACGCTCGTGCTGATGGCCGGCGTCCTCGTGCTCGCGGGCAGTGTCGGGGTGCTCGCGGGCATCCACCTCGCCGAGCTGTCGCGGCCGAACAGACGCGGCAGGGCGGGTGGCACCTGGCTGCGCATGGCCGCCGACGTCCTCTCTGGCGTCCCCTCGATCGTGCTGGGCTACGTCGGCTACGTGGCCCTCGTGGTCGGGCTCCACTGGGACTTCTCGCTGCTCCCGGCGTTGCTCGTGCTGTCGGTGATGGTGGTGCCCTACATCGCGAAGGCGACCGAGACGGCGCTGCGCCAGGTGCCGACGAGCTACCGCGAGGGCGCCGAGGCGCTCGGCATGTCGATGGGCCACTCGATGCGGCGGGTGGTGCTCAAGAGCGCGGCCCCGGGCATCGTGACGGGGCTGCTGATCGCCCTCGCGATCGCCGGAGGAGAGACCGCGCCGCTGCTCTTCACGGCGGAGTTCTCCAGCACAGTGTGGACAGGATCGTTCGTCCACGCTCACGGGTTCGGCTACCTCACGTACCTCGTGTACCAGTACTGGAGCTACCCGTCGCAGCACGCGAACTACCTCTCCTACGACGCGGGCCTGATCCTCGTCGCGATGGTGCTGTTGCTGCTGGTCGGCGCTCGCGTCATCGTGGCTCGCACGCAGCGTCACACCGAGTACCGCGGCCGCTGACGCCCCTCGCACCGCCCCGTGCTCGACGGCTTGGGGCGCGCTCCGTCGGCGCACCGGTAGCCTCGGCGCTGTGGAGCCCGCAATGCACCTCGAAGTCCTCCGCGACCGGGCCGACGCGCTGCTCGACTCGGCAGCCGGCGCCATGGATGTCTCCGTGCCGACGTGCCCGGAGTGGACCCTCGCCGACCTGCTGGTCCACATGGGCCTCGTCTGGGGCTGGGCCGCGGAGACCGTGACCACCAAGATTCGCGCGCAGCGTGGTCAGGCACCCGCGAGCCGAGGAGCTCAGGCGCTGCGGACGTGGGCGAAGGGGCAGGCCGAGCGCCTGGTCGACGCCCTCGGCTCGGCGGACCCCGATGCCGACTGCTGGACCTTCGGCACACCCCGGTCGGTGCGCTTCTGGTACAGGCGTCAGGCCCTCGAGACCGTGCTGCACGCCTGGGACGCCGAGCGGGCGATCGGCACGCCCTCGAGGATCGAACCCGAGGTCGCCGTCGACGGCATCGACGAGCACCTGCACGTGATCGTGCCGAGGATCGTGCGGCTCCGTCCCGACGTGTGGTCCGGCCAGTCGGTGCACCTGCACTGCACCGATGCCGACGGCGAGTGGGTCGTGCAGCTGGGGCCGGGAGGCGAGGTGGCGACGCGGCGCGCGCACGCGAAGGCCGACGTCGCGCTGCGCGGCGGTGCAGAGGCGCTGTGGCTCTGGTGCGCGAACCGCGCGACTCCAGAAGAGCTGGCCATCGAGCGATTCGGCGACGACGAGATCCCGGAGCGCTGGCGCACGCAGACGGCGTTTTGAGCCTCGGCCCTTCGCGCCGTGAGGGGGTCGGATCGATGCGCGCTGCGACGCAGGTGTGCGCGTCTTCGGTCACCATGCCGAACTGGCGGAGGTGACCGAAGACGACGCTGGCATCTTCCGCTCGGGCGCGACGGGCGAGGCGCTCGGGTGCCGATCGACGGCCCGAGCCGAGTATCGGCACCCTCAGGTTGCCCGCCTCTCCGGCTACGCGTTGTACGTGAACGTGTCGTCAGGCGTCACGAGGCTTGTGGTGCCCGTGCCGGGAGCACGCACCGTGACGTAGACCGAAGCGCCAGGAATGCCGAACGGGCTGTCGACCGTGATCTCGTTGGCGCTCACGACGTCGACATGGGGAGCCAGCTTGCCACCAAAGCGCACCGTGTCTCCGCTGATGAAGCTGGTTCCGGTGACGGTGACGAAGGCGCGGTTGCCTCCCCCTCTCGGTACAACCGAGGTCACGGTCGGAGGCACGTAGGTGAACCGGTCAGCCGCATTGACGGCGCTCGTCCCCATGGGGGTCTTGACCGTCACGTCGACCGTCCCGGTGCGCACCGGGCTCCAACAGGTCACCTCGGTGCCGCTCACGACATCGATGTGCGGCGCCTGCCGCCCGCCGAAGTAGACGACGGTCATGTGGGGCTCGAAGCCGGTTCCCGTGATCGTGACTACGTCGTGAGCCCCTCCTGAGCTCGGCGTCACGGACGTGACGGTGGGCAATTTCGGAGTGACCGTCTTTGCAATGACCCTCTCGGTAACGGAACCCGACGAGGCGTCGAATGTCGATTGCCCCGAGTAGAAAGCCGTCACGACGTCTGTCCCCACAGGGAGCGTGGACGTCTTGCAGGTCGCCTGGTGGTTCGGGCTGAGCACTTCGTTCGCACAGTTAGAGGTACCGGCTCCGCCGAAGGTCACCGTGCCCCCGGCTGTCGCCGGGCTGACCGTCGCCGTGAAGGTGACTGTCGCCCCTGCGGTCGAGGGGTTCGGCGACGCGGTCACCGTCGTGTGCGTGACGATCGCCGGTCTCGGATTGACCACCAAGGCGACCGTCGCTGACGTGGACGCGTAGTTCGTCGTTGTCGACGGCGTGAACACCACGCTCAGCGTCTGGGTGCCAGCGGGCAGCACCGTTCCTGATGGCGGCGAGTAGGTGAGCGTCCCTGCGACCGAGGCGGTGGCGTCGAGCTGTGCACCGCTCAGTGCAGTGGGGTAGGTGATGGGAGCAGGGGTCGCCCAGGTGATCGTTGGCGTCGCCTTGTCGACCGCCTGCTTCACTGTCCCTGACGAGGGTGTGGCGGAGCCTGAGTACTTTGCGGTGACGACATCGGTCCCCACCGGCAGGGTCGACGTCGTGCACGTCGCCTGAGAAGCAATCAGTGTCACCGAGGTGCACCCGCTGATTGCGGCTCCGTTGTAGGAGAAGGTGACGGTCCCGGTCACAGGTGGTGGCACAGGTGGTGTCACAGGTGGTGTACTCGCGACGTGGGCCGTGAAGGTCACTGAGCTCCCGTACGTGGATGGGTTCAGTGACGACGTCAGCGACGTGGTCGTTGGCGTCGTCGCGCTAGCTCCTGCCGGGGCGCTCAGAGCCCCGCTGGCTGCGAGTCCCGCTACTCCGAGCAGGACTCCCATCGGGACGGCAAACGCCGCCCTTCTGATCATTTTCGTGTTCATCCTTCTTCTCCCGATCTGGTGGCTATCACAGGGGCTCTACCCACAAACTTGTACCTTGCAACCTTTTTGACTGGGTTCGGGGGGGAAATGCCAACTGCACGAGACTGAACGTGCGCGGGCTTGTCAGGCGCCATTACTCGATCGACCGCTTCACCAGGTACGACGCGTGGGATCCCGTGACCGGGTGCAGTCGGGGGGACGAGCGTGAGCGGACGGGCACGCTCCGAGGCGCCTGTTGCTCCCCGCCGGGGTGACCCGACGGCGTGCGTGGGCGCGCACGGTTGCGAGCAGCGAGAGGCCCGCGGCCCCAGCCTGCGAGAGTTACGGGCGGTGACCACCGAGATCGCGGGGATCCCAGGCGCCGGGCAACTCCCGGGCGAGCCCGACGGGCCAGCCCGGGCCCGGCCGACGGCGTCGCGCCCGCCGTGGGCACACGCCGGACTTTCGCGACCGGTGAGCGTCGCGACCCTCGTCGCGCTGCCGCTCCTCGTCTACGGCCTTCCCGCCCTCCTTGGGCACCCCGTCGTGCCCGGCGACGACCTCACGCAGAACCTGCCGCTGCGCGAGCTCGTCGGCCACGAACTGCGGTCGGGTCACCTTCCGGTCTTCGACCCCTTCATCTGGGGCGGCGCACCCCTCCTCGCCGGTTGGAACGCCGGAGCGGCTTACCCCCTCACCTGGCTGTTCGCCGTGCTGCCAGGTGCAGCAGGCTGGACCGTCAACCTCGTCGCCGCCTCGGCGACTGCCGGCCTCGGCTGTTTCGCGTTCCTGCGAGCGTCGAGATTGGGCTTCCTCGGAAGCTGGGCGGGCGCGACGACGTACGCCTTCGGCGGGGCCATGGCCGCTCAGGTCCCTCACATCGGCCTCATCATCGGGATGAGCTGGGTGCCCGTCGCATTGCTCGCGGTCCTACGGCTCACCGACGGCGCGACGAAAGGGCGCTCCCTCATGTGGTGGAGCGCGACCCTCGCCGGGTCGGTCGCGCTCGTGGTGCTCTCGGGCGAGCCCCGGGCGACCACCGATGCGGCGGCCGTGGTGCTGCTCTACGTCGCCTGGCGTCTGGTGCGCCTGGCGCGCTCGGCGCGGCCCGTGCCGCGAGCCTGGTGGAAGGCTTCGGCAGCGGTCTGCGCCGGGATCCTCGTCGGCGTCGGCATCGGGGCAGTCCAGGTCGTCCCGGGCCTCGCCGCGGTGGCGACGTCACAGCGCGCGCAGGTCACCCCACAGCTCTTCGGCGCCGGTTCTCTGCCGGTCCGCTGGCTCACCCTCCTCGGGGTGCCCGATCTCCTCGGCGGCTCCGGGTCCTTCGGCCAGCCGGTGTTCTTCGCCCACTACAACCTCACCGAGGTGTCCGGCTACGTGGGCCTGCTCCCGCTCGTCGGCGCTACGGCACTCCTGGCGAGGCTCCGCCGATCCCGTCCGGTGCCCGAATGGGTGATATGGGAGGTCATCGCCGCAGCGGGGATCCTCCTCACCCTCGGCAACCACACCCCGCTCTGGCACGTGCTTATCCACATCCCTCTCGTCGGCGGTCAGCGCCTCCAGAGCAGGAGCATCCTCGTGACTGACCTCGCGCTCGCCGTGCTCCTCGCCCACTGGCTGGACTCGTGGGCACGGAGCCCAAGCCCCGGCGTCGCCCAGGCCGAGCTGGCAGCCCCTGGGCCGGCAGGTGGCGGCGAGCGCGTGCTTGGCGCCCTCCCAGCCGTCTTGGTGGTCGCGCTCGTGGCTGTCGCGCTCGCGACCGGTCCGTCGTTCCTCGAATGGATGGGAGTGGTGTCGGGAGCCGCGACCGACGCGAGCGCGCTCGGGCCGTGGCTCGTTCCATCGCTCGTCCTCGCGCTCGGCGTGCTGGCGATCCTCGCCTGGGGGCCGCGGCTCGCGCCCGCCCTGCGCGGTGCGCTCGCCGGCACGTTCGTCGTGGTGGACCTTCTCGTGTTCGCCATCACCACCGTCGTCGCAGTCGGAGC